>JBCBCG010000077.1:0-18324 GCA_038530925.1 Pseudomonadota bacterium
AGCGTGCTGAGTGACGACGCCATCGAGCGCATTCTTGAGGATATGGAGGAAGGCGACGGGCAGTCGATTTGGGAGAAGCTCTCCACCTCCGATCCGGCCGATCTCACCAATTACCTCTCGCGCGAGCATCCGCAGACGGTGGCCGTGGTGCTTTCGCGCATCCGGCCGGAGGCCTCCGCGAAATTGATGGGTCGGTTCGAGCAAGATTTCGCTGAAGAGGTGATCATGCGCCTCTCGAACGTCAGCTCGCTCGGCAGCGCGGTGATGGACGCGGTGAAGACCTCGATCGAGGGCGACTTCCTGCGCGGCGCCCGCTCGCGCAAATCTAAGCGCAAGCCTGATGAGGTGATCGGCTCGATCTTCAACTTCCTCGGCAGCGACAAGCGCGGCGAGCTGATGAGCGGACTTGAGGCGAAGGCGCCGGATCTCGCTTTGGCCGTGCAGCGTAAGATGTTCACCTTTAACGATATTCCTGCGCGTGTGGATCGCGCCAGCGTGTCGATGATCGTACGCGAGGTCGACAACGAGCTTCTGATTAAGGCGCTGGTGTTCGCGCAAAAGAACTCGGTCGATTCCATGGAGTACATCCTCGGCAACATCTCGCGGCGGCTTGGCGATCAGATCCGCGAGCAGATGGAGACAGCCTCGATGCCGAACAGCCGGGAAGGCGAGGATTCCCAATTCCAGGTCGTCAGCGTCATCCGCAAGATGGCCGATCGCGGCGTGATCGAACTCCGGATGCCGGAAGAAGACGACGATCTCGGCGCCGATTAACCAGACGCGGCTGCGCGTTCCCGAACAAATAAAGGGCGCCCGCCGCGGCGCCCTTTTTTCATTCGGGCGCGCTGGCTCTAGATGGGCGCTTCCCAGAGGCGCGGGAAGGCGTGGCCGTCGATCGCGTCGCCGTTCCGATAGCCCCAAGCCTCGAAGATGCGCCGCTCCGGCGCGGCCCAGTCGCCGCGATAAGCGATGCGGCCATCTTCCGCGGTGAAGCGCGCCGTGAAGCGGATGCTGTCCGTTTTCGTGACGATGGTCCTCAAGGCGCCGTGCAAGCTGCGCATGTCGAAGAAGAGGCAGTCTCCGGCCTCGAGATCGAAGCTCAAGATGTCGTAGGCGCTTGGATCGCCGTCGATATCCGGCGTCTCTTCGTACAAGACGCCATTCACCTCGCCGGGCGCGGCGCCTGGCGCTTGCTCGCCGCTGAAACGCGTCCTCAAGAAGTGCTTGCCCCAAAGATGCGAGCCGCGGACGAAGGCGATGGCGTCCTCGGCCCGCACCGCATCAAGCGGCAGCCAGAGCACGCACATCGAGCCATGGAAATCGAAATACGAGATGTCGTGATGCCAGGGCGGACGGCTCGGCGAGCCGGCTTCGCGGTAGAACCAATTGTCCACCAACAGATTGATGCGCCGCGCTGACAACAGGCGCCCGGCGTAACGCGCCGCCGGCGACTCTCGGAGAAACGCGCCGATCTCCGGGATCTCGTTCCAGACCCAAAAATCCTCCCAGTAATGGGCCGGCGCGTCGCTAGGAGAATGGCGGACCAGGCGTTCGCTTGGCGCCGCGATGTCGTTTTGGACGCCGATGCGCAGGGTCTCGAGCCATTTCGGGTCGAAGGCCTTGCGCAAGCGTACGACGCCGTCGCGCCTGAAGAGCTCGATGTGCTCGGCGGTGGGGATGTGCTCGGCGGTGGGATGGGCGGCTTCCGACGTCATCGGCGATGCTCCAGTTTGGGGCTGAAAGCGTAGTCTCTGCAAAGCGCGGCGGTAAAGCCGATGCGTTCCGGCGCTGCGCGCGCGCTGCGTGGGTCTGGCGCGCTCTGCGCTCTGTCGATGAACGCTCTTTCAAGGGCGCGCTGTTAGGCTTGCTGGACGGTGCGCGCGCCGTCTGAGGAGCGCCGCTGCTTGGGAAGGGAGCCGTTCATGTCGAAGGATGAGATCGCCATCGATCTTGAGGCTGCGCTGCGCCAGCGCGCCGAGGAGACGGAGACGGGCGCGCAGGAGGGCGACGATGCGCTCAGCGTAGAGGCGGCGACGGCGCGGCTGCGGCGCGCGGTTTCAGCGCATAGCGATGAGAGCCTTGCGGTGCTGCGCGCGTGGCTCCACGCGCCGGGAGCCCCACGGCAGCGCTGGCGGCATTGAGCCCAATTTGAGCTCAAACTGAGCTCAAGACGCCGGATCCGCGCCCGCGATTCCCTGCGCTCCAGCGCTTAATCGCCTTGGCTGAGGCGGCCGATCCCGTCCCAATGATCATGCCACTCGCTCAAGCTCCAGCCTTCGGGAACGGAGCCTTGAGTGTGACGCACGCTGAGCCCTGCGCGCTTGGCCGCATGGATGAAATTCGCCGCATTAGCGTCGCCGACGGCGCCGAACTCAGCCAAAAACCGCTTCGCTTCGGGCGTGAAGGCGTCGACGCGCACGCGGTGCGGCGGGCCATGGAGCTCGAAATCATGGCGCGGCGCGTCTGTCATGCTCAGCGTCCTTCAAGCGTTAGTCCTTGTCTTGTTTCGCATTAGGTGCGGCGTTTTCGTGGCGCGCCTGAAACCAAAGAAA
Organism: Pseudomonadota bacterium; assembly: GCA_038530925.1. GTDB lineage: Bacteria > Pseudomonadota > Alphaproteobacteria > Rhodobacterales > Rhodobacteraceae > JALEGB01. Next base: position 2,553 of record JBCBCG010000077.1, read on the forward strand.
CCTCTCGGCCCGCGCCGAGAGGTTTCTTTGGTTCGGATGGACGAGATCGGATTTACTGGATCACGAACTCCGCATGCAGCGCGCCGGCGGCTTTGATCGCTTTGAGGATGTCGATCATGCCGCGCGGCCCGACGCCGAGGGCGTTGAGGCCCTGGACGAGATCCGCAAGCGTGGCGTTCTGCTCAACCACCCCGATGCGCGCGTCGCGGCCATCGTCGATCTGGATGTCCGTGCGCGGCACCACCACCGTGTCGCCGGTCTCGGAGAACGGGCTCGGCTGCACCACCACGGGCCGCTCATTCACCTGGATCGTCAGATTGCCCTGGCTGACCGCCACCGAGCTGATCTTCACTTCCGACCCGAGCACGATCGTGCCGGAGCGCTGATCGATGACGACGCGCGCCTTTTGCGCGGGCGCCACCGTAAGGTTCTCGATCCGGCTGATCATATGCGCCGGCGAGCGGACATGAGAGAGATCGAGCGCGACGGTGCCGCTGTCGAGCATCGTCGCCGCCGAGCGGCCGAGCGCGCGGTTGACGGCGCGCTCGATCCGGCTCGCGGTGGTGAAGTCCGGATTGCGGAGCGCCAGGTTCACATCGCGCATCGAGCTGAATTCAAACGGGATCTCCCGCTCGATCCGCGCGCCGCCCGGCAAGGTGCCCGCGGTGGGAACGCCGGTGGTCACTTCGGCCGCATCGCCTTCGGCGAGCGCGCCGCCGGAGAGGATCGGGCCTTGGGCGACGGCGTAGATCTCGCCATCCGACGAGACGAGCGGGGTCATCACCAGCGTGCCGCCGAGGAGATTGTCCGCATCGCCGACGGCCGAGACCGTGACGTCGACCCGCGAGCCGGCGCGGGCGAAAGGCGGCATCTCCGCCGTGACGATCACGGCGGCGACGTTGCGCGGCCGAAAATCGTCGCCCGCGACATTCACGCCGAGCCGCTCGAGCAGATTGCCGAGCGCCTCCTCCATAAAGGGCGCGTTCCGGCCGCTGTCGCCGCTGCCGTTCAGGCCGACCACGAGGCCGTAGCCCACCAGATCGTTGCCGCGCACGCCTTCGAACTCGACCAGGTCTTTGATGCGCGCTTGAGGCGCGCCGAGCGCCGGCGCCGCCGCCATCGCCGCCGCGGAGGCGGCGAACAGCGCAAAGGCCAGCGCAGTGAGAGGGCTTCTGCCGCTCCGGGTCATCGGTGTTACCTCAAGTAGTTGACGAGTGAGAGGTTCTGGATCAGCGACGTGGTGACATACGCGGTCTCGAGCTGCGTTTGCAGGAAGTTGAGCCGCGTCGCCGCCGCCGTCTGATCGACGCCCACGAGAGCCAGAAGCTGATCCTCAAAAACGCGCCGCTGCGCCAGGCCGCGGATCTCGAAATCCTTGGCTTCGGCCTCCAGCGTGGCGAGGTTGGTTTGCAGCTGCAGCACCTCGTCAACGCCTTCGGCCAGCGTGTCCGCGGCGTTGTTGATGATCTGATCGCGAACGCCGCCCGCCGTCAGATTGGCGTCGTCGACCACCGCCATCACCGCGAGGCCGCGGATCACATCGACGATGCCCTGATCAAGCGCCGTCGCCTCGATGCCCATGCGGTGACCGACGCCCACTTCGCGATCCGGCCCTGGATTGGTCGAGCCATTGTAGATGTTGGTCTGAAACCCGCCGGCCGCCGTGTTGAAATACGTGTCGAGCGCCGCCTCGACGCCGCCGCCGGCGGCCACGATGGTCTGCACATCCATCAGCAGCGTCTCGACATCGCCGAGCGGCGGCGTGTCGGTGGCGGCGCCGCTGAAGATGTAGCGTCCCGCATAGGGCGTGTTCAGGCGATCGAACAGCGCGCGCAGCTCGATATCGGCGTCGATATAGGACGCTTTAATCAGCTGCTCGTTGTCGAGGCCGACGGCGCTTTTCATGTCGACGATCAGATCGGAAGCCGCGACGCGCGCATCCTCCAGCGAGAATTGCGCCATCGAGGCTTCGGCGACGAAGCCTTGGATCGACAGCAGGCGCTGGTCGATATCGGCGATCTGCTTTTCAATCTGGCGCATGCGGCCGACATCGCCGTTCAGATGCGACGGTAGATTGGCGGCGATGCCGGTGGTGGTCTCAAATTGCGCATCGCGCATGTCGCTTTGCGTTTGCGCGATGTAAGTCTGCATGTTGCGATGCAGAAGAACAGTGGGGATGCCCGAGAGATACATCGTTAAATCTCCATCAAGATCTGCATCAATTCGTCGATCACTTGCACCACGCGCGCATTCGCGGCGTAGGCGGTCTGGATCTCGTTGAGCTGTCCGAGCTCAAAATCGAGGTTCACGCCGGTCTCGCTGATCTCCTGCGTCTCCAGAAGATCGCGATAGGTGGTGCGCAGCGTCGATTCTTGCGCCGCGTTCACCGAATTGGTCGAGAGGATCGAGGTCAGCGCCGAGACGAGATCATGCGCGTCGTAGCGGCCGACCGGACCGACCGTGTTGTCGGTGCTGATGGCGACGGTTTCGGTCTCGACGGTGACGCCGGTCGCGGTGCGGATCTGTTCAGCGGTCAGCGTCACATTCTGCACAACCGGCGTCACGCCGTCGGTGCTGGTGATCTGAATGTTGAAGCTGGTCGCGGTCTCGAAATCGATCGTTTGCCCGGCGACAAGGCTCACCTCGCCAGTGGCCGCATCGATTTCGAACAGCCCGCCGGCGTCGTTGGTCAACGTGTGGGTGATGCCGGCGCCCGCCGAGGTGGAGGTGTGCAGCACCGCGTTATGGCCGGCGAGCGCCTGGATCGTCACTTTATAGTCGACGCCCGCCGTGAGCGTTTGCGCCGGCGCCAGCGTCACCGCGCCGGTGGTCGCGTCGATCACGAAGGTTCCGCCGGCGTCGTCGGTCAGGCTGTAGACCGGCGTCAGGCCGGTTTGGTCGGCCACGGTGGTCGCCGCGGTGTAGAGCGTCGCGCCGGAGGTGATGGCTCCGTCCGCGGAGCTCACGAACACATTGCCGGCGATGTTGGTGGCGTAGGCCCGCGTGTCCGTCATCGCCTCAAGCAGTCTTTGGGCGTGTTGGTTGTTTCCGGTCTCGCCGACGGCGGTCGCGCCGATGCCGTCGCGCAGACGGGTCAAAAGACCGCTCTGATCCGGGTCGACCGCGGCGTTCACGGCGATGCGGCCGGCCGTGCCCGGCGCCCCGTCATTGTTGCCGGCGTCGATAAAGAGGCCTTCGGCGGTCACGTCGACGTCTTCAAAGCGGTTGATCAGGTCCTGCGCCAGCCCGTCGATCTGCCCTTGGAACTCGACGGTCGTCACATCCCGCAGCTGGAACAGCGAATAGAGCCGGCCATCCGTCAGCGCGGTCGACGCCGGCGGCGTCAGGTCGATGCCGGCGATCGTGATGCCGCTGAGATCGCCGCTGGCCAGATCCGATGTCGGATCGATCACATTGGCCTGCGTGAACTGGATCTCGTTATAGCCGGCGTCGCCCACCAGCGTGTGGCCGGTCTCGGTGGTCAGCAGCACCGCGCCGAAATCATTCTCATAGACGCGCACCGGGAAGGTTTCGGTGATCTGGTCGATCAGCCGGCCGCGCTCGGCCTTCATCTCGCCGATATCGCCGTTGATCGAATTCGTTTTGCGGATCAGCTCGTTGAGCGTGGCGATCTGCTCCAGCACGAGATTAGCGTCATGGATCAGCTCGGCGATTTGCCGATCCGCGTCCTCGCGCAGATCCAGCACGTCGCGCTGCATGTCATGGAAGCCGTCGAGCACGAACTCGGCCGAGTTCAACACATCCGTCTGCAAGAAGCTCTTGCCCGGATCCTCTGCGAGCGCGCGCAGCGAGGTCTCGAGGCGCGTATAGCGCTCGGTCATCGCGCCGGGATCGCTCGGATCGCCGATCAGCCGGGCTAAAACCTCCGTGCCTTCGGCGAGCACTTGGGCGCCGCCGGCTGCGGCGTCCGCCTCGCGGCGATCGGCCGTGAGCGCGGGGTTGGTCGCGAGGCTGACGCCTTCCGCGCGCACGCCGGCGCCGAAGCCGTCCAGCGCGATGGAGGTCACATCGAGGCTGCGGCGGACATAGCCATCGGTGGAGGCGTTGGCGATGTTGTTCGCGGCCACGTTGGTTCTCAGCGTGGAGACCGCGAGCCCGGTGTAGGCGGTGTTGAGAGCGCTGCTCAGGCCCATAAGGGGATACTCCTTGTCGGTCGTCGGCGTTTGAGGCTCAGGCGAGTGAGAGGGCGGCGTTTCAGAGGGCGGCGTTTCGGATCGGGACGCGGCGTCAAAGGGGGAGCCGCGCGCCGACGCGCGCGGCGGGCGGACCGGCCGCGATGGGCGCGGCCGGTCCGAGGCGGCGCGGCGCGCCGGTTAGAGGTTCGTCGTCTCCTGCATCATCTCGTCGACCGCGGTGATGATCCGCGCGTTCGAGGAGTAGGCGCGCTGCGTCTCGATCAGATGCGTCAGCTCCGCCGCGATGTCGGTGGTGCTCATCTCGAGCACATAGCCGGACATCTGACCGGTCGGGCCGGTGCCGGCGTCCCAGAGATAGAAGTCTCCGGACTCGGCGCTGATGGCGAAGGCCTGGTTGTCGAGCGCCTGCAGACCATTCAGATCAGGCACATCGGCCACAGGGATCTTGTAGATGGTCTGACGGAAGCCGGTGTCGTAGACGGCCTGCAGATTGCCGCTCTCATCGACTTCCACGTAAGACAAACCGCCCACTGGCGTGCCGTCCTTGACCACGTCGACCGGCGCGAATTCAGCCACGAACTGGGTCATGAAGCCGGCGGTGGAGTCTTCCGGTCCGATGTTGAAAGTGATCGGATCGACGTTGTCGTTCACCTGAAGCGTCAAGACGCCGGTGGTCGCATCCCACGCCGCCGCCGGAGTGGTCGTCGAGCCGAGGCCCGTCAGCGCGTCGAGATAGCCGGCGTTCGCGCCGTTATCGTGGAAGGTCAGCGTCGCGGTCGTAATCGGGTTGTTCGCCGTCGCCGTGGCGCTGTCGGTGATGGTCATCGTCCACTGGTTCGCATTCGCCGTGGACGTGAAGTTCAGCGTCAGCGTCTGCGAAGCGCCGATGTCATCGAAATACTCGATGCTGTTGGTGAACGCGTTGCCGGCGACGCCGACGGAGGAGGAGGCGGGCAGGTTGATGCCGGCTTCAACATTGGTGGTTGGGTTGGTGGCGAAATTGAAGTTCGAGATGTTGATCGGCTGCAAGCCGGCGGCGCTGGTGCGCGTCACATTGCCGACATTGCCCGCGCTGTCGACCGGCCAACCCAAGAGCTGCAGATTGGTCGAAGTGATCAGATAGCCTTCCTCATCCTGATCGAAAGACCCGGTGGAGAGGAACTGAAGCGGGCGCGTCTCGTTCGGATCGTTCCGCTGCGCGACCGTGGTCACCGGCAGCAGGCCGCGGCCGAGGATGGCGATATCGGTCGAGCCCGAGGTGCTGATCAGCGAGCCGCGCTCATCCACCGCTTTGAACGAGGAGACGCGCACGCCGCCCGCGTCATAGGTGCCGGCGACGCTGCCGGTGACGATCGAGGCGAAATCGGTGACCGAGCGCTTATAGCCGTTGGTGCCCGAGTTCGCGATGTTGTCGGAGATCGCGGCCAGAGCGGACGCGTTGACGTCCAGACCCATCACGCTGGCGTTGAGGGAAGATGACAGACCCATCGTGGTTTCCTTCTAGAGATCGTTAACCTCGGCGCCGCCGCCATTCGAGCGCGGAGCCAGGTCGGTCGTCCCACCAACAGCGGGCGCGAGGGGGCGAGAGCGCTTCGGCGTCTCGCGGAGAAGAGTGAGGCCGATCCGCCGGTTCTCCGGCGCGAACACGTCGTCGACCAAGGGAGAGCGATCCGCGGCGCCGGAGATGCGGGCCATGCGCGTCTCGGGCAGGCCGGCGCTGATCAGGAGCTGGCGCGCGGCGTCCGCGCGCTCGGCCGACAGGGTCCAGTTCGTGCGGGCGCTGCCCGCCGCGAAGGGCTGGGCGTCGGTGTGCCCGACGATCGCGACTTTGTTCTCGAGCTGGGCGATCACCGGCCCGATCGCCTCCATCAGCGACCGCATCACCTCGGAGGGTTCGGCCGAGCCGGAGGCGAAGAGCGGCGTGCGCGCGGTCTCGGCGATCTCGATCAGCAGCCCTTCAGGCGTGACGCGCATGGAGAGATGGCGCAGCAACTCGCCGGCCTCGTCGATCTCCTCGATCGCTTCATAGGCGGCGCGCATCGCTGCGCGCTCGCCCGCCTCGATCGCCGGATCGCCCAGCGCTTCTTGCAGATCGGCGCGGTCTTCGATGGTCTCGCCGCGCGCGTAAGGTCCAACCGCATCAGCGGTTTCGATCGCGAGGCGCTCCTCCTGGGCGGCGATGGCTTCGATCAGGATCTCCGCCGTTTCCGCCGCCTCGATCTCCTCGGCCTCGCGCTCGATTTCCGCGCGGGCGAAGGCCATCGCGTTGATGAGCGGATCGGCGCTGGCCGGGTCCGGCGCCGCGACCTGAGCCGCGCTTTCGCCTTCGCCTTCGCCGTCCTCGTCATCCGAGGTGCGCCCGCCGACGCCGCTGCGGGACAGCGTCTCCGAGCTCGCGGCGCTCTCGCCGCCGAACAGGCTCTGCCCGCCGGAGGAGACGTCGCTGATTGGGAGCTTGGGCGAGAAGTAATCGGCAATGCCTTTGCGCTGCTCCTCGGAGGTGGCGTTCAGCAGCCACATCAGCAGGAAGAACGCCATCATCGCGGTCACGAAGTCCGCGTAAGCGACTTTCCACGCGCCGCCATGATGGCCGTCGCCGCCTTTGCCGCTCTTTTTCTTGACGATTATCGTCGTCGCTTCATCGCTGGCCACGGTCAGACCCTCTAAGGACAAGTAAATTACGCGGTAACACCCGCTTAAGGCGCTGCTTTGTTGTTACGTAATTCACCATGGATTGGTTAGATCGCCGTAAACGTGCATCGATCAAGGCCATTTGCTCTTGACCATGCTTGAGGCTGCGCTGAAAGATGCCGGCAATCATTCCTAATAGGAGCTTGATCCGCTTTTCGTTCCTTGCCTTTCCAAAAAGCAAGGATCTCTGCAAATCACACTCTACTCGTTTTACGGGATTGAAAGACAGGCTCCCTAATTCTTCCCGGGTCAATTAACCGGGCGCCTCGCAGCCTGCGCTGCGATGGACGACGAATGGGGCGACTGTTCAATGAGTTCAGAGACAGAAAGTCTTGTCCGCAAGAAGGTGGAAACCGCGCGTAAAATCAACGCGCCACTGCCTCGGATGAACGACATCGTCACCGAGTTGATTAAAGCTGTCGAGAAAAAGGCGCGCGCTTATCTCGGCACCATCGTCGAGGGCATGATCCTCGAGATCGAGACCAAGAGCTTCTCTGAGGTGCTCGACGGCATGTCCATGCCCGCCATGATCGGCATCGTCGAGGTCGAGGGCGTCGACCGCGCCGCCTTCGTGAACCTCGACATGGATCTCGTCTTCCATGTGGTCGACCTCAGAATGGGCGGCTCGCCTTCGGAGCTGCCGGAATTCGCGGCGCGCCGGCCGACCGGGATCGACAACGCCATGTGCGCGCCTCTGGTCGATATGATCGCCGAAGGGTTCTCGCGCGGGCTGAACGCCGCGTTCGGCGTCGATGAAGAGATCCCGATGCGCTGCACCAATTTCGAGCATATGCCGATGTCCGCGAACATCGCGCCCGAGCGCTCGGATGTGCTGTCGGTCAAGGTCTCGCTCGATATCGGCGAAGCGGCGCGCAGCGGCGATTTCGAGTTCGTGCTGCCTTTCTCGGCGCTCGATCTGATGGCGACGCGCCTCAAAAAGAGCTCCTCGCACACCTCCAACAGCCGCGACGCTTGGGCGGCGCATATGCTCGACGTCGTGCTGGAGACGCCGCTCGACATCCAGCCGGTTCTGCATTCGGCGATTTATTCGGTCGCCGACGTCTCCGATCTCGAAGTCGGCGGCATGATCATTCTCGACGAGGACGCCCAGCATAACGTGCAAGTGCAAGTCGATCTTCCCGACGAGCCTTTGCTGGTGCTCGGCTCCGCGCGCCTCGGCTCGCTGAAGCGGAACAAGGCGCTGAAAATGCTGAGCGAACCTGATCCCGAATTCTTCGAACCTCTGCGGTCGATGGTCAGCGCCGCTGAGCGCTAGGCGGTCGCGCGCCCCCCGAAACGGCGTTCGCCGCCGGCAACCATAGGAGCGAACTGATCCATGCAGGCCTATCAAATTCCGCCGAAAGCGACCGTTGAGGCGGCGCAGGCGATCCTGTCCGAGGTGGCCGCCGATGCGGATCAACGGCTGACGATCGACGCGTCCGGCGTTGAAGAGATCGACGGATGCGTGGTGCTCACTTTGGCCGCCGTCGCCGATGCGATGGCCGATAGCGATCGCAAAGTCGCGCTGAAAGAGCCCTCCGCGGCCTTCGTCGACGCGTTCTCCGATCTCGGCCTGTTTCAAGACCTGATGAAAATGGAGTTCGTGAAATGAAACGCGTGCTCGCCGTAGACGACACCATCACATTCCGGATCATGTTGGCCGGCTGCCTGAAAAAGGCGGGCCACACCGTGATCGAAGCCGAAGACGGCAAGCAGGCGCTCGAAAAGCTGCTGGCCGATCCGCCCGACATCGTGATCACCGATCTCAACATGCCGGTGATGAACGGTCTCGAATTCATCGAAGCCGCGCGCAAAGAGCCTGAGGGCCGCGCGCTGCCGATGCTGCTGCTGACGACGGAAGTGGCCGACCACCTGAAGCAGCGGGCGCGCGAAGTGGGCGCGACCGGCTGGCTGACCAAGCCCTTCGATCCCGATCAGATCCTGCGTCTCGTCGATCAACTGACCTGACGCATCGCCGACCCGACGCTGCGACCGAACGGCGCGCCCGCCGCTGAATGAATGAGGCCCGACATGGATGAGATGGAAGAATTTCTGACAATCTTCTTTCAGGAATGCGAGGAGCGGCTCGGCGAGCTGGCTGATTGTCTGTCGCAAATGGTCGAAGGCGATTTCGACGCCGAGACGCTGAACGCCGCCTTCCGCGCGGTGCATTCGGTGAAGGGCGGCGCCGGCGCGTTCGGGCTCGATGATCTCGTCGAGTTCACGCATGTCTTTGAGACTACCATGGATGCGCTGCGCTCGGACAAGCTCGAAGCGAGCGACCGGGTGTGTCAGGTGCTGCTGCGCGCGAGCGACATGATGTCGGCGCTGATCGAGGACGCGCAGGGCAATGGCGACGGCTTCGACCGGACCACGGCCGACCGGATCATGGGCGAGCTGGCGGAGCTGGCCGGCGTCGAGTCGCCGCGTCCGGTGCCGGGCGACGACGCGCCGGCGCAGCAGACGTCTTCGAAAAAGAAAGACGAGCCGGCCGCGGAGGCCGCCGCTGCGGCGGATGCGCCGCTCGAGGCTGAAGGCGAGCCGGAGCGCGACATCGTCATCACGCTGAAGCCGGCCTCGGACTTCATGCGCGCCGGCCATGACCCACTGAAATTCGTGCGCGCGCTCAAGCGCTTCGGCGCCGTCGCCGTCGAGAGCTTCGGCGATCATCCGGCGGTCGACGCCATGGAGCCGCTTGAGACGCCGCTCAGCTGGAAGGTGACGCTGTCCTCCGACGTCGCGCCGACGGAGCTTGAGAGCTTCCTCTTCATGTACACTTTGGCGGCGGAGGTCGTTGTCGACGACCCTTTTGCCAAAGCGGGCGCTGACGCTGCTGCGGCGGCGCCCGCTGAGGATGTGAAGGACGACGAAGGCGATGCGGCTGAGGCGGCGCAAACAGCGCCGGCGGAGGCGCCGCAGGAGCCTGAGGCCAAGGCGTCGGAGTCGGATGCGTCGGAGGCGGAAGCGCCGAAGCCGGAGGCGGCGAAGCCTGCGGAGCCCGCCCCGGCGAAACCGGCGGCGAAGGCGAAGGCCGATGAGGAGGGCGGCTCGAAATCCGCGCCGCCCAAAGTCGCCGCGTCCAAAGCGCTGCGCGTTGAGCTGAACCGGATCGATCGGCTGGTGAACATGGTCGGCGAGATCGTGATCACCCAAGCGGTGCTGGCGCAGAATTTCTCAGAACTCGAAGCGCATGGCGACATTCAGGTCACCCATGCTGTCGAGGCGCTCTCGCGTCAGGTGCGCGAGCTGCAGGAAAGCGTGATGGCGATCCGCGCGCAGCCGGTGAAGGCGGTGTTCTCGCGCATGCCGCGCGTGGTGCGCGACCTCGCCGCCTCGCTGAACAAAGACGTGCGCATCGTGCTCTCGGGCGAGCACACCGAGGTCGACACCACGGTGATCGAGGAGCTCTCCGAGCCGCTGACCCATATGCTGCGCAACTCGATGGATCACGGCATCGAGATGCCGGATGCGCGGGTTGAGAAAGGAAAGCCGCGCACGGGCACGATCAATCTCTCCGCCGAGCATCGCGGCGAGCGCGTGCGCATCCTGATCACGGATGACGGCGCCGGCATCAACCGCGAGCGCGTGCTGAGCAAAGCGATCGAGAAGGGCGTCGTCTCTCCGGATGCGACGCTGTCGGATGAAGAGATCGACATGCTGATCTTCCATCCGGGCTTCTCGACCGCGGCGCAAGTCACCAACGTCTCGGGCCGCGGCGTCGGCATGGATGTGGTGAAGAAGAAGGTGCAGGCGCTGGGCGGCCGCGTGACGGTCACGAGCTTCCCGGGCGAGGGCACGCGCTTCGTCATCACCTTGCCGCTGACCCTGGCGGTGCTCGACGGAATGACCGTCGGCGTCGGGCAGGAGCGTTTCGTGCTGCCGCTCGGCAGCATCGTCGAGGCGGTCAAGCTCGATGAGAAGTCCATCGACGTGCTGCCGGGTGAAGTGCCGGTGATGCGCTATCGCGGCGAGTGGCTGCCGATGATCAACTTGCGCCAGGCGCTCAATCTCGAAACCGCGCAAGGCTCTGGCGAGCTTGTTGTGGTGGTCGAGACCGAGAACGAAGGGCGGGTCGCGATCCAGGTGGATGAGCTGCTCGGCCAGCGCCAGGTCGTCTTGAAGAGCCTCGAGACGAACTTCCAGCGCGTCGACGGCGTCTCCGGCGCCACGATCCTGGGAGACGGCCGCGTCGCGCTGATCCTCGACATTCCCGCGCTCCAGGCGCTGAGCGGCGGCGGCGCCGGCGCGTTCGGCGGTTCAGGCGCGGGCGCCGGGCAGGACATGTTCTTCTAAACAAACAAAATTCCGATGAAATCGGGTGAGGAGTTAGAGAGATGACCGATAGCAAGCAAGCTTCCGACGATGATCGCAAAGACGCCGCGGACACCAAGCAATACGTCACTTTCGCCGTTGGCGAGCGTCTTTACGGCGTTGAAATCGTGCGCGTGCGCGAGATTAAGCAGTGGACGCCGACCACGGCGCTGCCGAACCAGCCGCATTACACCCGCGGCGTGCTGAACCTGCGCGGCACGATCGTGCCGGTGCAGGATCTGCGCGCGCGTTTCGGCGGCCCGATCACCGAAGCGACCGAGAACCATGTCGTGGTGATCGCCTCGATCGGCGAGCAGAGCGTCGGCATTCTGGTGGATGCGGTCTCCGACATTCTGACGGTCTCGCCGGAGGATGTCCGGGCGATCCCGTCCGGCGCGCGGGAGATGGATCTGGAATCCATCAGCGGCCTCGTCTCCAGCGGCGATGAGATGATCGCGCTGCTTGAACTCGACCGGCTGTTCCCGACCCGGAACGAGATGGCGGCCTAAGGCGCGCCGGCGCGGAGATCGGCCGTGGCGCGGCGCTGCCTGGATCGGCGAGCGCGGCTCGCGCGTCTCGCCGCGAGCGCCGAAGCGGTTGAGCGGGCGCTCGGCCGGCTGCGCCGAGAGGCGGATCAGGAAGCCGGAAGCGCGGCGGGCGGCGCGGCGGATGCGGCGTCTCTCCGCCTGGCGCAGAGCCGGCTTGAAGCGGCGCTCGCCGCCGCTTTGGGGCATGCGCGCGCGCTGAGCGGCGGCGCGGAGCAGACGGTGACGGAGCGGCGGGCGGATCGCGATTGGCGCGCCGCCGCGCAGCGGGGCGAGGCCCTGCTCAATGAGGAGACGGCGTCGCGGCGCCATGCGGACGAGCCATGGTCGGAGTACTGAGATGAGCACCATCGAAACCTCGCGGCGCCCGGCGCCGGCTGCGGACAACGCGAAAATGACGCCGCAGGAGTTCGAACGGTTCTCCGGCCTTGTCTATGATCTGACCGGTATCGTCATCAAAGAACATAAACTTGAGATGATCCAATCGCGCATCTCGCGGAGGGTGCGCGCCAATAAAATGACGACATTCGGCGAGTATTTGGCCTTCGTCGACAGCGCCGCCGGCGCGTCTGAGATCGGCGAGCTGATCAATGTGGTGACGACCAACCTCACCTCGTTCTTTCGCGAAAACCATCATTTCGAGCATCTCAAAGACGAGATGCTGGAGCCGGCCGCCGCGGCGGGCGTATCACGGTTCCGCATCTGGTCGTCCGCTTGTTCAAGCGGCGAGGAGCCGTACTCGATCGCCATGACGGTGCTCGACTCCGCCGCGGCGCGGCTGAGCGATCTGAAAATCCTAGCGACGGATCTCGACACGAACATCCTCGATCGCGCCTCGAAGGGCGTCTACGCCGAAGACCGCGTCGCGCCCATTCCCGAGGCGCTGCGCAAGAGGGCCTTCACCTCGGGGCCTGACGGCTACGCCGCGGCGCCGACGCTGAAGCAGCATATCAGCTTTCGTCAGCTCAACCTGCTCCAGCCCTGGCCGATGTCCGGGCCGTTCGATGTCATCTTCTGCCGCAACGTGCTGATCTATTTCGACGCCGAGACCAAAATGGGCGTTGTGAACCGCATGGCGGAGCTGCTGCGGCCGGATGGCGCGCTTTATCTCGGCCATTCGGAATCGCTTCTCGGCGAGCATCCGCTGCTGCGGAGCGAAGGATCGACGATCTATCGGAGGCGGTCATGAGCGCGCGCGCTGGAGCGGCGGCGGCGGGCGGCTACCGCGTCTATTTCGACGCTAAGATCGGGGCGAACGCCACGATCATCCTGCCAGGCGATCACCTCGTGACCGACGAGAAGGGTCTTGCGCTCGTCACGCTGCTCGGCTCCTGCGTCGCGGCCTGCATCCGCGATCCTGGGACCGGCGTCGGCGGGCTCAATCACTTCTTGCTGCCGGACGACAAATCAGACGGTGGATCAGGGTCGATGCGCTACGGCACCAACGCCATGGAGGTGCTGATCAATGATATTCTGCGCCGCGGCGGCTCTAAAAATCGTCTCGAAGCCAAAGTATTCGGCGGCGGCAATGTGATCGAATCCAGCGCAAAAGAGACGGTCGGCGACAGAAACGCAAGGTTCGTGTTGGATTATCTGCGGCGAGAAGGCGTTTCGGTCGCCGCTCAAGATCTTGGCGGATCGCGAGCGCGGCGGATCTTCTTCTTTCCCGAAACGGGCCGGGTCTCGGTTCTGAGGCTCGAGCCGGCGTCGGTGAAAGAACAAGAGATGCGCCTCAAGGCCAAGGTGGAGACCAAGCCCAAGGCGGGCGGCGTGGAGTTGTTCGTATGAACGCTTTTCAACGTCAGGCGGCGGATGCGCCCATCAAAGTTGTCGTCGTCGACGACAGCCTGCTGGTGCGCTCGATGCTGCGCGCCGCATTGGAGGCCGAAGGCGACATCATCGTGGCCGGCGACGCGAAGGAGCCATACGAGGCGCGCGACGTCATCAAGGCGACCAACCCGGATGTGGTGACGCTGGACGTCGAGATGCCCGGCATGAACGGCCTGCAATTTCTCGACAAGATCATGACGCTTCGGCCGATGCCGGTGGTGATGGTCTCCTCGCTGACCAGCGAGGGCGCGGAAGTGACCTTGGCCGCGCTCGAGACAGGCGCAGTGGATTTCATCGCAAAGCCGGCCGGCGGGCCGCGCGCCGCCTCCTTCGGCGAAACGGTGCGAGAGAAAGTGCGCGCCGCGAGCCGCGCCACGGTGCGCCGCAAGATCGCGGCGACGGCGCCTCAAGCGTCGCTGCGGCAGGCCCCAGCCACGGCGCGGCGCGGCGGTCCGGAGCTGATCGCCATCGGCGCCTCCACTGGCGGCGTCGCCGCGTTGGGATCGATTGTGGAGCGTCTGCCGCGCGGCCTGCCGCCGATCGTGGTCGTCGTCCATATGCCTGAGAAATACACGGGCCGTTTCGCCAATCGCCTCGCGCAGCAAACAGGCCATGACGTTGCCGAAGCGCGCGATGGCGAGACGCTGCGCGACGGCATGATCCGCATCGCGCCGGGCTCGCATCATTTGGAGATCGAGCGCCGCGCCGGCGGGATCGCCGCGCGCTTGCATGAGCAGCCGCCCGTCTCCGGCCATCGCCCCTCCGTCGATGTCTGCTTCGCCTCGGTCGCGGCGCAGCTCGGAAACAAAGCGCTCGGCGTGATTCTGACCGGCATGGGCCGCGACGGCGCGGAAGGAATGCTGCAGATGCGCCGCAAGGGCGCGATCTGTCTTGGCGAGGCGGCGAGCAGCTGCGTCGTCTATGGAATGCCGCGCGCCGCTAACGAGGTCGGCGCGGTCAACGAGGAGCATGATCTCGAGCAGATGCCGGCTCGGATCAGCCAGCTCGCGGCGGGCGGTCCGCGGGTGTGAGCGTGGGATCGGCGGATCCCAGCGTGTTGTGAGGGGCCGGTGCGGCCAGAAAGGAAAAAAAATGCCTGTTGCCAAAAGCTTGAAGGTAATGGTTGTCGATGATCAGCAGTCTATGCGCGGCTTGGCGCGTCAGTGCCTGAAGCGTATGGGCATTGTGGACGTGGCGCTCGCCGCCAGCGGCGATGCGGCGCTGAAGGATCTGCAGGCGGCCAAATTCGACGTGGTCATCTCTGATCTGAACATGCCGGGCATGAGCGGCATGGATCTGGCCAAGGAAGTCAAAGGTCATCCGGTTCTGAAGAACCTGACCTTCCTGCTGGCCACCAGCGAAATGTATCGGGATCAGGCGACTGATGATCTCGTCGATCAGTTCGTCGCGAAGCCGTTCAGCGTCGCGGACCTGAAAAAGGCGATCGAAGAGAAGCTCGGCGCGCTGACCTGATCACGCGCTGCGCGCCGCCGCTCGCATCTCGGGGCGGCGGCGCGCGCCTCTCGCATACCGCTGCGGCGGCCCGGTCTGGACGCGCTCCGGCCGGGTCGACGATAGGGCGCGGCCTCGCGCCGCCGCCGCAATCGGCGTGTCTCCAGCGCGCTCGCGCCAGCCGACTGATCGGATCTCCAGCGCTCTCCTGAGCCCGCGGCGCCGCTTAAGAACGATCTCGCGCGCCAAGCGGTTCAGGACGCAGGCGCGATGCTGCGCAGATAGGGCAGGCACCACTCCGCGTCGTCCGCGCGCGCCATCTCCGGACGCAGCACGCAGGAGACGCTCCAAACGCGCGGGCCGAGCGTCAATCGCCCATCGAGATGCGCCTCGCGCTCGCCCACGCCATCGATCGCCAGAGAGGTGCGATACTCGAGCCGGGCCCCCGCGCTGAACTCCGCGGCGGCGTTGAGCGCGAAGGGTTGGTTCTCGTCGTAAGGCGCTTCGAGCCACAGCGTCGGCGCGGCTTCATCCGATGGCGCGACCTCGATCCAGACATAAGCGCCGCCCGGATCCTCGGCGATCTGCGCGTCCGCCGGCAGATCGATGGCGAAGCGCTCGCCGCCGATCCCAAAGGCGTGAGGCTCAAGCCTCGGCGGCTCCTGCGCTTGCGCCGCGCGGATCGGCGCTGTCGGCGCGCTCGGCGGCGCCGGCGGTGGAAAAACCGGGGCGTCAAGCGTCGGGCCTGCGTCCTGAACCGCTTGGCGCGCGAGATCGTTCTTAAGC
>JBCBCG010000078.1:0-18245 GCA_038530925.1 Pseudomonadota bacterium
GCTCAATGAGACGCTGCTCAATGAGACGCTGCTCAATGAGACGCTGCGTCCTTCAGGCCGTTTCGATCCTGTGGCGTTCCGTTTCATGGTCCCGCGCCCTCCCTACGCTCAACGCTGACTGGCGCGCGGCGCCCCTCGCCCCGCCGCCATGACCTGCGAGCCGACCCGCTTAGCGCGCCAGCCTGCGATATTTGCCGCCGGAATAGCTGGCGCCGCCGAGCAGCCCGGCGCGGCCGAAGACGAAGGCGATGATTTCGTCGCCGTCGCCGCGCGTGGTGTCGAGGCGCATATCCGCGCCGCCATCGATCAAGGTCACTTCGGCGTCGACGCCCATCTCGACGCCGTCGCTCCGCAAAAACCCGTCAAGCGCTTCTTGTCCCATGAAGAACAGCGCGAGCCGTGTGCGCTGCGCCCCGGCTTGAAGCCCAATCGAACCCGCGGTGTAGGACCAATAGCTGTCGGTGCGCCCGCCGATAATGAGCGCGCCTTCGCCATAGGACGCGCCGACGATGAAGCCGGCTTTCACGATGTCCGGCACGATCAGCGCGCCGAAAGAGCGTTCGGCCACGCCGCGCGCCGCCGGGCGCACGCGATAGAGATCCGAGAGCGCGTCCGCCGCCGCAAGATCGATCTCCGCCGCCGACCGCGCCTCGGCCGCGCTCGGCGCGCCAGCGACCAGCGCCGCGCCCCCGAGCGCGCCTGCGCATGATCCGAGAAACGACCGCCGTCCCATCCGCTCACGCCGCATCGCCTACCGCCTCTCTTCAGCCAGTGTCCCGCTCCGCCTCTTACGCCTTATGCGCCGATACGCACGACCAAAAGGCGACATCGCGCCGATTTTTCGGCTTAAAACCTGTCGAAACTCAAGGCTCAGCGCCCGCCGCTGACATCGAGCAGCGCGCCGCTCACATATGACGCCTCCGCCGAGAGCAGCCAGAGGATCGCTGTCGCCACCTCTTCCGCCCGGCCCGCGCGGCCGAGCGGCGCGGCGCGCCCCATGGTCTCGGCCCGCTCCGGCCAACCGCTATCGGCCTGCATCTCGGTTTCGATCAGCCCCGGCCGCACCGCGTTGACGCGTACGCCGCTCGGCCCCAGCTCCGCCGCAAGGCCGCGCGTGGCGGTGTCGAGCGCGCCTTTGCCCGCGGCGTAATCGACGAACTCGCCGCCCGAACCGAGACGCGACGCGGTGGAAGAAACGAAGAGGATCGAGCGGTCGCCGCTGCGCCCTTCGGCGCTGAGACGGCGCGCCGCTTCTCGCGCGGTGAGGAGCGCGCCGCGCACATTCACCGCGAGCAAGCGGTCGATATCCTCGAGCGGGCGTTCGCTGAGCGGCGCTCGCGGGCCGAGCACGCCGGCGTTCACGACCACCGCGTCGAGCGGCCCGCCGAGCGCGGCTTCCGCCGCATCGAAAAGCGGCGCGATGGCGCTGGCGTCGGCCACATCGGCCTTCAGAGCCGCAGCCGCGCCGCCCGCCGCGGCGATCTCGGCCGCCAGGCCGCGCGCCGCCTCAGCCCGCGCGCGGTAATTGACGCCCACCGCCCAGCCGCGCGCTGCAGCGAGCCGCGCCGTCGCCGCCCCGATCCCGCGCGCCGCCCCTGTGATGAGCAGCCGCCGGCCGGCCGGAGCGGCCTCCGCGCTCACAGAAACAGCTCGCGACACGCCTCCAGCGCGTTCGCCAGCGCATCGATCTCGGCCTTTGAGGTGTAGAGCCCGCAACTCGCCCGCGTCGTCGCTGAGACCCCGAGATGCGCCAGCAGCGGCTGGGCGCAGTGATGGCCCGCGCGCACCGCCACGCCGCGCCGGTCGATCACGGTGGAGATGTCGTGCGGATGCGCGCCCTCCATCGAGAAACTGAAGATCGCGCCCTTGCTGTCGCTGGTCCCGTGCATGGTCAGCCAATTAAGGCCCGACAGGCGCTCCACCGCGTAATCGCGCAGCGCCGTCTCATGCGCGGCGATCGCCTCCATGCCGAGGCCTTGCAGATACTCAAGCGCCGCGCCAAAGCCGATCACCTGGGCGATCGGCGGCGTGCCGGCCTCAAACTTATGCGGCGGATCATTATACGTGACGTGATCGCGCCCGACCTCGCGGATCATGTCGCCGCCGCCATGGAAGGGCCGCATCTCCTCCATTCGCTCAGAGCGGATGTAAAGCGCGCCAACGCCGGTCGGCCCATAGAGCTTATGGCCTGTCACGGCGTAGAAATCGCAGCCGATCGCAGCGACGTCGACCGGCATATGCACCGCCGCCTGGCTGCCATCGACCATCACGGCGGCGCCGGCGCGATGCGCGATTTCGGTGATCGCGGCGACGTCCACCACGGTGCCGAGCACATTCGACATATGCGTCACGGCGACGAGCTTGGTGCGCTCGGTGATCGCCGCCGCCACAACGCTCGGATCAAGATCGCCCTTCGCATCCGGCTCAACCCACACAAGCTTCACGCCCAAACGCTCGCGCATGAAATGCCACGGCACGATGTTGGCGTGATGCTCCATCACCGAGAGCACGATCTCATCGCCCGGCTGCAGGCGCGGCTCGGCCCAGGAATAAGCGACGAGATTGATCGCCTCAGTGGTGCCGCGGGTAAAGATGATCTCCCGCTGCTCGCGCGCGCCGAGAAAGCCGCGGACGACCTCGCGCACCGCCTCATAGCGATCGGTCGAGAGGTTCGAGAAGTAATGCAGGCCGCGATGCACGCTGGCGTATTCGAGCCGGTAAGCGCGGTCGACCGCGTCGATCACCGCGTGAGGTTTCTGAGCGCTCGCGCCATTGTCGAGATACACCAGAGGTTTGCCATAGACGGTTTGCGAGAGCATCGGAAAATCGCCTCGCACCGCCTCCACATCATAGCTCATCGCGCTCTACTCCTCCCGCCATCCGCCATCGCTCCAAGCCAGCGCCTCACCCCGGCCCGGCGCCGCTGAAAATGGCGGCGAGCAGCATGAACATGATCATGACGCCGATCATCGCGATCAAGACCTGCCCCGAGCTTTCAAAGCTGTGGGCTTCGGCGACGAACGCCGCGAGAAGATAGATGACGTAAAAACCCGCCGCGGCGACCACGATGAGACCAACCGCCGCAAGGCCGGGCGAGCTCATGATCAGCACCGTCTTCGCGGCGACATCCAGCGGCGCGGTTGCCAGGGCGTGCCAACCGACGACGCCGAGCATCTGCTCGAATCGCGCCGAGCCGCCGGCCAGCGCGCCCAGCCGCCAGCCCAGCACCGCAACGATCACGAATTGCGCCAGCGCCAGCAGCAGCCCCGTCACCAGCAGCCCCATGGCGCTGACCTGCGCCGCCGCCGGCGCCGAAGACGCCGCCGCGGTCGGCTCCGAGAGCGGCTCCAGCGCCTCTGTCACCGTGCGCCCGAGCCCGATCTCCGCCAAGCGCAGCGCGAGATAACCAAGCGCGAAGCCCGCCACCGCCATCGCAACCGCCTCGCCCGGCGTGGGCTGGGCGCGCAGGATGCGGCGCGCCGAGGCGCGCGGATCGCTCAAAGCCTCCGACCAATGGGCGACGAGCAGGCTCAACATGGCATTCGTCCTTACGCGGCCAGCGGTGATCGATGGAAAACACGTCGGCGGCTTGGTGACGCGCCGCAGGAGATACGGCGCTAGAATAGCCTCGCGCTACAAGCTGCGGAGGCCTAACGCCAGTGTAATCAACGCAACGATCAGCGTGAAGCCGAGCAGGACGCCGAGCAAGCCGGAGGCGGAGCGATAGCCATGCGCCGCCGCCAGGCACACCCCAGCGATATAGAGCGCGCCGGCGTTCGCCAGCATCGCCACCGCGAAAAGCACCGGAGCCTCCGCCGGCGCGCGAAGCGCCGCGCCGGAGATCGCGTCGAGCCCGCCATAGGCCACCGCCGCGGCGTCCATCGCGTCGGAGAGCAACAACAGCGGCGACGCGGTGAGGAGCGACCACGCCAGCGCCGCGCGCGTCTCATAACCGCCGCCGGTTCCACCAAACGCTCTCAGCGCCGGCGTCGCCAGCGCCGCGATCAGATAAACGCCGAGCGTCGCGATGAAGAACGCGCCGATGAACCGGGCGAAAAGATCGCCGCGAAACGAGTTCAGCGCCTCCTCATCGGAGAAATCCCGCGGCGCCGCGAACAGCTCCATCGCGCCGCCTACAAAGCTGATCAGCGCGAAGATCATCACGAAGCTCAGCAACGTCGCCTCCGACGGCCGATCGGCGAGGAGACGCTTCATCTCTCCGCGCAGATCGCCATAGGAAGCGAACACGCGATCAATAACGCCGCGGCGCGGCGGCGCAGCGGCGTCGGTGGTCGGCTTCGGCTCAGCGGTCATGACGGTCGTCGCGCGCCGCGATCACGCCACCAGCGCCGCGACGAGCTTGCGGCTCTCCTCACGCGCGATGTCGGCCAGCGCCGCATCCGCGATCTCCTCGACCGCTTCGGCCAGGAACGCCTCGATCAACAACCGGCGCGCGATGCTGGGCGCGACGCCGCGCGAGCGCAGATAAAAGAGCGCCGCCTCATCAAGCGCGCCAGTGGTCGAGCCATGGCTGCACTTGACGTCGTCGGCGTAGATTTCGAGTTCAGGTTTGGCGTTGAAGGCCGCGCGTTCAGACAGCAGCACCGATTGGCTGATCTGGTAGCCGTCTGTCTGCTGCGCGCCTTCCCGCACCAGGATCTTGCCTTGGAAGACGCCCTGCGCCGTGTCGTTCAGCACATTCTTGAACACTTGCCGGCTCTCGCCGCGGAGCGCGCCATGGGTGACGAAGACGGTGTTGTCGATCTTGCCGTCCTCGCGCGCCAGCACAGCGCCGGCCAGATGCGCCGAAGCGTCGTCGCCCTCAAGCCAGAGCATCGCCTCGTTCCGCGCCACCTCGCCGGCCGTCGCGCCCGAGAGCGTGAAGCTCTTGAACTGCGATTCGGCGCCGAGCCGCGCGAAGAGATGCGTCGCCGCCCGCTGGAACCGCGGATCAGTCTGCAACCGCACATGCGAGAGCGATGCGCCGGCGCCGATCTCCGCCTCCATCACTGAAGAAAAGCCAGCGGCGCCGACGCCGCTCTCCAGCACCGTCATCGAGGCGCCGGGCGCGAGCGCGATCACATGGCGCAGATGCACCGCGCCACCCGTCTCGCCGAGATGGCGGATCTCGATGGGGCGCGCCACCGCGCCGGTCGCGCGCAGCGCGATCCCATCCGTCGCCAGTGCGCCATTGAGCGCCGCAAGCGGCCGCGGCGCCGGGCTCTGCCCTTCCGCCTCAAGCGCGCCGAGCGCCTCCGCCGCCCAGCCCGGCGCGGCGCCGGCGCCCAGCGGCGCGATCTCGACGCCTTCGGCCGCCAGATCGCTCGAATGCTCAGGCGCGAAACGCCCGTTCAAAAACGCCGCCACCAAGGGCTCCGCCGCCGCGAAAGGGCTCGGAGCCGTCGCCGAGGCGGCGTCCGCCGGCTCGGCGCCCTCTTTCGGCTGATTGAAAGCCGGCCCGAGATAGCGCCAATACTCGTCCCGCGCCATCGGCGCGCCCATAGACCGGAAACGCGCCGCCGCCGCTTCTTTCAGCGCGCCAAGCCCGCCGCGCCCCGCATCCGCCGCCCCGCTGGCGAGAAGCGCTTCCGTCGCCTTCGCCCGTGGATCCATCGTCTCGCTCATGATCGCTCCGTTCTTCGTCACGCCGCGGAGCGGCTGAGAATGTCGGCGTAGCCTTCGCTCTCGACTTTCAGCGCGAGATCCGGCCCGCCGGTCTCGACGATTTTGCCGTCGGCCATGATGTGCACGATGTCCGGTTTGATGTGGTCGAGCAGGCGCTGGTAATGCGTGATCACCAGAAAGGAGCGATCCGGCCCGCGCAGCGCGTTCACGCCCGCCGCCACCAGCTTCATCGCGTCGACATCGAGCCCGCTGTCGGTTTCATCCAGCAGGCAAAGCTTCGGCTCCAGCACCGCCATCTGCAGGATCTCATTGCGTTTTTTCTCACCGCCAGAGAAGCCCACATTGACCGAGCGCTTCAGCATCTCGTTCGAGATGTCGAGCTCGGCCGCTTTGGCGCGCGTCAGCTTTAGAAACTCGCCTGCGGACATCTCCGGCTCGCCGCGCGCCTTACGCTGGCTGTTCACCGCCTCGCGCAGGAAGGTCATGTTGCTGACGCCCGGGATCTCCACCGGATATTGGAAAGCGAGAAAGAGGCCCGCCGCCGCGCGCTCATCGGGCTCCATCTCGAGGAGATCTTCGCCCGCGAAACTCACCGAGCCGTCCGTGACCTCGTAGCCGTCCCGGCCCGAGAGCACGTAAGAAAGCGTCGACTTGCCCGACCCGTTCGGCCCCATCACCGCATGCACCGCGCCCGGCTCGAGCTTCAGATCGACGCCTTTGAGGATCACCGTCTCAGGATCTTCCTCCAACCGGCAATGCAGGTTCTTGATCTCAAGCATTTATTCTTCCCTTTTTCGCACACGCGCCGCCGCTGCTTTGCATTTATTCAGATTGACCGTTGTCGTCGGGCTTGGAGATCGCGCTATCGCGCGCCATCGCATCTCGCCTCTCCGGTTCGACGCCACAACCTCGGCCAACCGTCGAAATCCCCGGCGCAGCGCACATCGCCATCGCGCCCGAGCGCCCAGAAGGCGAATTCCGGTGGATCCGGCCAGCCATGCCAAAGCCGATCGCCCACCAGCCACAACTCGCCCGCGAAGCGCCGCTCGGAGGGTCGGCCGATCCACTCGATCCCGTCCGAGTAGGGCTCGAAACGCGGATCATAGCCCCAACGCCAGCGCGCCGGCATGCAAACCGGCGCGAACGACGCGGCCGCGCCGCGGCGCGCCCTGGTTCGGAACAGATCGATGAGATCCTTGATCATGTCCCTCTTTCACCGGCGCTTGCTTTCACTGGCGCTTGCGCACCACGCTCGCGATGGTGACGACGTCGCCACCGCCGCGCCAAAAGCCGAAATCACCGCCATCAAGCCGCCAGAGCCCCGATCCTCGTGATCAAGATCGGCGCCCAGAACCGCTGTCGCGCCCCTCTCCCGCTCCCGGTCGACCTTCTGCTGGAAAGCGGGTCCGGCGCGCTTAGCGCGCAGCGTCGAGATCGCGGCGCCTTTGCGTCACCCGACCGAGCCCTCGAGACTGATCGCGACCAGCTTCTGCGCCTCAACCGCGAACTCCATCGGCAGCTCTTGAAGCACTTCTTTGCAAAAGCCGTTCACCACCAGGGCGACCGCTTGTTCTTCATCCATGCCGCGCTGGCGACAGTAGAAGAGCTGGTCGTCATCCACTTTCGACGTCGTCGCCTCATGCTCGACCCGGCTCGAATGATTGCGGCATTCGATATACGGCACGGTGTGGGCGCCGCAGGTATCGCCGATAAGAAGGCTGTCGCATTGCGTGTAGTTGCGGCTGCCAGAGGCGCGCGGATGGATGGAGACCTGGCCGCGATAAGTGTTCTGCGCCCGCCCGGCGGAGATGCCTTTTGAGACGATCCGGCTCTTGGTGTTCTTGCCGAGATGGATCATTTTTGTGCCGGTGTCGGCCTGTTGCGCGTTGTTAGCGATGGCGATCGAATAAAACTCGCCTTGGCTGTTCTCGCCTTTCAGCACGCAGCTTGGATACTTCCAAGTGATGGCCGATCCGGTTTCAACTTGGGTCCAGCTGACCTTTGAGTTCTTGCCGCGGCATTCAGCGCGCTTCGTCACGAAGTTGTAGATGCCGCCTTTGCCTTCAGCGTCGCCCGGATACCAATTCTGCACCGTCGAGTATTTGATCTCCGCATCGTCAAGCGCGATCAGCTCGACGCAGGCGGCGTGGAGCTGGTTGTCATCCCGCATCGGCGCAGTGCAGCCCTCAAGATAGCTCACATAGGAGCCTTCATCGGCGATGATCAGCGTGCGCTCGAACTGTCCGGTGTTCTCGGCGTTGATGCGGAAATACGTGCTCAGCTCCATCGGGCAGCGCACCCCCTTCGGGATGTAGACGAAAGACCCGTCGGAGAAGACCGCCGCGTTCAAGGTCGCATGCTTGTTGTCACGGTTCGAGATGACCGAGCCGAGATACTTCTTCACCAGCTCCGGATGCTCTTCCACGGCTTCAGAGATGGAACAGAAAATTACGCCGGCTTTGGCGAGTTCCTCTTTGAACGTCGTGCCAACGCTGACGCTGTCGAACACCGCGTCGACCGCGACCTTGCGGCCTTCCGCCGGCGCCTCGCCCGCGCCCTCGACACCGGCGAGGATCATCTGCTCGCGCAATGGGATGCCCAGCTTCTCGTAGGTGCGCAGCAGCTCAGGATCAACCTCGTCGAGCGATTTCGGCTTTTCTTGGAAGCTCTTCGGCTGGGCGTAATAATACTGCTCTTGATAATCAATCGGCGGGAAGGAGACCATCGCCCAGTCTGGCTCCGGCATCTGCAGCCAGCGCCGATAGGCTTCAAGGCGCCATTCAAGCAGCCATTCAGGCTCGTTCTTCTTGCCGCTGATCAGGCGAACGATGTCTTCGGAGAGGCCTTTGGGCGCGTATTCCATCTCCACATCGGTGACGAAGCCGTATTTATAGGCGCCGCCGAGCGCTTTGACTTGCTCTACGGTCTCACGCTCGACGCCGTCCCGAATCTCAAGCTCGCTCACCTGTTCGCCCATGCGACTCTCCTTTGCCCATCCGCGCCGTGACTGCGTTCTCGCAGGCGCCAAAAGGGCCGCCCGCGCCAAACCGTCGCGCCTCGTAACACAGCTATGCTTTAACGGCCAAAAACCAAGAAGCCTACTAAGTTTTTCCACACAACGCGCGCAGCCCATCGCGCGCGCGCCACGCGGCGCGCTTTAGCCCAAGGTGGCGTTGAAGGCGCCGCCGTCGAGGAGCACGTTTTGCCCGACCATGAAGCCGACATGCTGGCTGCACAGGAAGGCGCAGACCGCGCCGAACTCCTCCGGCGCGCCGAAGCGGCCTGTGGGATTAGCGGCCATCGCCTGCTCGCGCGCTTCTTCCGGCGTGATATTCCGCTGGCGCGCGATGTTGGCCATGAGGCCGGCGATGCGGTCGGTGTCGTGGCTGCCAGGCAAGAGGTTGTTCATGATCACGCCATGCCGCGCCACTTGTCGCGCCGTCCCGGCCACGAAGCCGGTGAGGCCCGCGCGCGCGCCGTTCGAGAGGCCGAGCTGCGGGATCGGCGATTTCACCGAGCCGCTGGTGATGTTGACGATCCGGCCCCAGCCCCGCTCGATCATCCCGGGCAGCAGCGCCTTTGAAAGCAGGATCGGCGTCAGCATGTTGGCCTCGAGCGCGCTCAACCAATCCTCGCGCTCCCAATCCGACCAAAGGCCCGGCGGCGGCCCGCCCGCGTTGTTCACGAGGATGTCGGCCTCGGGCGCCGCGGCGATCACAGCGGCGCGCCCCGCCTCCGTCGTCACATCGGCGGCGACGCTCGACACCTCGACGGCGTAAGCCTCGCGCAGCGCCGTCGCCGTCTCCAGCAGCGGGCCTTCGGTTCGCGCGTTGAGAACAAGGCTGACGCCCGCCTCCGCCAACTTCTCGGCCGACGCGCGGCCGAGCCCTTTTGAGGAAGCGCAGACGATCGCCGTGCGCCCTTTAATGCCGAGATCCATTATGCGTCCTTTCAAATGCGCGCCCCTCAAATGCGCGCCCCGCCGGAACCAGCCCCGATGGCCGCCTCACCATGGGATCGGCGCGCCCGCATAGTCAAAGAACCCGCCGCTCTCCGCCGCGGTGAGCTGATCGAGGACGCTGAGAAGCCGCGCCGCGCTTTCATCCGCGCCGAAGATCCCAGGCTCGGCCGCGCCGCCAGGGCGGAACGGCGCGGAGAGCGGGCTCTCCACCGTGCCGGGATGGAGCGCAGCGAGGATCAGCGCGGGGTGGGTGCGCCTCAGCTCGACGGCGCTGGTGCGCAGGAGCTGGTTGAGCGCGGCTTTGGCGGCGCGGTAGCCATGCCAGCCGCCGAGACGATTATCACCGATCGAGCCGACGCGGGCGCTGAGCGCGCCGATCAGCCCGCGCTCTCGCCGATCGAAGGCTTTTGCAAAATGCTTGAGCGCCAGCGCCGGCCCGATCGCGTTGAGCGCCATTTGCGCGGCCAGCGCCTGCGGCTCAAGCTTTGAGAGCGCTTTTTCCGGCTCGAAGACGCCGCCGTCGGGCCGCGCAAGCCTGAGCCCGCCCGAGGCGATGAACAAAAGATCGAGCGGTCCAACCGCTCGCGCCCGCGCCGCCGCCGCTTCGATCGACGGCTCGTCCAGAAGATCGACGCGGTCCTCCGCGCGTTCCGCCGAGCGCGCCAGGCGCAGAACGCCGCCGCAGCGTTGATCCGCTTCGAGCGCAGCGGCGATCGCGCCGCCGATCGCGCCGCGCGCGCCGATCACCGCCGCGCGGTAGCCTGGCCGTAGCGATGTCAGGGAGACCGCCGCGCCGTCGCGCGGGGAAGCGTCTTGATCGGCGGGGTCTGTCATCGATGGAGGGCTCTGGTCACTCTCTCGCAGCCAAGATTTGCTCGCCGGGCAAGCTTTGCTCGCCGGGCAAGATTTGCTCGCCGGGCAAGATTTGCTCGCCGGGCAGGACTTGGCGCCGCGCCGCTCTTGGTCAAAGGATCGAACGCCGACGCCCGTCCGAAAGGAGTTCCGCCATGTCCGACGCGCCTCTTCCCGGCCTCGCGCCCATGATCGGCGTGCCGAACGCGGCCGAAGCGATCGCGTTCTACGAGCAGGCCTTCGGCGCCAAGCGCGTCGGGCCCTATCTGACGCTGCCTGAAGGCGGCGTCGTTCATGCGGAGATCGCTCTCGGCGAGAGCTTGGTCATGCTCGCCGAACACGCGGTCGGCGGCGCAGCGAGCCCCAAAGCGCTGGGCGAGGCGACGGCGCGCTTCTCGCTAACCGTCGCGGATGTGGATGCGGTGTGGTCGACGGCCGTCGCCGCCGGCGCCGAGATCGTCTTGCCGTTGGGCGACCAGTTCTACGGCCATCGCTCAGGCCGGTTGCGCGACCCGTTCGGACATGAATGGGTGCTTGGTCAAGTGCTTGAGACCCTGTCGCCGGAGGAGATGCAGCGGCGGATGGACGCCATGATGGGCGAGAGCTGAGGGCCGCTGGGAAAGGAGGCCGCATATGGGCTGGGAGCATCTTCTCGCCTTCAACCTTGCGCTGATCGCGGCGATCCTGAGCCCAGGCCCCGCGTTTCTGGTGGCGGTGCGCACGACGCTCGTCTCGGGCCGGCGGGCCGGCGTCGCGCTCGGCGCGGGGCTCGGCGTCATGGCGGCGGGCTGGACGCTCGCCGCGTTGCTCGGGCTCGAGTTGATCTTCACGCTGTTTCCCTGGGCGTATCTCGCCGTGAAGATCGCCGGCGGGCTCTATCTCGCCTGGATCGCTTGGCGCCTGTGGCGCGATGCGCGCAAGCCGCTGAGCGCCGCCGCGCAGCCGGCGCGCCGCGCTTTTTGGGATGGGCTGATGATCAATCTTCTCAATCCCAAATCCGTGTTGTTCGCCGCGGCGGTTCTGGTGGTCGCGCTGCCGCCCGATCTGTCGCCGGCGGAAAAAGCGCTGATCACCGCCAACCATCTAGCGGTGGAGCTGATCTTCTATACCGGCCTCGCCTTCGCCCTCAGCCGTCCTGGCGTCAGCGCCGCCTATCTGCGCGCGAAAGCCGTGATCGACCGCGTCGCCGGCGCCGTTCTCGGCCTTTTCGCCGCGCGCCTTCTGACCGACCGCTGAGTCGCAAACCGCCACCTTCTTCGGCGGCGCGCTTGGCGATGCGCCACGCGCGCCTATCTGCTGCGACGGACCGGGCGGGACAGGCTAAAGGAGCCGGCGATGACACGATATGCAGAGCGGCGCGCGAGAGCGATCGCGACATTCGGCGCTGCGAGCCTCGCCTCGATGATGATCGCCGCAGGCGCGGCAGGGGCGGATCCGGCCTCCGGTCCACCGGGCGGCGGAGAAGGATGGAGCGGTTCGGTCGGGATCGGCGCGGGCGCCGCGCCGGATTACGAAGGCTCGGATGATTACACCGTGATCCCGCTGCCGAATTTCGAGCTGAGCCGTGGCGGCTATGGCGTGAAGACCAATCGGCTCGGCCTCGAAGCCGATCTGACGCCGAGCCGGAGCTTCAACGCCGGTCCGATCCTGCGCTACCAATTCGGCCGCGACGACGACGTGGAAGACAGCCGCGTCTCGCGCCTCGATGAAGTTGATCCCTCGATCGAGCTTGGCGGCTTCGTCAGCTACGCCATCCCCAACCTTACGGGAACGGGCGATGTCGCCGTGCTGCGTTTGAGCGCGGTCCAGGATGTCGCCGATGGGCATGGGGGCTTCGTGGCCGAAGCCAGCGCCGGCTATGTCCGGCCCGTGACGGAGAGGCTCAGCGCCGGCGCCTTCCTCGGCGCGACCTACGCCAGCGAGGACTATATGGACGCCTTCTTCGGCGTCAGCGCCGCTGAGGCGGCGCGCTCAGGCCTCAGCGCCTCGGACGCGGATGGCGGGCTGAAGGATGTGGGCGTCACGGTGGTGCTGGATTACGCGCTGACGGACAGCTGGAGCCTCAACGGCGTCGCCGGCTATAAGCGCCTCTTGGGCGACGCCGCGGACAGCGCGGTCACCGATGAGGCGGGCTCGCCGGATCAAGCCTTTGGCGGGCTCGGTTTCTCGTACGACTTCTAAAGGGGTCAGGCGCGCATCCGCGAATGCGTCGGATCATAGGGGCAGGGCGCGATCACCACCGCCGGGACCGCCGTTCCGATAACGTCGACTTCGAGAACCGAGCCGACCGCAGCGCGCGCCGGATCGATGAAGGCGAGCGCCAGGTTCTTGCCGAGGCGGCAGCCCCAAGCCGCCGACGTCACCGACCCCACCACGGCGGCGCCGGCGATGACGCTGTCGCCCGCATGCGCCGGCGCGTGATCCGAGCGCAGCTCCAGCATCGCCAGCCGCTTGCGCGGCCCTTCCGCGCGCCGGCGGCGCAGGGCCTCTGCTCCAACGAATCCGCTTTTCTCGAGCTGAACGAAACGCTCAAGGCCCGTTTCAAACGGATCGAACTCCGTCAGAAGATCGGCCTTCCAGTGCAAGAAGCCCTTCTCGATCCGCATCGACTCAATCGCCCGCGCGCCGAAAAGGCTCAAGCCTTCCGCGGCGCCGGCGCGGCGCAGCGCCAGATAGGCGGCGTGAAGCTGGTTGTTCGGCGCGTGGATCTCGTAAGCCAGTTCGCCCGAATAGCTCACCGCCATCACCACCGCCGGCGCGGCGCCGATGAACGCCTGGCGAACGCTGAGCCAGGGAAACGCCTCGCGCGACCAATCCGCCCGGCTGACCGCCTGCAGCACCGCGCGCGATTTGGGCCCGGCGAGCAACAGCGTCGTCCATTCATTGGTGAGCGAGCGGATCTCGACATCCTCGCCCGGCCGCAGATGCGCGCACAGCCAATCCCTGTCGTGATGCTCAGACGCCGCCGCCGAGCCGTACCAAACCCGGCCGTCCGCCAGGTTGGCGATCGTCGCTTCAGCCTTCACCGCGCCGTGCTCGTTCAAGAGATAACAGAGCCCGACGCGGCCGCGCCGCGTGGGAACGCGGCCGCAGATCATGCGGTCGAGAAACGCGGGAACGCCGCCGCCCGTCAGCTCGAAGCGATTGAAGCCGCTGATCTCCGCCAGCCCGGCTCCGGTTTGCAGCGCGGCGATCTCTTTGGCGACGACATGATGCGCTTCAGTGAAGCGAAAACCATGCGTCTCTTCGAACTCCGGCGCCGGCTTGAAGTAGTCCACCCGCTCCCAACCGTTCACCACTGAGAAGGCGGCGCCCTCCGCCGCGAGCAAAGGCGTCAGCGGCGTCGTTTTGATCGGCCTGCCCGCCGGCCGGTGCTCATGCGGGAAATGGAAGCGGAATTCGTTTTGATAATCCTCGACGGCCTTCAGGGCGCAGAGCTCGACGGAGCCATGGTCGGTGAAGCGGCGCGGATCGATCCCCCAGGTGTCGTAGCAGGCTTCGCCATGGACGATCTGCTGCGCGAGCAGCCAGCCATGTCCGCCGCCTTCGCCAATCCCCGCGCGCAGGCCGATGATGCAGAAGGCGTTGCGCTTGCCCGGGATCGGCCCGACCAGCGGCGCGCCGTCGATGGTGTAGGTGATCGGCCCGTTGACGATGGTGTGGACGCCGACCTCCATCAGCGCCGGCATCCGTGCGAAGGCGCCCTCCAGCACATCGGCGACGCGGTCGAGATCGTTCGGGCAGAGCGCGTTCGTGAAATGCGGATCCACGCCGTCCAGGCCCCAGGTCCGGCAGTCCTGCTCATAAAAGCCGACCAGAAGCCCATGCTTCTCCTGGCGCGCGTAAAAGTCCGAGATCGGACAGCGGATAAGCGGCATGCGATGGCCGGCTTCGGCGATCGCCGGGATCGGCTCCGTCAGGACATACTGATGCTCCATCGACGCCACCGGATGCTGCACGCCCATCATCGCGCCGACCTCATTGCAGCGGTATCCGCCGGCGTTGACGATGATCTCCGCGCGCACGTCGCCCTTCGGCGTATGCACCGTCCAGCTGTCGTCCGGATGCTGCGTCAGCGCGGCGACCGGCGTATGCCGGTTCACCTCCGCGCCCGCCAGACGCGCGCGGCGCGCCAGCGCCTGGCAAAGCTGCGCCGGATCGATGTCGCCGTCGAGCGGATCCCAGAGCCCGCCAACCAACCCCTCATTCGAGATCAGCGGATGCCGGCGCGCGCATTCCGCCGCGTCGATCACCTCGAACGCGACGCCCATCCCCCGCGCGAGGGAGGCGAAATGGCGATAGCCGTCCATCTGCGCCTCCGACCCGGCGAGGCGGATCCCGCCATCGGCGTGGTGGTAGTTGATCGGATAATCAGGATCCTCGGCGAGCTCCTTATAGAGCGCGATCGAATGGGATTTGAGGCCGACCATGGTTTGCGTCGCGCCGAAATTCGTCACCTGAGCCGCGGAGTGCCACGTCGTGCCCGAGGTCAGCTCATCGCGCTCGAGCAGCATCACATCGCGCCAGCCCTCTTGCGTCAGATGATAGAGCGCCGAACACCCGGCGATCCCGCCGCCGATCACAACCACGCGGGCGCTGGTTCTCATTGGCGTATGCTCCTCAGCAGCGGTGAAGCCGCCGCGCCCCATCGCTTGGCCCCCTCGACGGCGCATCGGCGGATTGGGGCGTCTTGATGATTGAAGCAGAGACGCCGCCGCCCGTATACGCAGCGCATGAACGACAACGCTCTCGGCCATAACAGCGCCCTGCCGCCGGAGATCGCGCGGCGGCGGACCTTCGCGATCATCTCGCATCCCGATGCGGGCAAGACGACGCTGACCGAAAAGCTGCTGCTCTTCGGCGGCGCGATCCAGCAGGCGGGACAGGTGCGCGCCAAGGGCGAGGCGCGGCGCACGCGCTCGGACTTCATGAAGATGGAGCAGGAGCGCGGCATCTCCGTCTCCGCCACGGCGATGACCTTCGAATGGGGCGACGCGCTGTTCAATCTCGTGGACACGCCGGGCCACGCGGATTTCTCCGAGGACACTTATCGCACGCTCACCGCCGTCGACGCGGCGGTGATGGTGATCGACGGCGCCAAGGGCGTGGAGAGCCAGACGCGCAAGCTGTTCGAAGTTTGCCGCCTGCGCGACATGCCGATCCTCACCTTCTGCAACAAAATGGACCGCGAAAGCCGCGAGACCTTTGAGATCATCGATGAGATCCAGGAGAACCTCGCCATCGACGTGACGCCGGCGAGCTGGCCGATCGGCATGGGCAAGGAGTTCCTCGGCGCTTACGATCTCTTGCAGGACCGTCTACAGCTCCTCGACCGCGCCGATCGGAACGTCGCCACGGAGGGCGAGCCGATGGAGGGGCTCGACGATCCGCGCCTGGCCGAGCGTCTGCCGGCGGAACGGCTGGAGGCGCTGCGCGAGGAGGTGGAGATGGCGCGCGGACTTCTGCCGCCGCTCGACCCGATGGCCTTTCTCGAAGGGACGATGACGCCGATTTGGTTCGGCTCGGCGCTGAACTCCTTCGGCGTGCTCGAGCTTCTGCAAGGGCTGAAATCGCTGGCGCCGCCGCCCCGGCCCCGGCCCACCGCCGGGCGCACAGTGGATCCAGCCGAGGACAAGGTCTCAGGCTTCGTCTTCAAGGTGCAGGCGAATATGGATCCCAAGCACCGCGACCGCGTCGCCTTCGTGCGGCTCTGCTCAGGCCATTTTAAACGCGGCATGAAGCTCAAACATGTGCGCAGCGGCAAGCCGATGGCGATCTCGAACCCGGTGCTGTTTCTGGCCCAAGACCGCGAGGTGGCCGAGGATGCGTGGGGCGGCGACATCATGGGCGTGCCGAACCATGGCCAACTCCGCATCGGCGATGCGCTGACCGAGGGCGAGGATCTGCGCTTCACCGGCATCCCGAGCTTCGCGCCGGAGCTGCTGCAACAGGTGCGCGCCACCGATCCGATGAAGGCCAAGCATCTCGACAAAGCGCTGACCCAATTCGCCGAGGAAGGCGCGGCCAAGCTCTTCAAACCCGCTATCGGCGCGGGCTGGATCGTCGGCGTGGTGGGCTCGCTGCAATTCGACGTGCTCGCCAGCCGCATCGAGGGCGAATACGGCATCCCGGTGCGCTTCGAGCCGACGCAATACACCTCCGCCCGCTGGGTCCGCGGCGAGCGCGGAGCCGTCGAGCGCTTCCTCGCAGCCAAAAAAGGCCAGATGGGCCACGACCATGACGGCGACCCCGTCTACCTCACCCGCATCCAATGGGACATCGACCAAGCCCTCCGCGACTACGAAGGCATCGAACTCAGCGCGACGAAGGAAGCGGTGGTGTGAGGCGGCGCCTACTGAGCGTCGCTTTCGCCGCCACGCTCTTCGCAACCGGAGCCCAAGCCATGGATCGAGCCGAGTTTTGGAGCATAATCGCTTCCTCGCAGGTCGAAACGGCGACGGAGCGCGCGGAGCGTATCGCGCGCTGTCATGCGTCGATCGCCGTGAACCCTTGCATGGAGGAGGCGGCGCGCCTTCAGGATCTTCAGCGAGCGCGGCTCCGCACCGCGTTGTCGGCCCTTCCTGCTGATGAGGTCGCCGCGTTCTCGCAGCATTTCGACGATGTGCACGCCGATGCGTTCCGCTGGGACATCCACGGCGCGGCGAGCATCCTCATGGTCGGCGCGTCGGACGATGTCTTCACCTATTTCGTCTCCTGGCTGATCGCTCAAGGACGGACGATCTACGACGCCGTCCTCCGTGATCCCGAAGCGCTCGCCTCATACGCGACGCCAACCGAAGAGGTGATGGGGTTCGAGGCGATCGGATATGTGGCGATGGATGTTCTCGCGACCCAGCATGGCCGCGATCCGGACGACGCCGCGCAATGGCGCGATCCTGTTCGAGAGCTCGGCGGCGAGCCTCTTCGATCAAGCGAGCTGCCTAAACGATTTCCCAAACTGCACGCATATGTCGCCGAATGGGAGCGACGAGCCCCTCACGAAGTCCGCTCGGTTCGAGAGACGATGCGCGCCATGCAGGCGGACATCGATCGCCTGATCAGGCCGAGATGACGCGATGAGCGAAGACGCCCCAGGCGAAGCGATCATTCGCAACCCATCCGATCCCAGCCACTTCATGGCGCTGAAGCCGGTGAAAGGCCGCGTGCGCATCCGGCGCGGCGGCGCGGTGTTGGCGCAGAGCGACGCGGCGCTGTGGGTGATCGAGATCGGGCGGAGCGTGCTCGATCCCGTGGTCTATGCGCCGCGCGCGGATCTACGCGTCGCGCTAATCCGCGGCCCACGCGCCTCCCATTGCCCGCTCAAAGGCGACGCCTCGTATTTTGGGCTCGCCGGCGGACCGGAGGATATCGCCTGGGCGTATGAGACGCCGCTCCCCTTCGCTCACAAGCTGGCGCCTTATGTCGCGTTTCATCCGAGCCAGGCGACCATCGAGATCAGCGGCGCCGAAGCCTAACGCCGCGCGGGCTCACCCCGCCCCGACCATGGTCAGCATGGCGCCGACGACGATGAGCATCGCGGCGGGCGTTCGCTCGCCGCGCAATGCGAAGAGGATGCCGGCGATATAGCAGATCGCGGCGGCGCCGAGGGCGAGGAAGGGCCACAGCTCGGTCATGTCCCGCCTCTCTCTGCGCGCCGCGCACCCCCGCGCGGGCGCTGTTCGGCGCTCCATTGCCCTATGGCGCCTCCGCCGTCCAGGCCGAGAGAAAGCCGCCGGCGCCGCGCCCAGCCGCCTGCTCCAAGGGCTCTACACGATCAATCAATTACCGGAGTAAGCGGCGATGCGCC
>JBCBCG010000079.1:0-17952 GCA_038530925.1 Pseudomonadota bacterium
GCCAACGACCGCCCCGGGCGGTCGTTGGCGGTGAGAAGATCCATCGGAGGCGCTGGGTCGGCGGCGCGGCGGGGCGCGGCGGGAAAAGACGACGTATCGAGAGGCTACGCCGCGGCGCGGCGGCGGTCGACTGCGCCGGCGCCGCGCCCTCTCGAAGGATGGCGAGCGCGGCGCGAGGCTGCTACCGCCTAGGCGGACCCTTGGTCCGGACCGCCGCCGATTTCGGCGTAGAGGAGCCTTCGCCATGTACGACAAACGCCGCGCCCGCGCGCAGATCGAGGCTTGGCTCAATGAGGATGCGGGTGTCTACGATCTCACCACCGAGATCATGATCCCCGCCGGCGCGACGGGCCGTTTCCTCTATAACGCGCGAGAGCCGCTGGTGCTGGCCGGGATCGAGATCGCGGCGATGACGCATCAGGCGCTCGATACCGAAGTGGTGTTCGAGCCGTGGTTCGAGGATGGCGCGCGGATCGAGGCGGGCGCGGCGATCGCCGCGGTGGAGGGCGATGCGCGCGCCATTCTCACCGCGGAGCGCGTGGCGCTCAACCTCCTGCAGCGCCTCTCGGGCGTCGCGACGCTGACCGCGGCTTTCGTCGCCGAGCTCGACGGGTTGCCGACCCAGCTTGTGGACACGCGAAAGACGACGCCGGGCCTGCGCGCTTTGGAGAAGCACGCCGTGACATGCGGCGGCGGGCGGAACCATCGGCTCGGGCTCGATAGCGGCGTCATGCTCAAGGACAACCACATCGCGATCTGCGGCGGCGTTGCGGCGGCGGTGGCCAAAGCGCGCGCGGCGGCGCCGCTTCTGACCAAGATCGAGGTGGAGTGCGACCGGCTCGACCAGGTGGATGAGGCGCTGAGCGCGGGCGCGGATGTGATCATGCTCGACAATATGAGCGACGCCGAGATGCGCGCGGCGGTGGCGTTGAGCAAAGGGCGCGCGCTGCTCGAAGCCTCAGGCGGCGTCCGGCTCGACACCATCCGCGCCAAGGCGGAGACGGGCGTCGACGTGATCTCCGTCGGCAAGATCACCCAAGGCGCCGCGGCGGTGGATATCGGGCTCGACGCGGCCGAAAGCGCTTGAGACGCGGCGACGGGACGGGCGCGATTGCGGGGCGCATCCCGCGCCTCGATATGGTATCCAATCCGCAGCGCGCGGCGAGGAGCCGCGCTTCCAGCGGATGAGAGCATCATGGGTGTCGGCGCGGAGCGCGGAGCGGAGGGGCGAGCCGGGCGCCCGAGGGCGATTGGCGCTGAGGCGATGCGCAAGCCGGCGCCGGCGCGCGGCGTCGTGATGGCGGTGGTGGGACCGAGCGGCGTGGGCAAGGACACGCTGCTCACCGGCGCCGCTGCGCATCTGAAAACGGATCCCTCCTTCGCCTTCGCGCAGCGCGTCATCACCCGACCCGCGCGCGCCGACGCCGAGGCGCATGAGCCCATGACCGCCGCGGACTTCGATGCGGCGGAGGCGGCGGGGGCGTTCTTCACGTCCTGGCGCGCCCATGGCGTGCGTTATGGCGTGAGAACCGCGGCGGCGGCGGGGCTGCAAGCCGGGCGGCATGTCGTGCTGAACGGCTCGCGCGCCGCCTTGGCGGAGACCGCCGCGCGCGCCGCCGCGCTTGGCGCGCGCATCGCGGTGATCCACGTGACCGCGCCGGCGGAGATCGTGGCCGAGCGGCTGCGCCGCCGCGGGCGGGAGAGCGAAGCGTCCATCGCCGCGCGGCGTTCGCGGCCGGCGTTGCCGGCCGGTTCAGCGGCGCCAGTGTTCGAAGTCGTGAATGACGGCGCGGTTGAGGAGGGTGTTTTTCGTTTGATCGCCGCCTTGCGCGCCGCGCGCCGTCTCAGCGAGCGGGCGCGCCGATAGCGCGCTTCCAAGCGACGCGCACCCGCTGCGCATCAGGGGCGCCGCGTCGCAGCGTCGGTCGGCGGCGCGTTGGCATGACGCCTCGGCCAACGGCGCCTGCGGTTCCGGTCGATGGTGGTTCGAGCGGTGTGAGCCGTCGCCGGGCGGCACTGGCCCCGCCTCGGTCGCGGCGGCCTGCGCAATGGTCAAGCATCGGCCCCAAGATGCGGCGGCGCTTGATCGCTTATCGTTCCTTATTCGCGCCGACGCTTCGGGGTCATGCTCCAGCGGCTGCGCGGCGTCTGCGGGGCGCTGTCGCGATCACGGCTCTTGGGGCGGCGCTCAGCGGCGAACAGGTCGTCATCTTCTTCATCCAGATGGTCGAGATCGTCGAGGTCGAAATCTTCTGGGTCGAAGTCTTCCGGGTCGAATTCGTCGAATTCATCCGCATCCTCAGAGCGTGCGCGGCGGCCGGCGCCATCGGCGCCGAGCGTCCGCGCCAGCGGACCGCGATCATCGCGCAAACTTGGTTCGATCCGGCCAAAGGCGCCCGCCGGCGCGGCGGCGGGCGCAGGCGCCGCGCCGGGCGGCGCGTAATCGTACACCGGCATCAGGATCGGCGCTTGACGGTTGCGGCGGCGTTCGCTCGGCCAAGAATTCGCCCAGCCGACCCCTAACGCCAGCGCCAGAAATGCGGTGATCGCAGGCATTTGCAGCGGGAAATCCACGATGCTGTGGATGGCGCCGCTCGCGGCCAGCGCCGCGGCGAAGGCGGAGGGCGCGATCATGCGACGCCGCTCCCGCGCGCCGCGCAAGATGCGCAAAAACACCATGGCGAGCGCCGCATAAAACGCGATCGCCGCCGGGAGGCCGAGCTCGAAGAAATTCTCAAGATAACTCGAATGCGCCAGATCCCAGTCGATGGGCCGGCCCCAGGCCCAGCCGGCGGGCAGGAACGGGCGGAAGCCTTCCTCGTAAGCGCCGAGGCCATAGCCGAGCAGCGGGCGCTCCGCGATGGCCGAGAGCGTCGCGCCATACATGAGCATCCGGTCATCCGAGCTGTCGCTGATCTCCGAGAAGCGCGAGAGCACCGCCTCAGAGCTGATGAAGAGAACGACGAGCCCCAGCAGCAGCGCCAGAATGGTGGTCGGATCCCAGCCCGGCCCGCTCTTGCGCCGCATCCTGGTGAGCGTGAAGAACACCGCCAGGCTGACGATGGTCGCCATGAGCCCGGCGCGCGAGGCGGTGAGAAGGAGCGCCGTCATCAGCAGAAAGGCGCCGATGGCGAAGATCCAGGCGCCGTCGAAGAAGACGTCGATCGCCTCGCGCGGCGCATGGCGCTCGCCCCAAGGCACTTTGCGCAGCCGATGCGCGATCGCGGCGAAACAGGCGGTGAGGCCCCAGCCGGCGTAGAGCGCGTATGCGTTGCGGTTCACGAAGACGCCTTCGAGGCTGTCATAGGCTTCGGCGGAGCCGAGGATCGGGTTGAAGCCGGTGAAATGGGCGCCGAGCGCGTAGAGCGCGAGGAGGCTCGACCAAAGGGCGAAGACATCGATCAGACGCCGGCCGATGCGCCGGCCCGCCTGAACGCCGATCCAGAACAGCGCGGCGTAGGCGGCGAGGCGGAAGACGCCATGCCAGGTGTTGATCGGGTCGAGCGAGAGCGGCGGCGCGGCGACGCCGGCGGCGGCGAAGGCGGGATGCGCCCATCCCGAGAAGAGGCCTGGCGTCGCTTGCAGACAGGCCCATAGCAAGACGAGCGCGTAGAGAAACAGCGGCGGCGCCAGCGCGCCGAGACGCCGCGCGCGGCGTCCGGTGGCGAAGCTGAGCGCGAGGCTCATGAATCCGAGCCCCAGCGCCGCGAGCGACAGCGCCGTCCAAGCGATGGGCCGGTTCGCGCCGAGCGCCAGCGCGGCGAGCAGCGTGACGGCGGCCGCCGCCCAGAACATGACGACGTCGCGGGCCGATCCCGCCTCGCGAATCTTCGCCGTCGCTCTGCTCATGGCCGCCCTCGCTCCTTTCTAGAGCCCGGCCGGCGCGCTTGCGCTCGCCGGCTTGGATCTAGGCTTTGCGTTCAACGCGATTTCCGTGCCGCGACATGCGGCCGCCGCGCCCGCAAGCGCGATCGGCGGCTGCGGCGGCTCCGCCGCGCCCGCCTCGCCTTATACGAGAACGAATGCACGTCGCTGCGACTGGTACCGGACCCACGCCGTCGCGCAACCCGCTTCGGCGCCGCCGCGTTGCGAGACGAAGAAGCGCCGGGCGGCGGGAGCGAGGGCTGCGCTGGCGCGGCGCGCGCGGCCCGGTTTCTGAAGTTTCGCCGCGTTACTCGACGGTGATCGTAATGTGATCGCTCATCACCGGCGGGGCGTGGGGCACGTGATTGTGATCGCCGAGCACCAGCTGCAACGTATGCGCGCCAGGCGCGAGCTCCAGCGTCAGCTCGGTCTGACCGCCGCCGAAATGCCGGTGATTGTCGTCCGCGATGATGCCAGCGGTCAGCTCTTCAGGATCGGCGACTCCGAAGGGGCCGCGATCGATCAAGAGATGGTGGTGACCGGTATGCTCTTTCTCCGTGCCCGCGGGCGCCACGCCCATGCCGCGCAGGCCGAAGACGACGGTCACGGGCGAGGAGACGACGGCGCCGTCGGCGAGATTAACAAAGTAAACGGCGGCGCCGTCCGGCGCGGCGGTTTCGCCTGCGCTGGCCGCGGGCGGCGCTGCGAAAGCGAGGGCCGCGGCCAGGACGCCGGCTTTCGCGAGGACGCCGGCTTTCGCGAGGACGCCGGCTTCCGCGAGAACGCCGGCTTCCGCGAGAACGGCGGCTTTGGCGAGCGATGAACGCGTTTGCGCTGTCATGATTAAGGTCCCTTCTTCCTACCCTGTAAGCAGCAGAAGAAAGCCAATTCGCCGAGGCGGCAAGCCCGTCGGGGCGCGGACGTCGGACGCGCTCAGGGCGCTTCGATCAGCATGGCGCGGAAATCATTCACATTGGTCAGGGTCGGGCCGGTGATCACCTGATCGCCCAGCGCCGCGAAGAAGCCATGGGCGTCGTGGCGCTCAAGCGCGTCCCGGGGCGAGAGGCCAAGCGCCGCCGCGCGCGCCAGAGTGTCCGGCGCGACGACCGCGCCGGCGATCTCCGCCGCGCCGTCCACGCCGTCCGTATCGGCGGACAGGGCGTGGATCCGCGCCGCGCCGCCAAGCGCGATCGCCAGCGCCAGCGCGAACTCGGCGTTCGGCCCGCCGCATGCGCCCGGCGCCGCCGGACCGCGCAGCGTCACCGTCGTCTCGCCGCCGGAGAGGAGCACGCAAGGCGGCGCGAAAGGCGCGCCGCGCGCGGCGACGGCGCGGGCGATCGGGCCGAGCGTCTTCGCCGCCTCCCGCGCTTCGCCTTCGATGCGGTCGCTCAGAATATGCGCCGCGTAGCCCAAGGCTTCGGCGGCCGCGGCGGCGCGCTCCAACGCGGTTTGCGGCGTCGCGATCGTGACGAACGCGGCGGAGGCGAGGCGCGGATCGCCTGGTTTTGGGGTCTCCGCCGCCGCCGAGGCGAGCCAGGCTTCGACGCTGTCCGAGACGGCGACGCCGTAGCGCCGCAGGACCGCGCGCGCCTCGGCGCATGTGCTGGGATCGGGCGCGGTCGGGCCCGACGCGATCACGGCGGGATCATCGCCCGGCACGTCCGAGATCGCCAGGGTGAGCACCCGCGCCGGCGCCGCGCGGAGGACGAGCCGGCCGCCCTTCACCGCGGAGAGATGCTTGCGCACCGCGTTGATCTCGTCGATCGCCGCGCCCGAAGCGAGGAGCGCTTTGGTGAGCGCTTGCTTCTCCGCGAAGGGCACGCCGGGCGGCGGCGCCGTCAGCAGCGCGGAGCCGCCGCCCGAGAGAAGACAGAGGACGAGATCGTCCGGCCCCGCCGCGTCCGCCGCCGCCAACAAGCGCTCGGTTGCGGCGCGGCCGGCCTCGTCCGGCTCAGGATGCGCGGCCTCCAGAACCTCGATCCGCGCGCAGGGCGCTTTGGCCGCATGGCCGTAGCGGGTGACGACGACGCCGCGAAGCGGGCCGGTCCAGCGCGCCTCAAGCGCGGCCGCCATGGACGCCGCCGCTTTGCCGGCGCCGAGCGCGATCAGCGCGCCGGCGGGCGGCTCGGGCAGATGCGGCGCGAGCGCCGTCGCCGGATCCGCGGCGTCGATCGCGGCGCTCAAAAGCGCATGGAGCGCTTCGCGCGGTTCGGCTGCGGGCGCCCTGCTTTTTTGGCTCATTGCGTCCTTCCGTCTCTTATTTCGGCGACGCGGCCGCCGACTGATCGGTTGCCTCATAGGGGATAAATTCACTTAAAAACAAATGCTTAACTGCGCCATCGAGCCTTTTTCGCACCGAGATCTTGACCTGCGCGCGCCTGACGGTCGATGGTGCGCGCTTGAGAAACGCAAGCGCCGGGGTGTGGGCGGAGCGCCGCCGCCTTTTTCAGCACTGCGCCCGAGCGCGATGAGAGAAAAGGCGCCCGCAACAAAAATCGGCGGTGAATCAACGCTGTTTGCGCGTGCTGACGGTTGATCTCCACGGGTGCGGCGTGTTGAGTGCGATGCGAAGCGGGCGCGCAGGACGATTTGACGCGTCTCAGGGCGACTTGCCTCGCGTCCTATCGTCGGCGTTTCGCGACGCGGCGCTCTGGGGCGTAAGGCGCCTCGGGTAGCCGGGCGTTTTGGGGCGTAAGGCGTCTCGGTGAGTAAGGCGTCTCGGAGAGTACGGCGTCGTGGGGCGCAAAAGGGGAGGGTGAGTTTGACCGATCCGATACCGAACGCCGCGTTTGTGGAGTTCCAGCGCGTTCAGAAGAGTTACGACGGCGAGACGCTGGTCGTGAAAGATCTGAACCTCTCGATGCCGAAGGGCGAATTCCTCACAATGCTGGGCCCGTCCGGTTCGGGGAAGACCACCTGCTTGATGATGCTCGCCGGGTTCGAGACGGCGACCCATGGCGAGATCATGCTGGACGGCCAGCCGATCAACAACATCCCGCCGCATAAGCGCGGCATCGGCATGGTGTTTCAGAATTACGCGCTATTCCCGCACATGACGGTGGCGGAGAACCTCTCCTTCCCGCTCGAAGTGCGCAAGATCGGCAAGGCGGACCGCACGGCGAAGGTCAAGCGCGCGCTCGAGATGGTGCAGATGGACGCCTTCGGCGGGCGCCGCCCGGCGCAGCTCTCAGGCGGTCAGCAACAGCGGATCGCGCTGGCGCGCGCGCTCGTATTCGAGCCGGAGCTGGTCTTGATGGACGAGCCGCTCGGCGCGCTCGACAAGCAGCTTCGCGAGCATATGCAATTCGAGATCACGCGGCTCGCCCATGATCTCGGCATCACCACCGTTTACGTGACGCATGACCAAACCGAAGCGCTCACCATGTCTGACCGGGTCGCGGTGTTCAACGACGGCAAGATCCAGCAGCTCGCCGCGCCTGACGTGCTCTATGAAGAGCCGGAGAACAGCTTTGTCGCGCAATTCATTGGCGAGAACAACACGCTGGGCGGCGTGGTCGAGCAGATCGACAACGGCGTCGCGTTGGTGCGCCTCGATAACGGCGAAGCGATCGACGCGATGCCGGTGAACGTCTCCAAGACCGGCGAGCGCACGCAAGTCTCCATCCGGCCCGAGCGGGTCGAGATGAACAAAGACCGCCTGGGGCCCGAGGCGCATACGCTGAAGGCCGAGGTGAAGGAGTTCATTTACATGGGCGACATCTACCGCACGCGTCTGAGCGTCGCGGGCAATGATGATTTCGTCGTGAAGACCAGAAACGCCGCGGGAGCCACGCGCATGAAGCCGGGGGAGACGATCGAGATCGGCTGGCTGCCGCAGGATTGCCGGGCGCTCGACGCTTAGGGCGCGCAATCGCCTTTTAAGCGAAGCGACCGGGCCGCGCCGCGCGACATGCGTGGGCGGCGAGCGGCGAGTTCCGTGGCCGCGCCGAAGAAACGAACACGGGACAGAAAACTGGGGACCATAGATGACACTCAAAACGGCTTTGCTCGCGTTCGGCGCGGTCGCCGTGACCGCGACCGGCGCGTTCGCCGATGGCCACGGAAAAATGTCCGACGAGATGACCATCGTCTCGTGGGGCGGCGCCTATGAGGCGAGCCAGCAGAACGCCTATCACACGCCTTATTCCGAAAACACCGGCGTCAAGATCATCAATGATCCGAGCTCGGCCGAAGCGGTGGCCAAGCTGCGCGCCATGAACGAGGCGGGCAACATCACCTGGGATCTGGTCGACGTGGTTGGCGCGGACGCCATTCGCCTTTGCGATGAAGGCCTCGCGATGGAGGTCGATCATGACGAGATCCTCGCGCCTGCGCCAGACGGCACGCCGGCCAGCGAAGATTTCGGCGATCTGATCGTCTCGGATTGCTTCATCCCGCAGATCGTTTACTCGACGACCTTCGGCTATCGCACCGACAAAGTCGGCGACACGCCGCCGACCAGCGTCTGCGCGGTGTTCGACACTGCGACCTATCCGGGCAAGCGCGCGCTGGAGAAGCGTCCCATCAACAACATGGAGTGGGCGCTGCTCTGCGACGGCGTTCCGAAGGATGAGATCTACGACGTGCTC
The DNA here is from genome assembly GCA_038530925.1 of Pseudomonadota bacterium. GTDB lineage: Bacteria > Pseudomonadota > Alphaproteobacteria > Rhodobacterales > Rhodobacteraceae > JALEGB01. The sequence continues at coordinate 8,454 of JBCBCG010000079.1, forward strand.
GAGACTGAAGAGGGCCAGGACCGCGCCTTCGCCAAGCTCGAAACGATCAAAGACGACGTGATCTGGTGGAGCGCCGGCGCCGATACGCCGCAGCTTCTGGCCGATGGCGAGATCGTCATGGGCTCGACCTATAATGGCCGTCTCTTCTCGGTGATCGAGGAGCAAGATCAGCCGGTCGCCATGCTCTGGGACGCTCAGGTGTTCGACCTCGATGGTTGGATCATTCCGGCTGGTCTGTCCGAAGAGCGTCTGAAGCGCGTGAAGGACTATCTCTTCTTCGCCACCGACACCCAACGTTTGGCTGATCAGGCGAAATACATCTCCTACGGCCCGGCCCGCGCCTCGTCCGCGCCGCTGGTCTCGACCCATGCGACGCTTGGCATCGAGATGGGCCCGCATATGCCGACCGATCCGGCGAACGCGAAGAACACCTTCCTCTTCAACTATGAGTGGTGGGCTGATTATCGCGACGACATCGACGCCAAGTTCCAAGCGTGGCTGGCGAAGTAAGGATCGGATCGATCCAATGATCACGAGCGCAGGGCGGGCGCGCCCGCCCTGCGCCGCTCAATCGAGCTGGTTTCCGGCGCATGACGCCTCCCACGCGGCGAAGAGCGGCGCGCAGCGCTGCGATGAGCGCGCCGCCGCGCCCTCCGCGCCGCTGACGACGGCGCGCCCTCATTCCTCCGGAGCTTTGAGCGCGATATGACCGATACCACAGCCGGACCAATGCTCGCCGCGGATGGCAGGCCGCTTAAGCAGAGCCTGCGCCGGGCGCTCCGCGTCCAGAAAATGCGCGCCTTGCTGTTGATCGCGCCGCTCCTCTTGTTCGTGCTGCTGACCTTCCTCGCGCCGATCGCGGATATGCTGTTCCGATCGGTCGAGAACGAGATCGTGCGCGACACGCTGCCCGAAACCGTGACGCTGCTGCAGGAGTGGGACGCCGATGCGGGCGACGCGCCGTCCGAGGCGGTGTTCCGCGCGCTCTATGTCGATCTCTTCCTCGCGCAGGAGTACAAAACGCATACGCGCCTCGGCTCGCGCCTCAATTACGAAGAGGCGGGCATCTCATCGCTGTTCCGCGGCACCGGGCGCCGCGTCAGGCGCTTCGACACCGACATCTACGCCGATCAGTTCGCCGGGCTCGACGCCGCTTGGCGCAACGGCGGCACGTGGGAGCGGCTCTTCGCCGATGGCGCTGTCCGGAGCGCGCTGCCCTTCACAGCGCGGAGCTGGGATCGGTGGGCGACGTTCCTGCGCGAGGAGGAGGGCGATGTTCCAGCCGAAGAGACGCCCGAAGATTTCCTCTTCGCCACGCTTCACGACGAACTCAAGGCCGGCGCCCCGAGCGGGCTTGATCCTCTGCTTGATCAGGCGCTCGGTGCGATCGACGGGTTCGAGAGCGTCAGCATTCGCGACCAGTTCTTCGATGCGGACGAGGATTGGGCGGATCCGAATGTTTGGCGCGTCATTCAACTTTATTCGCCGACCTACACCAGCGGCTATTTCCTGAATTCGGTCGATCTTGAAAAGACGCTCGATGGCGGCGTCGCGCCGCGGGATGAGGATGAGCAGATCTATGTGGTGCTGTTCGAGCGAACACTGTTCATGTCGCTCGTGATCACCTTCAGCTGCATCTTGCTCGGCTATCCAGTGGCCTGGCTGCTGGCCAATCTCCCGATGCGCACGGCCAATCTCTTGATGATCCTGGTGTTGCTGCCGTTCTGGACATCGCTCCTTGTGCGAACTTCCGCTTGGAAGGTGATGCTGCAGCAGCAGGGCGTGGTGAATGATACGATGGTGTGGCTCGGGCTCGTCGCCGATGACGGGCGGCTGATCATGATCAACAACCAGTTCGGCACCATCGTCGCGATGACGCATATTCTCCTGCCCTTTATGATCTTACCGCTCTATTCGGTGATGCAGACGATCCCGCCGACATATCTACGGGCGGCGAAGTCTCTGGGCGCCACCAATTTGACGGCGTTTTGGCGGGTCTACTTCCCGCAGACGGTGCCAGGCATTGGCGCGGGCTCGATCCTCGTGTTCATTCTCTCGATCGGTTACTACATCACGCCCGAGATCGTCGGCGGCACGCAAGGCACGTTCATTTCGAACCGGATCGCCTTCCACATCTCATCATCGCTCAATTGGGGCTTAGCCGCGGCGCTCGGGACGATCCTGCTCGGCCTCGTGCTGCTGCTCTATTGGGTCTACGACCGCATCGTCGGCATCGACAATGTGAAGCTGGGGGGCTGAGCCGATGGCGAGCATTGCAGATACGGAAGCGGGCGCGGCGCCGTCCAGCGCAGGGTTCACGATTGGTCTCGTGGCGCTGGCCAGCGCCTTCTTCGGGCTCCTCGTCGGCAACGCGCAAGGCCAGCCTCTGCTGGCGGCGGCGGTCGGCGCCGGCGTCGGCGCGGCGCTCGGCGCGGTGTTGCCGATGCTCGGCGCGGCGCGGCCGGCGGAGCGCGGGACGCGGCTCGGCTTGATCGCGCTCCTCATCGTCGCGGGCTTCTTGCTCGGCGGGATCTCAGGCGCGATCGTCTTCGCGCTCTTCGCATGGTTTATCGGCTGGTTCACCTTTTGGCTTGCGCGCGGGCGTTATCGCGACGGGCTGGCGGTTTACCTGACGCCCGGCCAAGTCGCCTGGCACTACACCTTCCGGGTGATCGTCTGGATCGTATTGATTTTCTTGATCACGCCGATCCTCGTCGTGATCCCGTTGAGCTTCAACGCCGAAGATTTCTTCACCTTCACGCCGGAGATGCTGGCGCTGGATCCCGAAGGCTATTCGCTCAAGCACTATGACAGTTTCTTCAACAGCACGGACTGGCAGAGCGCGCTCTGGAATTCGCTGCGGATCGCGCCAGCGGCCACCTTCCTCGCGGTCGCCTTCGGCACGCTGGCGGCGATCGGCCTCAGCCAACCGCATGTGCCTTATCGCCAAGTGATCATGGCGATCCTGATTTCGCCGATGATCGTGCCGCTGATCATTTCGGCGGCGGGCATGTACTTCTTCTACAGCCGCATCGGGCTGCAAGGCACGTATATCGGCGTGGTGCTGGCGCATGCCGCGCTGGGCATTCCGTTCGTGATCATCACCGTCACCGCGACGCTGGTCGGGTTCGATCGATCTCTGACGCGCGCTGCGGCGAATATGGGCGCCAATCCGGTCACCACATTCTTCCGGGTGCAAATGCCGCTGATCTTGCCCGGCGTCATCTCCGGCGGCCTCTTCGCCTTCATCACCTCCTTTGATGAAGTGGTGGTGGTTCTGTTCGTCGGCTCTTCGGGGCAGAAGACGCTGCCCTGGCAAATGTTCACGGGTCTGCGCGAGCAGATCAGCCCAACCATTCTCGCGGTGGCGACAATCCTGGTCGCGCTCTCGATCGCGCTTCTGGCGACGCTCGAGATTTTGCGCCGGCGCTCTGAGAAGCTGCGCGGCATGTCGCCAGGCTGACGCGGAGCGCGGCGCAACGCGCGCGGGGAAAGGAGACGAGCGGCGATGTTCGAGCCCTGCCCCTGCGGCGGCGCGACCTATCTCTCCTGCTGCGCGCCGCTGCATCTGGCGCAGCTCGAGGCGGAGACGCCCGAGCGCCTCATGCGCGCGCGCTACAGCGCCTTCGCCCGCGCCGACGCCGGCTTCGTGCATCGGAGCTGGAGCCCGGAGACGCGGCCGGCGCGGCTCCAACCGCTGGGTCCGCAACGCTGGCGCGGGCTCACGATCGAACGGACCGAGATGCGCGGGAAGAAGAGCGGGATCGTCGCTTTCAGCGCACGCTATGAGCATGAGGGCCGCGAGGGCGTGCTCCGCGAGACCAGCGTCTTTCGCAAAGAAGCCGGACGTTGGTTTTATCTGCGCGCCGAGGCGTGAGGCGCGCCGTTTGATCGCCCTTCTAGGGTCATCAGCTCGTCATGCTCCCTGCGCAGAGGGCTGCTATGAAAGCGCTTCTCGAAATCATCGACTATCTTGAGCGGCGCGACCGGCTGGACGCGGCGATGAAGCGACAGCTCGCCGAGCAAGGCGTGCCGCTGGATGTGCTCTATAAACCCCAAGGCGGCGACTACGCTGAGGCGCTGCAGCAGGAGCTAGAGGGGTTTCTCGAAGACGAAGCGCTTGAGGAGCTTGACGCGCTCCAACAGCGCGCTTCGAGCCCGCGCGGCCCCAAGGGCGCTGGGAAGGGGCGCGGCCCCGCGAAGCCGCCGCAGGGTAAACTCGCCGATCTCGCCGCGGTCCTGGCGGCGCGCCGGGCGGCGCAAGAGTCGGATTTGGCTGTGTTCGGGGCGCTCGGCGCGCGGCTTTGCGAAGGGGCGGGCGAGGCCGAAGCTTTGCGCGCGGCGTTACGCGCTGTGATCGGCGCGGCGCCGGAGCCGCTCTGTGACGCGGTCGTCGCCACGCTTCAGGCCGAGGGTGCGGCCGGGCTGCGAGCGCTCTGCGCCGCGGCGCTCGCCGATTACCATTTGCCGCTGCGCCGCGCGCGCCGCGCCGCCGGCGACGCCGCGCCCTTTCCGAGCGGGCCCGCGCTCGGCGCTTACCGCATGTTGATCGAGGCGCTCGATCCCACCGCGGCGGGCCTGGTGTGGGTGCTGCGCGAGGAGGAAGTGGCCTTGGGTCTCGATCTCGCGCGGGCGCAGCGGCGCCTCGTCGGTGCGCTCCGCGCCGCGCTTCGCGCCGCGCCGCGGCGCTTCGCCGAGCCGATCAAGCCGTTCGAGCCCGGGCATTTCGGCTTTCTCTGCGGTCTTCTGACGGCGGAGATCGACGCGAACGGCGCGCTTCCCGCCGCCGCGGCGATCGAGCCTGCGGGCGAGGCGGCGGTCGCCGCGGCGAGCCGCGACGGCTTCGCCCGCGGTCTGGCGCTCGGCTATGGGCTCGAGCGGGGGGACGGCGCGACCGAGAGGGCGATCGAAACCGGCGCGGCGGCGCCCGAAGATCATCCTCTCGCGCATCTATCCGCCTACGCGCAGGCGGTTGAGAACCACACTTGGCTGCCGACGGCGCATGGGCGCGAGCGACAACCTCAAAGCGCGTGGAACCGAGAGATGCAGCGCAATCGCCATTACGGCGAACGCCTGCAGGCGCAGCGGCGGGTGCGCGAAGCTGGCGAGCGCTTTGGCGAACGCCTGGTCGCGCTCGCGCCCTGGCGCTACACCGCGCCGCGGCCGGCGCTGTAAGGGGTGTCGGAGCTCGAAGCCGCGGCGCCGCCGCTTCATGCTGTGGGGATGAGAGATGACGGAGACGGTGACGCTCGGCCAGGCCAAGATGGTGATCAAGGCGCTGGCGGCGGAGCAAAGCGTGATGCTGCTGAGCTCGCCCGGGCTCGGCAAATCAGACGTCATCCGCAGCGTCGCCGAGGAGGCGGGGCTGCCGCTCCGCTCGCTCCTCGGAACGCAAATCGCGCCGGAGGATGTGAGCGGCGTGCCGCGCATCATCGGCGAGCGGGCGGTGTTCTGCCCGCCGCGGGTGCTGCTGCCCGAGACGCCGGAGCCCTTCTGCCTGTTCCTCGACGAGCTGCCCGCCGCCTCGCCGGATGTGCAGAAAGCTTTCTACGCGGTGCTGCTTGAGCGGCGTGTGGGCGAGCACCAGCTGCCGGCGGGCTCATGGGTCGTGGCGGCGGGCAACCGGGCGGAGGATCGGGCGCTGGTGCGCACCATCTCCTCGGCGCTGGTGAACCGCGTGACCATTCTGAACATTCGCGCCGATGTGATGGAGTGGCTCGGTTGGGCCAAGCGCGCTGGCGTGCGCCCGGAGATCATGGCCTTCATCGCCGCCGCGCCCGAAGCGCTCAGCCGGCCGGCGCCGGCGGAGCCTGTGCCCTTCTCGACGCCGCGGGCCTGGGCCGCGCTTTCGCGCAGCCTCGATCTGGTGGCGGAGGCGGGCGGCGATATGGCGGTGCTGCGCCGGCCGCTTGCTTACGGCAAAGTCAGCGCGGCGGATGCGGCGCTGTTCTGCTCCGTCGCCGACGACGAACTCGCCGCGCTGAAGCCGCCGCTCGATTATGTGAGGCTGCTTCATAGTCTGCCGGATGAGGCGTCTAAACGCTGGTTCATCTTGCGGCGGATCCGCGATCTCGCCGCCTCGGGCGCGCTCGCTTCCGAGCCGCCTGAGGTGATTGACGCGTTTCTCTACAACATCTCGACCGAGGCGCGGTTCTCTCTCTTCGTCGGCATGGTCGAGATTTGGGGCGAACTCGGCGCCGATGAGAGCCTGATGCGCACGCTGCGGGAGGCGACGGGGCTGTGAGCGGCGAAGACGACGAGCCGACGCCAATCGCCGGGGCGGCGGAGCCCGCCGCGGCTTCGGACGGCGCCGAGGCGCTGTCGCCCGAAGCGGCGGCCGCCGCGACGGAGCGCGCGCGCGCCCGCGCGGAGGGCGCGATCGAGGATATCCACCGCTTTCTGCCCTACCTGGCTGAGATCGCCGACGAAGTCTCCATCGCGACGCATCCGCGCGTGCCGACGGCCTGCGTCTTCGCCGATGGACGGCTCTTGGTCGGGCGGGATTGGTTCGGCGCGCTGACGCGCGAAGAAGCGCTGTTCGTGATGGCGCATGAGCTTTGGCATTTAATCTTGCGCACCCATGACCGGCTCGGTCGCGCGTCCGATCCGCGCGCGGCGCGGTTGATGAACATCGCCCATGATTACGTGATCAACGACATCTTGGCGGACGAGCTTGGCGCGCCTGTGCCCTGCGGCGGGCTCGTTTGGCCGGGGGCGCGCGATCTCTCCGCGGAGTACATCATCAAGACGATCCTCGAGGATCAAGCGCCGACGCCGCCGGCCGCTTGGGATCCTGAGAGCGGCGGCGGGGCGGCGCGCGGCGGAGATGCGGGCGGCCGGGCTTCGGGCGGCGGCGCGGCAGGGGATGCGCGCAACAGCGCGTTGGGCGATGCGCTGGCGAAAGCCGGGCTGACGCCGCCGCCGCGCCCGCGGCTCCATGATGGCGTGTTCCAGCGCGATGCGCTGCGCGAGGATGAATGGGACCTCTTCGGCGCCGGCGCGCGGCCTTTGCTCGGGCCGCGACGGCCGGGTGGCGGCGCCGCGCGGGTGGCGGAGATCGCGCGGCGCACGCTTGAGCGCGCTGCGCTTGACGGCCGCGCCGGGCGCGCCGTCTTCGGGCCGGATCGCGCAGAGGATGGCCGGCGCGAGGTGATGAAAGCGCTCGAAACCGATGAGCGCATTCCCATCGAACTCGCGTTCCAAAGCGGCTTCGATCTTCTGGCGACGCCGCGGCGAAGCTATGGGAGGCCGTCGCGCCGCCAAGGCGACCGCACTGATCTCGTCCTGGCCGGACGGGTGCTCGAAGGCTACAGCCTCAATCTGATCCTCGACACTTCAGGCTCGATGCATGCGCTGCTGCGCCGTCTCGCGGGCTCGATCAAGACCTCCGCCGAGGCGGCGGAGATCGCCGCGATCAACGTGATCCAGAGCGGCAAATCCTATGACCGCGCGCTTTCGGATGTGGAGATCGACCGGGTCGAGACGTTTGAGTTCACCTCCTACGAGATTGACGGCTGGACCGGCGCGACGCCGCTCCACCGCGCCTTTGAGCGTTACGAGCAGGAACCGAACATCGAGACGGTTGGGATCATCACTGATATGGGCGAGCCCTATCCTGAGACGCCGCCGCCTTTCGAGGTCGTATGGTTCTGGACCGATGATGATTTCGGCTATTGGGATCCGCCGGCCTACGGACAAATCGTGAAATTGAAGGTCGACTGGGCCTGGGAGTGAGGCCTGGGAGTGAGGCCTTGTAGTGAGGCTTGGGAGTGAGACCTGACGCAGCGTCTCCTGTGGCGGTAACTCTTCTTTGATCAAAGATCTTCATGCGAATTTAGCGGCGGCTTCGTCACATAGCGTAAGAGCTGGGGCGGAGGGTGCGATGCCGAGATATCGGGTTGGCGACGTCGACAAAGAGGATGGCCGCTTCTCCGTCTTAAGCGCGTCATGGTCGCTGCAAGAGGCGCTGCCATTCGTTCTTTTCTTGCTGGGTTTAGTGGCTGGCTACGTCGTGTTTCTCATGATCGGACTGTTTAAAACGATCGGGTTCGCATACTTCTACGGGAGCTCGGAGACCCTGCGCGTCGCAGCTGGCTTGAATAAGGCGTTTCCCGTTTATCTTGAAGCGGGCCAAAGCGTCGACGCGGTGTTCGACAGTGACGCCGATTTCGGGTCGCTCGCCCTGTCGATCAAGCCGTCGACGATTGCGAACAGGCGCTCTTACACATCGCGCGCCACCATTTTTGTGAAGGGCGATAGCGAGGGGCGCGCCCGTTTCACCGCGTCTGAAGCAAGTTGGTACTTTGTCCGCGCTCGCTCAAGCGTCCTGCATGGCCCAGATTGCCTTGGAGACTATGAGGGCGCGTTGGAGGCGCTGTTTACGCGAGAATGTCCGGCTTATCGGCTCTCCGCCTCCGTGCGGTGGGAGGTGCAATGGGACCGATCCGACCTTCCGCCTGCCGACATCTCCGTCCGCGCCGCGCGGCTCGATCGAGAGCATGGACCGTTTCGCGAATTTGGTCGGGCTAAACGTCTCTCGGAAGTTCAATGACCTTTGGCCAGCGGCGCAGACGGCGCGTTTGAGGCGCCGCGCCGCGGCTTGGCGTCGATCCATCTGGGCCGATCAGATGGGGCTCCGCGCTCCGAAGAGGTGGATAGCGGCGGCGCCGGCCTCGAACGCAGCGCCGCTGGCGAAGCGGGAGGGCGGCGCGGCGCGGTCGATCGGCGCCAGCGGCAATCCCGTCTCGTCGCCGCTGAGAAGCGCCGCGGCGGCGGCCTCGCCGAAGGTCACGCCGGGCCCGATGCCGCGGCCCGAATAGCCGAAGACGCTGTAGCCGCGCGGGCCGAGCCGTTGCAGTTTCGGCAGCTTGTCCGCGCTCATCGCGATGCGGCCGCAGACGGCGCTCTCCAGCGGTTGGTCGGCGAGCTGCGGAAAGAGCCGGGAGAGCTGGCGCGACGCCCAAGCGCGATGGACGCCGCCGGCCGGCCCGTCCAGCGCGCCGACGCCGCCGATCAGCAGACGCCCCGCCCCGTCGAGCCGGAAGGACGACATCACGGGCGCGGTGTCCCAAGCGCCTTCGCCGCCGGGCAGGACGCTGCGCCTCAGATTGTCGCTCAGCGGCTTGGTGGCGAGCTGGAAATAGAACACCGGCGTCGCAATCGGCGCCGGCGCGCCCGCCGCCTCGGCGTGATAGGCGTTCGTCGCGAGCAGCAGCGCCGGCGCCTCCACCGCGCCGCGATCGGTCTCGACGCGCCACAGCGCCGACGGAGTTCGATCGATCCTAAGGACCGCGCTCTCTTCATGAAGCGCTGCGCCCGCGGCGGCGGCGGCGCGGGCGAGGCCGCGGACGAAGGCCAGAGGCTGGATGACGCCGGCGCGCTGATCGAACAGCGCGCCGTGGAACGCGGCGGAGCCGGTGCGCGCTTCGGCCTCCGCGCCGGAGAGGAGACTCACCGGCGCGCCAAGCGTGGCGAGATCGGCGTAACGACGGCGCAGATC
>JBCBCG010000080.1:0-17931 GCA_038530925.1 Pseudomonadota bacterium
GTTCGCCGCGACCGCTGCGGCCGCGTCCGCCGCGGCGGCGCGCCCAGGCGCGGCGTCGCATGTCGCCGGCCAGATCAGCGCCGCGATGCGCCAGGTGGGCGATGCGACGCAGATCACGCTGCAGCTCGATCCGGTGGAGCTCGGCCGCGTCTCGATCGAGCTCGATTTCCAAGATGACGGGCTCGTCGTCTCGGTGCGCGCCGAGCGCCCTGAAGCGCTCGATCTCATGCGCCGCAGCGGCGCCGAGCTGGAGCAGGCGCTGCGCGACGCTGGGATCGACTTTCAATCCATGTCTTTCAGCGGTGAGAGCAGCGGCCGCGGTCTCGCCGGCGACGCTGAGACGCCCTGGCGCGAGAGCGTGATCAGCGCCGCGGCGCTTGATCTCGAGGCTGAAACGATCGCGCCCCTGCAACCGACCGCGCCCTTCGCCGCGCCTGGCGCCGATGGCTGGGCCGCCGGCGTCGATCTGCGCGTTTAATCCAAACCGACTGACAACGAGGATCCCATGAGCACCGTAGACGCCGCCGCCAGCGCCGTGACCGCGCCGAACGCCGCCGCCACTGTCGCCGCCGCGGGCGACGCCGACAACACCTTGAGCGATTACGATGATTTTCTGACGCTGCTCACCGCGCAGCTCCGCAATCAGGATCCGCTCGATCCGGAGGACAGCACCGAGTTCGTCGCGCAGATCGCGACGTTCACGCAGGTCGAGCAGCAGATCAACACCAACGACAAGCTTGACGCGTTGATCGCGGCGCAGACCGGCTCGGCCGTGGAGCAGCTCGGCCGCTTCGTCGGCAACGACATCGTCGCCGACGGGCTGAACATCGCCTATGATGGCGGCCAAATCGAGCTGACCACGCCGCAAGTCTCCGGCGCGAGCAAGGTCGAGGTGGTGATCACGAATCAGAACGGCCAGCCCGTGGCGCGGATCCCGGCCGAAACGCGCGGCGGATCGGTCACGTGGGACGGCTCGCTCCTCGGAAACGCGAATGCGGCGCCGGGCGTCTATGGCGTTGAGTATGAGATCACGCGAACGACCAGCGCGGGCGATGAGGTGGAGACCCAGACGCCGCAGAGCCAGGGCCGGGTGATCGAGGCGCGCTTCGACGCCGATGGCGAGGTCGAGCTGCTGCTTGAAGGCGGCGTGATCGTCGTGAGCCCAGCCGCGGTGCAGGCGGTCTATGAGGCGCCGGTCGCCGCGAGCGCGACTCAGACCACGACGCAAGACCTCGCTGACGCCGCTGGCGCGGTGTCCTCCGCCGCTGAAGCGGTGGTGCAGGCGGCTGGATCGTAACGCGCGCGACGCGGCGGCGGATCGTTCGGTCCGTCCGCCGCCTCAGCGCCAGCCCGCCGCCGCTTTGCGCTTCGCTTCGATCAGCGTCGCCGGCTCCGGCCCGCCGGTGGCCCAATCGAGCAACTCGGCCGTATGCACGATCGGCGCGGCGCTGGCCGAGCCGATCTGCATCATGCAGCCGATATTGCCCGCCGCGATCACATCCGGCGCCAAAGCGTCGAGCGTCGCGACCTTCCGATCCTTCAGCTCCGCTGAAATCTCCGGCTGCAACAAGTTATACGTGCCCGCCGAGCCGCAGCAGAGATGCGCGTCTCGCGGCTCCAGCACCTGATAACCCGCCTGTTTCAGCAAGGTCTTCGGCGCGGCTTTAATCTGCTGGCCATGCTGCAGCGAACAGGCCGCGTGATACGCGACCTTGAGGCCCGGCTCGCGCACCGGCGGCTGCAGGCCGATCTCCAGCATCAACTCCGAGATGTCGCGTGTGATCGATGAGATGTCCGCCGCATCCTCGGCGAGCGCCTCGCCTTTGAACATATGGCCGTAATCCTTCACCGTCGTGCCACAGCCCGAGGTGTTGATCACCACCGCATCCAGCCCGCCGGCTTTCTTCTCGCGCGCCCAGGCGCGGATGTTTTTGCCCGCGGTGCGATGCGAGAGCTTGGTCTTGCCCATATGATGCGTGAGCGCGCCGCAGCAGCCTGCGCCGCGCGCCACCACCACCTCGACGCCATGGCGCGTCAGCAACCGAATGGTGGCGTCGTTGATGTCGGTGTTGAGCGCGCGCTGAGCGCAGCCGGTCATCAGCGCGACGCGCATCTTGCGCTGACCTTCCGCCTGGAAGACCTGCGGGCGGTCGTTGGCCGAGGGCGGCGGCAGGCTGGCGGGCGCGAAGGCGACCATCGCTTTTAATTTCCGCGGCAGCAGGAAGGCGATCGGCTTGGCGGCCCAGGCGCCCAGGATCGAGAAGCGAAACCGCGTCGGAAAGGGGAGAATGACGGTCAAAAGAAAGCGGAGCGCCCGGTCGTCCCAACGACGCGTGTGGTTTTGTTCGATGTATTCGCGCGCGTGATCGACCAGATGCATATAATGCACGCCCGAGGGGCAGGTGGTCATACAGGCGAGGCAAGAAAGACAGCGGTCGATATGCGTCACCGTCTTCTCGTCCGGCGTGCGCTTATTCTCCAGCATGTCTTTGATCAGGTAGATCCGCCCGCGCGGGCTGTCGAGCTCGTCGCCGAGCACCTGATAGGTCGGACAGGTGGCGGTGCAAAAGCCGCAATGGACGCATGTCCGGAGGATCTCATTCGATCGCGCGATCCCGGGATCTTGAAGCTGCTCTTCACTGAAGTTCGTTTGCATCGTCCCGAGCGCCCTCATTCCCTATCGTCGCGCCATTCCGTCCCGGCGACTTGTTGTTGCCGACTTCAGCGCCGCCGCTGAGCCGCGTTAGTTCACAATCCGGCCCGGGTTCAGCACGCCGGCCGGATCGAATTTCGCTTTGATCTCGGCGGTGAGGCGGGCCAGGGCCGGCGGTTCGGGGTGGAACACCGGCGCCGCGGCGCGGAGGCTGGCTGAGCCGCGGATCAAGGTGGCGTGGCCGCCGAGGGCGGCGATTTCGCGCCGGATCAGCGCCGCGCCGGCGTCGCCCTCCGCCTCTTCTGGAACGAGCGCCCAAACGAGGCCGCCGCCCCAATCGTAAAAGACGCGCGCGCCGAGGCTTTCGCGCAGCCGCGCGCCGATGATCGGGCCGTCGGTCGGCTTCACGGAAATCCGCCAAACCGCGCCCTCGGTTCGCGCGAAGGGTTCGACATTGCGGATGAAGGCCCAGCCTGAGGCGACCTGCGCCGGATCCTCGATCAACTCAACCGCGCCGAAGCGGCTGAGGAGCGCGCGCAGCGCCGGGCCGCGATGGGCCATATTCTCCGCGAAGCCCTCAAGCCGCAGCATGGTGACGGCGCCGTCGCCCTCGGGCGTGCAGTCTTCCGGCAGATGCGCGGCGCCGGTCACCTCGTAAGGCGAGCCGAGGCCGGCCGACAGCGCGGCGATGGCGGTCGCGTCGTCAAGCCCTTGCATCATCAGGAAAACGGCGCTTTCCGGCGCCGGACCGACCTTGAAGGCGACTTCCGTCAGCACGCCGAGTGAGCCGTAGGAGCCGCAGAGAAGCTTCACCAGATCGTAGCCCGTGACGTTTTTCATCACGCGGCCGCCATTCTTCAGGATCTCGCCGCTCCCATCGACGAAGCGGACGCCGATCAAACTGTCGCGGCAAGCGCCGGTTTGAATGCGCCGCGGACCTGAAAAATTCGTCGCGACCGCGCCGCCGATGGTGGGCTCGCCCTCCGAGCCGAGCAGCGCGCGCCAATCGGGCGGCTCGAAGGCCAGGCGCTGGCCCTCGGCGCCGAGCGCTGCTTCGACATCGGCGAGGGGCGTCCCCGCCTGGGCGATCACCGTCAGCGCGCCCGGCTCGTACAGCGTCACGCCGCGCAGCCCATCAAGAGAGATCGTCTCTTCGGCCTGCATCGGCCGGCCGATGTCGCGCCGCGTGCCGCCGCCGCGGATTTCAATCGGCGCCTTGCGCGCGGCTGCGTCTTTGATCAGGCCGGAGAGGGCCTCTTCGCTGTCAGGAGCGGCGATGGCGCTCATGGATCAAACCGCCGAAGCGCCGCGGCGCGATGCGCTCGCCTCCAGCGGAAACACCTTCGCCGGATTCAGCAGCCAGCGTGGATCGAACACGTCCTTCACCGCCATCTGCGATTCAAGGTCTGGTCCGGTGAATTGCGCCGTCATCAGATCCCGCTTCTCAACGCCGACGCCGTGCTCGCCGGTCAGGCAGCCGCCGACCTCGACGCAGAGCTTCAGGATGTCCGCGCCGAACGCCTCGCAGGTCTCAAGATCGCCAGGTTTATTGGCGTCGAACAGGATCAGCGGATGCATGTTGCCATCGCCGGCGTGGAACACATTGGCGACGTCGAGGCCGTACTCCTTCGACATCTCGCCGATGCGGCGCAGCACATAAGGAAGCTGGCTGACCGGGATGGTGCCGTCGAGGCACATGTAATCATTGAGCTGGCCCATGGCGCCGAAGGCGGATTTGCGGCCTTTCCAAATGCGCGCGCTTTCCTCGGCGCTTTGGCTTTCGCGATAGCCGATCGGATCATGGCGCTCGGCTACGGCCTTGATCTTGGCGAGCTGCGCGTCGATCTCCGCCTCCGAGCCTTCGACCTCGACGATCAACAGCGCTTCGACATCCGGATAGCCGGCTTGGGCGAAATCTTCGCAGGCGCGGATGCAGGGGCGGTCCATGAACTCGATCGCGACCGGCAGCACGCCGGCTTTGATGATGTCGGCGACGCAGGCGCCGGCGACCTCGTTCGAGGAAAAACCCATCAACACCGGCCGCGCGCCCTCCGGCGCGCGGAGAATGCGCAGCGTCGCCTCGGTGATCACCGCGAGCTGGCCTTCCGAGCCGCAGAGAAGGCCGAGAAGATCGAGCCCGCCATTGTCGAGATGCGCGCCGCCGATCTCGACGATCTCGCCATCGGCCAACACCGCCGTGACGCCGAGAAGGTTGTTGGTGGTCACGCCGTATTTCAGGCAATGCGCGCCGCCGGAATTCATGGCGATGTTGCCGGCGATGGCGCAGGCGAGCTGGCTCGAGGGATCCGGCGCGTAGAAGAAACCGTCGCCCTCAGCGGCCTGGGTGACGGAGATGTTGGTGACGCCGGTCTGAACGCGGGCGATCCGGTTCTCCGTGTCGATGTCGAGGATGCGGTTGAGCCGTGCGACGCCGAGCAGCACGCAATCGGCCGTGGGCAGGGCGCCGCCGGCCAGCGACGTGCCGGAGCCGCGGGGCACCACCGGGACGCCGAGTTTCGAGCAGACGCGCATCACCGCCGCGACCTCCTCGGTTGTCTCGGGCAGCACGACGGCGAGCGGTGGGCAGCGATAGGCGGTGAGCGCGTCGCATTCGTAAACACGCGTCTCCGAAAGCTCGCTGATGACGCGGCCGCCGGGCAGGGCGGCGTTCAGTTCGGCGACCACCTCCTCGCGGCGAGAGAGGAGCGCGGCGTCCGGCTCGGGCATGGCGATGGTTGACATGGCGGCGGCTCCTCCACTGCGCCGCGCTACGCCAAAACGGGCGCGGCGGCTGCGTTTTCCCATCGGCATCATAGGGCGCGAGGGCCGAGGGGCTAGAGGGTATCGGCCGCGCGGCGCGCGTCTTTCCGGCTCAGGCGGTCCATGTCGGTCGGTTTTTCGCTAACATTGTTCTAAGGCGCGCCTGGGTGGCGGCGTCTTCAGCCGAGGCGCCTTCTCGCTGGGCGCCCAGTTCACCGGGCGCCTAGTCAACCGGGCGCCTAATCAACCGGGCGTCTTGGCGAAGAGCGGCTTGGCCTCGCGCAGAAGGCGCGCCTCCGCCTCCGCCATTTCCGCGGGCTCATAGCCGATCAAGAGGAGCAGCGGCTCGCCCGCTTCGTCGCGAAGCGCCACCCGCTCGGCGAGGCGCCCGCGGCGAAAGCCCTCGGCCTCCCACCGTCCTTCGAGCTCGCGCACCGGCCTCAGCGCGTCCCGCGGGCCTTCGAGCACGGTCAACCGCGCCGCGCCGTCCGCTTGCAGATCAAGGCCTGCCACCGGGCCCTGCAGGCCGATGAGCCACAATCGCCGCGCGCCCAAGGCGAGCGCCTCGCGCCGCGCGGGCTCGAGGCCGGACGCGCGCGCGCCCGTCTCGGCGGCGGCGGCGCGCGGTTCAAACCGCTCTTCGGCGATGAGCCGCGCCGGCGGGCCGGAGGGGCGAAGGCGCGCATCGAGTGGGATCGCTTTGGCGGAGACGGCGCGGGCGTAGGCGAAGGCCTCAGGCGGCGCGAACAGCACTTGATCTGCCGCGAGGAGCCGGCAGGCGCAATCGCTCTGGGACGGGCTGCGTTGGCTGAGGCATTGGCGCATCGCGCCGCGCGCCGCGCTGGCGGGATCCGCGCCGTCGAGCGCGGCGCCGAAGAGCGGGCAGCGATCGGCGGGCTCGCCGCGGGCGATGGCGCGGCCTGGGCCGGAGCGCGCATAGGCGCGGCCGAGTTCGCTCTCGAAGAAAAACGGGATCTGCGGCCCTTCAAAGCGCCGCGCGCCGCGCTCAGCCATCCAGGAGGCGAGGCGGTCCGGCGCCGCGGCGCTGACGACGTCATCGAGATCGCCGATGTCGCTCGCCACGAGTTTCGGTGGTCGCGGCGGCTGCACCAGCCGGGCCGCTTCGATCTCCGACGGCGCGAAGGTCGTTGTGATCGGCGCGCCGATCGAGGCGCACGAGCCGAGCAGCGCGACGACGAGCAGCGACGCCGACCGTCGCCCGACCACGCCCATGGCGGTGCGATCCGCGCCCAAACCCGCCACGCGCCACCAGGCGCGGGATCCGAGCCGCCGCGCCAGCGCCAGACGGCGCAGCGCCGAGAAAATGAGGGGAAAACCACGAAGTTCGGCGTCGCCGACACCGCCGCGCCGCGCCGCGTTTCGCGGCCAATTCCACCTTGACGACTTGACGCGGCGGCCCTCGCCGCCTTGGTTGCGCCGCTCAGTCATCGTGAACGCAGAGACCCACATGCCACCACGCATACCGGCCGTTTTCCTCTTCGTCGCCCTCTATTTCGCCGTCATCATCGGCGGCGGCGTCGCAGCTCCGGTTTGGACGGTCGATCCCGCCTTCTGGCCCGGCGAGGCGGCGCTGAGAAACTGGCATCCGGCGATCCTTGCGGTTGTGGTCGAGCCGACTTTCGCGCAGGCCGCCGCATTTCTGGCGGCCGCCGTCGCGCTGCCGGACGCCGCCTGGCGCCCTGCGCGCACGCTGCTCGATACGGCGATCTCGTGGCTCTGCGCCGGGATCGCGGTCGGGGCTCTCATCTATGATCCGTCGCTGTTCTCGCCCGGCTACGGCACCTTAGTGATGCTCTCGCTTGGCGACGCCATCGCGGCGGTCGCTCTGAAACGCAAGGCGCGCGCGGCGGCGCCGAGCGCCTAAACCGATGCGCGGCTCGCGCGATGGAGAGGCGAACCCAGTCGTTCGGCTCCGTTTCGCGTTAGCTTGAGGTCTGCACCACCAGCACCGTCATGGCCAGCGTCGCCCACACCATCAGGGGCGCCCAAGCGAGGAGCGGCGCGCGCAGCGGCGGCGCGCATCTCGCCGCGGCGCGCGCGCGCTCGCGTTGATCTCGCGCCCGCCTATGCTCACGCTTGGCTTGCTCGAACTCCTCCTCGAGCCAATCGAATTCGAAGCGGCCATCTTGCATTCAGGGCTCCTTGCGGCGAGCCCCTTCCCGAATCCCATTCCACCTTTACCGCTATCCGCTGCGCGGCGGTCGGGCAGCCCCCAAATGCGACGCCGCCTCCGCCTCGCGGCGAAGCCTGAGGCGGCTCGTCGGCCGCCGCTGCGCCCGCTTGGCCCTCAAAGCGCGGCCTCGCCGCGGCTTTCTCGCCGCCTCGAACCGCCGGCGCCGCGTCTGGTCTAGACGGCGGTGTTGCCGGTCGGTATCAGACCCTCCCGGTCCGGGCGTGGCGCAGCCTGGTAGCGCGACGGTTTTGGGTACCGTAGGTCGTTGGTTCGAATCCAGCCGCCCGGACCAGGGAAAATCGCACCAGGCGGGGGCTTGGCGCGTCGGCGACGTCGGGTTTCGGCGCGGCCGCGCAGCGTCGGGGGACGCGAAGCGCCTCATTTGGGGCGTTGGAATTAAGGGCTCGAAGACAGGGGCTCGGGGGATTTCATGAGCGAACGGGGCGACGGGTGGAGCGCGCGCGCTCAGAATTACATCTTCGGCCGCAACGCGCTGATCGGCGCGGCGGCGATGATGCTCCTCGTGATCTCCGGCGTCGCCACCTATGTCGGCATGAGCGATTTCATCATCGGCGTGCAGGGCGGCTCGGCCCAAGCGGCGGATCGGACGGTGGGCGGCCTCTCCCTGCCGACCGAGGTCTTCATCATCCTGGTGGTCGCCGCGCTCACCTTCCTGATGTGGCTGGCGCTGCGCGAGACCTTCCGGCCGGGCGCGAGCATCGGCGCGCGGCTGCTCACGCTGCCGCTCTATATTTTCCTCGCGCTGTGGTCGATCGGCTTCGGCTACGGCTTTTGGTGGTCGCTGATCGCCGGGCCTGAGGCGACGAAGGCCGGGCTCGCCGGCCAGGCGGAGGATGTGCGCGACGCGGCGGTGCGGGTGAAGGCGCGGCTCGAAGCGGTGCGCGCGCGGCTCGACAGCGTCGGCGCGTACTCCGAACGACAGATGGCGCGCGAGAGCGCTGCAGGCGGCACCTGCGGCGTGCGATCCGGCGCAGGGCGCGGGCCGCTCTTCCGGGCGCGCGAAGGCGTGCGCGACAGCGTCGCTTCGCTGCAAACCGCGATCGGCGCCAATTGGCTCGCCGCGGTGGATCGCGATCTGAACGCGCTCAACAGCCGCCTCGGCGAAGCGAGCGCCGCGGTGACGGGCGATACCCTTGCGGAACGGCGGATCGCGTTCGATACCCAAGCCGCGGCGATCCGCGGGGCGGCGCAAGAGATCGCGGCGCGCTCCGACGCGCTCGGCGCCTCTTATGCGGCGGAGATGCGCCAGCTCGCGGCGGAGGTCTCCGTCGAGCCCGGCCAGAGCGGCTTCTCCTGTTTCGATCCCTCGCTCGCGGCCTTGCTGACGGAGGCGGCGGATGAAGCGGGCGCGCCGGCGAACGTCACTCTGCGCGACGCCGCCTTCAGCGAAGGCGCGGCGGGCGTGGCGCGCGCGGTGCTGGGGCTTTGGACCAATCTCGGCGTCTATCTCTCTGCATTGCCGGCGGTTTTTGCGGGCGAGGTGTCGGATGCGCGGGTCGCCGTCGAGTCCGACGGCCAACCGATCACAGGCCGCGACCTGATCGCGCTCCTCGCGGTGATCGGCGTCGATCTCGGCCTCTTCGCGCTCACCGCCCTCAACCCGCCCAGCGCGGCGGCGGGCCGGCGCGACAGTCTCGACGACACGCTGCGGCGGCTGAACGAGCCGAGCTCCACGCTGGTGGCCGAACTCTCGAAAGTCATGAAGACCGGGCTGCAGATCGCGCCCGGCGCCAATCTCGATTGGGTGCGCCGGCATTTCTTCAGCCATCGCGGTTTGCCTTATTTCGTGATTCCGGATCTCTCGGCCTGGGATCCGCAGGGCGATGACGGGCGCAAAGCGCTCGCTTTGAACCAGTTGGCCGGCGTGATGTCGGAGCTTAGCCTCATCCAGCCGCTCGATCGCTCGCGCATCAGCCTCTGGCGCGGCTATAAACGCGACCTCAGCCGGTATGAGAGCGAGGCGCGCCTGGCGGAGGCGATCGACGCGGCGAGCCGCGTGGTCGGGCGCCGCAGCTACGCCGAGCTTGTGAAGATCCGCGAGGCGGAGGCCGCAGCCGGCGACGACGCGGCCAAAGCGCGGGTCGACGCGCTGCCCGAGCATGATTTCCAGAACACGCTGCGGCGCTTCGGCGTGCGCTCTACCGTCGAGTTTCGGAAATACCGGCCCGAATTCGTCGCGCGCGCCGTCGCGGCGCTGAAGATCAGCGAATGGGAAGGCGTCGCCTCGCGCGCGCCGGAGGTTTATTTCGTGTATCATCCCGAGGGGATCGAGCCGCTGCTCACGGTGCTTGAGAAGGGCGAGTTCACCGAGACCGGCGCGAAACCCGCCAGCGCGCCCCGGGCGGCGCTCGAAGATCCGCGCAGCGCGCCCGCGATCGAGGATAAGCGCTCGGAAATCTAATCCTGCGACCCTGCCGCTTCAGGCGGCGCGCGGCCGGCTGGCGCGCCGCGGACCGCTCCGCTGAGACGCGTCCGACGCCCGGCGCACATCGATCCTTTGAAAAAACCTGGCGCCCGGTGGCGCGCCGCGTTGTGGAATGGTAAATCCAGCGTGAGCGCCTCGTTGACGAAAGAGCCCGACAGCAATGAAAGACTTCGACCCGATCATCGAAGACACGCATGACATGGCGCCGGCGGCGGATTGGTCGCCATCGAGCTGGCGCGCCAAGCCGGCGCTGCAAATGCCGGAGTATCGCGATCCGGCGGCGCTCGAGGCCGCCGAGGCGCGGCTCTCCAGCCTGCCGCCGCTCGTCTTCGCGGGCGAGGCGTTGGCGCTGCGCCAAAACATCGCCCGCGTCGCCCGCGGCGAGGCGTTCTTGCTGCAGGGCGGCGATTGCGCCGAGGCGTTCAATCAGTTCTCCGCCGACGCGACGCGGGATTTCTTCCGTGTTTTCCTGCAGATGGCCGTGGCCCTAACCTTCGGCGCGAAGTTGCCTGTGGTGAAAGTGGGGCGGATCGCCGGGCAATTCGCCAAGCCGCGCTCCGCGCCGATGGAGACGAAAGGCGAGGTTTCTTTGCCGAGCTACCGCGGGGACATCGTCAACGACATCGCCTTCACCGCTGAAGCGCGCGAGCCGGATCCAAACCGGATGATCGACGCTTATCTGCAGTCCGCCTCCTCGCTCAATCTGCTGCGCGCCTTCGCGCAAGGCGGTTACGCGGATCTGCACCGCGTCGCCGATTGGACGCTGACCTTCGCCGCCAACACGCCGGGCGGCGAGGCCTATCGCCGGCTGGCCGATCAGATCGGCGGCGCGCTCGACTTCATGGAGGCGGCGGGCGTCGATCCCTCAAACACGCCGGCGATGCGCTCGGTGAGCTTCTACACCAGCCATGAGGCGCTGCTCCTGAATTATGAGGAGGCGCTCTGCCGGACCGACAGCATCAGCGGCCTGCCGGTGGCGGGCTCTGGCCATATGATCTGGATCGGCGACCGCACCCGCCAGGTCGACGGCGCGCATATCGAATTCGCTCGCGGCGTCCTCAACCCGATCGGCCTCAAATGCGGCCCGAGCCTCGATCCCGAAGAGCTGCTCCGCCTGATCGAGATCCTGAACCCGCAGGATCGGCCCGGGCGCCTGACGCTGATCTGCCGCTTCAGCGCGGATCAAGTGCGCGATCATCTGCCAGGCCTGATCCGCGCGGTGAAACGCGTCGGGCGGCAGGTCGTCTGGTGCTGCGATCCGATGCACGGCAACACGATCAAATCCGAAAGCGGTTACAAAACCAGACCCTTCGACCGGATCCTGAAGGAGGCGACGAGCTTCTTCGAGGTTTGCCGCGAAGAAGGCGTGCATCCCGGCGGGCTGCATGTGGAGATGACCGGCCAGGATGTGACCGAGTGTCTGGGCGGATCGGTGCAGCTGATGGATGAGGATCTCTCCAAGCGCTATCACACGGCGTGCGATCCGCGGCTGAACGCCAGCCAATCGCTGGAGATCGCGTTCCTGGTGGCGGATCTTCTGGCCAAAACCGCGCCGAAACGCCGCCGCGCTCTGTCGCTCGACTGATCGCCCGCCATGGCGAACGCCTCTCACGGCTGGCGGCTGATCCTCACCGCCGCGGGACCGGTAGCGGGCGCAGCGGGGCTCACGGATGCGGCGCTCTCAGCGGTTGAGGCGGCGGTTCGGGCGGGCGTCGGCGCCTTCAGCTATGACGAGACGACGGCGGGCGCCGTCGCCGCCTCCCTTTCGGGCGGGTTTGAGCGCTTGGGCGCCAGCGGCGCTTGGGCCGATGTCGCGCCATCGGAGCCTGGCGGGTGGGAGGCCGCGACGCCGCGACGAGCGCTATGCGTCGCCCTTCGGCGCGCGGCGCCGGGCGTTGACGTAAACCTCCTGACGGCGGCGCAAGCGAGCCCGAAACGGCTGCTGATCGCTGATATGGATAGCACCATGATCACTGTCGAATGCATCGACGAGATCGCCAATGTCGTGGGCGTAGGGCCGAGAGTCGCCGAGATCACCGAAGCGGCGATGCGCGGCGAGCTTGATTTCGAAGGCGCTTTGAAGGCGCGCGTCGCGCTCCTCGCCGGCGCGCCGGAGGCGGTGCTTAACACTGTTTGGGAGGAGCGGGTGCGCCTTTCTCCTGGCGCGGCGACCGCGGTGCGGAGCATGGGGGCGGCCGGCGCGCGCGCGGCGCTGGTTTCGGGCGGCTTCACCTATTTCACGGAGCGCGTCGCTGCGGCCTGCGGCTTTCACCAGCATCAGGCGAATACGTTGCTCAGCGAAAACGGGCGTCTCACCGGCGCGCCGGGCGAGCCGATCCTCGGCCGCGAAGCCAAGCTCGAAGCGCTCGAGCGGGTGACGGCCGAGGGCGGCTTCGGGCCCGAGGACGCGTTGGCGGTCGGCGACGGCGCCAATGATCTCGCCATGATCCGCCGCGCCGGGCTCGGCGTCGCCTATCGCGCTAAGCCCGTCGTCGCGGCGGAGGCGGACGCGCGGCTCGACCATTCGGATCTGACGGCGCTTCTCTATTTGCAGGGACGTCGCGACGAGAGCTTCGCCGCGGCTTAAGTCTCACGCTCGATCGCGCTGGCGATGCGACGGCGGTCGCGCGATCGGGCCGCACGCGCTCCTCGCGGAGGCTTTATTGGACGGCGCGCCGCCGTCTTCCTACCTCTCTCGGCAAGAAGGGACGGCGCCGTGACGGCGCGCAAGGAGAGCTCCGTATGAATTACCTGAGACGCCCGCGCTGGCGCCTGCCTGAGAGCGCCGTGACGCCTGAGGCCGCCTTCTGGAACCGCCGCGCCTTCATGAAGGCGAGTGCGGGCGCCGGCGCGGCGGCGCTTGGCGCGCTGGCGGCGGGGCCGGCGCAGGCGCAGCTCAGCTGGCTCTTCGGCGAGCCCGAGGTGGTGGGGCTCGACACCGCGCCTTTCGATCCCAAGCCCGCAACCAATCCGGCCTACGCCGATGCAGGGCGCGCCGTGACCGATGAGAAAGTCAACGGGTTTTACAACAACTTTTACGAATTCGGCCTCTCCAAGACCATCGCTCCGGCGGCGCAAGCGTTGCCCACAGAGAATTGGAAAGTCGTCGTCGACGGGTTGGTCGAGGAAGAGATCACCTTCGATATCGACGATATTCTAAAGGACATGCCGCTTGAGGAGCGCATCTCGCGCCATCGCTGCGTCGAGGCGTGGTCGATGGTGGCGCCGTGGATCGGCTTTCCGCTCTCGGCGATGCTCGACCGGGCCCGCCCGCTCTCAGGCGCGAAATTCGTGCGGTTCGAGAGCTTTTATTTGCCGGACATCGCGCCTGGCCAGCGCAGCCGCACCTATCCGTGGCCTTATATCGAAGGGCTGACGATCGCGGAGGCGGCGCATGAGCTGACCTTCATGGTGGTCGGCGCTTACGGCAAGATCCTCCCCAAACAGTTCGGCGCGCCGATCCGGCTGCATCTGCCGTGGAAATACGGTTTTAAATCAAACAAATCGATCACGCGCATCACGCTGACCGAAGAGCGGCCGATCGGCCTCTGGGAAGCGGCGCAAGGCGCCGAATACGGCTTTTGGGCCAATGTGAACCCGGCCGTCGATCACCCAAGGTGGAGTCAGGCGTCAGAGCGCGTGATCGGCACGCTCGATCGCGTGCCGACGGTGATCTACAACGGCTATGGCGAGGAGGTGGCCAGCCTTTACGCCGGGATGGAGAGCCTCGGCGACGTGCTCTATCGCTAAAGTCCGCGGCTTGCGCGGGGCGGCGCCTCACGCCGCCCAAACTGCGGTCGCTTGCATGCCTTGATAGCGCTCTTCGGGATGCGCGGTGCAGAGAAAGATCGCGCTCTCGCCTGCATCGGCGTCGGCCTCCGCGGCGAGAAGCGCGAGATCATGGAAATGGAACATCGGGCTCACGCCGCGATATTCAAAGCGGCTCGGCGGCGCGCCATGATGTGAAATCGCCAGATCCATCAGCAGCATCGCTTGAAGCGGGCCATGGGTGACGAGCCCAGGATACCGCTCGACCTCAGTCGCGTAAGGCAAGTCGTAATGGATGCGGTGCCCGTTGAAGAGCGCGGCGGAATACCGAAATAGGCGCACGCCGTCGATCGGCTCGCGCCGCTCCAGAAGCGGGCGCTGCGGCGCGGGAACGGCTTTCGGCGGCGTGAAGCGCTCCTGCGCCTCGCGATACACGATGTCGCGCCGCTCGGTGACCGCCAGGCCGCTCTCGCCGAAGATCTCATGCTCGACCGCGGCGAAGAGAAGCGCGCCCGAGGCGCCGCGCTTCTCTGTCACAGAAGCGATCGTCGAACGTCGCCGCAGACACTCGCCGACATGGAGCGGCTGGAGAAAGGTCAGCGCGCCGCCCGCCCACATGCGCCGCGGCGGGCCTTCCTCGGGCAGGAACCCCCCGCGCCGCGGATGCCCGTCCGGGCCGAGGGCGCTTTGCGGCGGCGTGTCGGGGAAGCCCGCCCAATGCCAGAGCGGCGGCAGCGCCTCGCCCTCCCGCGCGCCCGGCCAATTGGCGCGCAGGCTCGCCGCCAGCTTGTCCGCCGCCAGCGCGTCGACCACGCCGCGCCGCTCCTCGCGCCGTCCCACGGCGGCGCCGGTTTGCGCTTCGATCATCTCACGCACCCTCCAATCCTGTCGGCGCGGCGCCGGACGAGCCGCGCGTCTTGAGTGATTATCAAGGCTTAGCGCGCATCATGCGAGATGGGAGAAAGAGCGTGAGCGCCGATGAAACAGGTCGTCAGGAGCGTGAGGCGCGGTGTGGGGCGGGCTGCGGCGTGGGGCGCAGAGGCCTTCGCGCTGGGGCCGGAGGATGTGTCCAGCGTGTTGCGCGCCGGGCCGATGATGTGCGCGATCGCCTGTGTCAACGCGCTCGTCTACGCCATCGTCGCGGCCAAAGAGTTTCCGGCGCAGCTGGTGTTCGCCTGGCTCATCATCTCCTGGGCCGTGTTCATCGCGATGTTCCTCAATTCCGAGCGCGCCCGCGCGCGGCCGAGCCGGTCCGGGGCGATTTCAGCGCGCGGGCGGCGCCGGATGATGCTCTACACGATGGCGCTCGCCGCGCCCTGGGCCTTCGCCGCGCTTGTCTTCTTCGGCAGCGGCGATGCGCAGCTCGACGCGGTGACGCCGATCCTGTGCGCCGGGATGGCGATCGCCGGCGCGATGATCTGCCACCGCGCGGCGCCGATCGCGCTGACCTATTTCTTCACGATCCTGCTGGCGCTCTGCCTTGCGGCGATCTTCCGCGGCCTGGCGATTTACTGGCCGCATATCGCCTTTTCGCTGGCGCTCGGCCCGGCGGTCGCGTCCTCGGTGCTGAGCACCGCCCGCGCGGGGCGCGAGCGCGATGCGATGCTGATCGAAGTCTCGACCAAGAACCTCGCTTTAAAAGCGGCGCAGCGCAAAATCTCTCGGCTTGCGTTTGAATGCGCGGTCACGGGGCTGCCGAACCGCCAGGCGCTTGAGGAGCGGCTGGAGCGGGATGTCGAGGCGGCGGAGCGAAGCGGCGAGCGCCTGGCGTTTCTGCTTCTCGATCTCGATCGGTTCAAGAACATCAACGACACGCTTGGCCATAAGGTCGGCGACCAGCTGCTGAAGCATATCGGCGAGCAGCTCCAGACGGCGCTTGGCGGCGCAGGCTTCGCGGCGCGGCTCGGCGGAGATGAGTTCGCGGTGATCCTGCCCGGCGCGGCGCAGGCGCACTCTGTGGAGCGTCTTGCGGATCGGATCCGCGCCTCCATCGGCGAGCCTGTGCGCCTTGGCGGCGCAACGCTTTATCCCGACACCAGCATCGGGATCGCTCTGCTGCCGGACGATGCGGTCACCGGCGCCGATCTGATGGTGTGCGCGGACATCGCTTTGCACCGCGCGAAGGAGCAAGGTAAAGGACGCGTCGCGATCTATCACGCCGGGCTCGCGGCGGCGGTGTCCGAAGCCGATGAGATCGAGCGCGACTTGCGCGAGGCGCTGCGGCAGCGGCGCTTAACGCTGCGCTATCAGCCGAAAATCGACGTCGCCACCGGCGCGGTTCGCGGCGCCGAGGCGCTGCTGCGCTGGCCGCGCGCCGATGGACGAGAGATCCCGCCCTCGGTGTTTCTGCCTGTGGCCGAGGAGCGCGGCCTGATCCTGGAGCTCACCAGCTTCGTGTTTTCTCAAGCGGCTGAAGACATGCCGTTGTTCCGCGAGGCGACGACGGCGCCGACGCCGATCGCGCTCAACATTCACCCTGTGGATCTCAAAGCGCCGCAAATACTGTTGGAGCGGCTCGAGACGCTGCGGCGCGCGGGCGTGACGCTGGATGAGATCGTGTTCGAGATCACCGAAGGCTGTTTCGTCGGGCGCGGCGCCGATGCGGCGTCGCTCGCGCTTGATCATTTGAACGAGCAGGGCGTGGTGCTGTCGCTTGATGATTTCGGCACCGGCCACGCCTCGCTGTCGCATCTGAAGAGCCTGCCCGTCGGCGAAATCAAGATCGACCGCTCGTTCGTGAAGGGTCTCTGCGACGAACAGAGCGACCGGGCGATCGTCAGCGCCACCATCGAGCTGGCGCGCTGCATGGGCATGCGCAGCGTGGCCGAGGGCGTGGAGACCGAGCGTCAGCTCGCCTTGCTGCGCGCTCTGGGCTGCGATCTGGCGCAAGGGTTCCTGTTCGCGCCGGCGGTCGACAAGCATCGTTTTGCGGCGATGCTCCGCGCCGAGCGTGTCGGGCCCGCGCTGAAGCGCGCCTGACCGCGCCGCCGAAACCCGAGCCGCCGAAACCCGAGCCGGCACAGCGCGCCGGCGGCTAAAGATCCCAAAGCCGGCAGGCGGTGTCGAACATCATCTTGTGCCGGCGCGCCACCACTTCGGCCGTCCATTCCGGCTCCAGCAGGATCTGCGACGTCAGAACGAAGCGCGTGACGCCGCCTTTGGCGAAATACTCGCGCTTTTTTTTCTCAAAGGGAAAATTCGCCGCCGCGACGTTCTTGTCTTCTGAGAGCAGCGTCAAGTTTCCAAGCCGGTCAGTCCATTGGCGACGCAGTTTCGAGTCCGGCCAATGCTCAAGCCAAGGGCTCTTTTCATGCGGGTTCTGCGGTAGGATATGCTCAACAGTCACTTTGTCGGTGTCGTAAGTCGCCACCGTCTCCGACAGGCTCTCATCGATCCGGAGCAGGACGGCGGCGCGGATCGGCGCCTTTTGATAAATCGCGCCATTCAGCACGTTCTTCATTTTGTTCTTCTCGCTCGGCGTCAGCGCCATGGCCGCCTCGATCGCCTCAAGCGAGCCGCCGTCTCGCGCCGCCGCGATCACCGCGCCATAGCGCGCGGTGCGCGTGTTCTCGTCGGCGCCGTTCACGAAGAGGGCGTAAGACATGCGGTCGAGCGCTTTGAGAAAGCGCAAGGCTTCGTCGCCGCGCGGCCGGCGCGTGGCGAAGTAGGCGATCGCCGGCGGCATCCAATCCTGAAACCGAATGCGCGCCATCGCGGTCAGCAACGCATTGGCTTCGACGCTCTGCGCGCCCACGCGCAGATCCGCTTGCGAGAGCGCGCGGAAGGCGCGGCCCTTTGGCTCGAGCTCTTGCTCGATGATGGCTTTCGGCGCGCTCGCCGGTTTCAGCGTTTGGCGGATATCGGCCGCGATCGACGCGTTGTTGCGCTTTGGATTGTGGATGGTGCGGATATGGCCGAACAACTCCTCGAAAGCGGCGACGCCGAGATCCGCTTCGAGCCGCTCCCAGATTTGAGCGTAGTAATTCCGGTCTTCGGGCGCGAGCGCGCTCAGCACCTCCGATTTGATCAGATCGGCGCTGGCCTTTCGCGAGATCTTGGAGGAAGCGCCCGTCGGCTCGCGCCGCTGGCTTGTCGAATTTTTGCTGCGCC
>JBCBCG010000081.1:0-17814 GCA_038530925.1 Pseudomonadota bacterium
TCGGCGTGATTTCATGCAGCGCGCCGTCGGATTTGCCTTTGCCGCGCGGCGTGCGCACCGCGTCGTAGATATAGGCGTTCGCCATGATTGATCTCCCTGTTTGTTATTCGTGTTTTGGTGGCGTGTCGTCCGCCGCCGCTGATCGCGGCTGAAGCTGCGACGCGATCAACGTCGCCAGGCGCTCGATCAAACGCTCATGCTCGGCTTCGAGCCGCGCGCGGTCGGCCGCGCCTTCGGAGGAGAGCCCGCGCGCGACGGCGCGGAAGAGACGAACGAGCTCGCGCACCGCGCCGTCGCCTTCAGGAGAGCTGAGGCGGCTCAGGAACCAGCGATCGATGCGTTCGTCCCAGTCGGCGATCATCGGCGCGATCCGCTCTTGCAGCGCCTCATCCGTCCGCATCGCCGCGAAGATCTCGCTTAAGGCCCGCCCTTCAGCGGTGTGGAAGAGCCGCCCCCACGCGGAGCGGAAATGCCAAGCGACGAAATCCGGATCGCCGGGCTCGGGCCGCGCTTGGGTGCGCGGCGCGCGGGTGCGGCGCACCGCGTCCATCAGATGCTCCGCAACGGCGCCCATCATGTCGATCTTGGTGGGATATTGATGCGTGAGCGCGCCGCGCGAGACGCCGGCCATGGATTGCACGCGCAGCACCGACGTTTCTCGATAACCGAACTCAACGAGGGACCGGGTCGCCGCTTCGCAGATCGCGCGCCGCGTGCGCGCCGATTTCGCCTCTTGCGGGCTGAGCGCTTCCTGACGCTCTTCTTCCGCCTCGTCAGCAGCCCCTCGACCGCGCGCATCTAGATTAGGCGTCTCGCTCGGCATCCATTCTCCCCAAAAGCGCGGACTGGCGTTACGACGCCCCTCGACAAACAGATCGTTCTGTTTTTTTATTCACGGCGTCAAGGGCGTTCCACCATCGCCGCTTAGAGCGGTCACGCCGCGGGCTCGATCGCGCGGCGTGACCAAAGCGGGCGGCGCTGACCTGACAAGAGCGCGCCTTAGAAACCGACAGAGACGAAGAACAGATCTGAACAGGGAGAGACGGGATGTTTGACGCGATGTTCCGGCCGGAGATGGGCCATGATTGGATCACCGACGAGCACCAGATGTACGCTGAAAGCGCCCGGCGGTTCTTTGAGGCGGAGCTGCTGCCGCATCGTCAGCGCTTTCGCGATCAACACGAGGTTGATCGGAGTTTCTGGAACAAAGCGGGCGAGAACGGCTTCATCGCGCCCTCGATCCCAGAAGAGTTCGGCGGCGCCGGCGCGCCGCGCAGCTTTGACGCCGTGATCGCCTATGAGGCCGCGCGCACGGGAGACAGCTCCTGGGGTTACGGCATTCAAAGTTTCTGTATCCACTATATTCACAATTATGGAACGCCGGAACAAAAAGCGAAGTATCTGCCGAAACTCGCCAATGGCGAGATGGTGGCCTCGCTGGCGATGACGGAGCCGGGCACGGGATCGGATCTGCAATCGATCAAAACCAACGCCGTGCTGCAAGGCGACCGCTATATTTTGAACGGCTCCAAGACCTTCATCACCAATGGCGGCCAATGCGATTTGGTGATCCTGGCCGTAAAGACGGATAAAACGCTCGGCGCGAAGGGCGTCTCGCTGCTGCTGGTCGAAACGAACGATGAGAGCGGCGCGCCCGCCAAAGGCTTTCGCCGCGGCCGCCGGCTCGAAAAGCTCGGGATGCCGGGCCAGGACACGCATGAGCTTTTCTTTGAAGACATGGAGTTGCCGGCCGATTGCGTGCTGGGCGGCGGCGTCGGCATGGGCTTCGTATTCTTGATGCAGCAGCTTGGCTGGGAGCGGCTTTCCATCGCGGTCACGGCTGTGGCGGCGATGGACTTCATGCTGAACGAGACGCTGGCCTACACGCGCGACCGCAAAGCCTTCGGCCAGCGCGTCTTCGACTTTCAGAACACCAAGTTCAAACTTGCGGAAGTGAAAAGCAAACTCGAGGTCAGCCGCGCCTTTGTGAAAGACGCGCTCGGCAAACTTGACCGCGGAGAGCTTGATCCGACCACCGCCAGCATTGCGAAATACTATGTGACGCAAATGCAGTGCGAAGTCGCCGATGAATGCTTGCAGCTTCATGGCGGCTACGGCTTCATGATGGAGTATCCGATCACGCAGGCCTATGCGGATTGCCGCGTGCAGAAGATCTATGGCGGCACGAATGAGATCATGAAGGAGCTGATCGCCCGGTCGCTCGACAACTGAGCCGCGGCGCGCTGCAACACGCCCTTACGATCGGCGCGCGCCGCAGCGCGCGCTCTCGATGGGCGCCGAGAACGCCTTGGTCATCGAAACAGCTCCGTCGCGCGATCAGGGCCGGCCGGTTCTAAGGCGGCTCGCTCGCGCGCGCTTTACATCGCTCGCTCCAGCAGGAGCGGGCGCTTTGCTGAGGCCGCCTCCTGACGAGGGCCTAGAGCCGGCGCCGGCGCCACGCGGCGGCGTCTTCAACGACGCTTGCGGAGAAGGCGGCGTCCGCCTCGTCCTCATCCCTCGCATCGCCGCCGCGCGCCGCGGTTCGCTCCGCCGGGCCGCAGCACTCTCCCATGCGCGGCGGGACGTCGCCGCCGCGCGCGGCGGTCGCGTTCACATAGCCGCAGCACACATCGTTAAACCGACAAGCGCCGCACCGTTCCTGGCTGTACGCTTGTTTGAGCAGCGCGACGCAAACGAGGTATTCGATTGCGGGCAGCGGCGCCGACGGCCCTGTCAGCCTGTCTCTCAGCACCGAAACGCACAGCTCTTCGGCCAATCGCCTCCCTGAGTATCCCATTGTTGGCCCCTCCTTCTGGAGTTGCTTTGGGGAATTGATTCCTAAGAACTTTTCCCGCATTAGAAACAATAGGCCCATCGATCCGCGTTTCGATGATCTACGTCAATCACTATACCGAGAATGCTTGTGGCATGCTGTCGCATGCATGCACCACATTACTGTGACTTCAAAGACTTACTCCTCGACGCGCCGGTCGCGGATCCGGCGCGGCGCGGCGGTGCGCCTCTCACATCGCGGGGCGCATATAGCCCGAAACCGCGCCCGTCGGCTCTTGGATGATGGCGATTCTGCCGACGCCCGGCACATCGAAGGGCTCTCGGATCACCGCGCCGCCGGCGGAGCGGATCGCCTCGAGCGTCGCGTCGACATCCTCGACGGCGAAGTAGGTCAGCCAATGCGCAGGGATGGATTTGTCGAACATCGGTTCGGTCAAAGCGAAGATCCCGCCGACCGGGACGCCGTCCACCATTCCGACCCAGTAACGCGTCCCATCCGCCATAACGTCGCTCGTCACAGTCCATCCGAGCGTCGCCTCGAGAAACGGCGCCGCCGTCTCCGGCTCCCAGGTGTTGAGCTCCGTCCAGTAGACGGAGCCCGCTTTCCATTTCGGCGCGGCCTCAGCCATCGGCTCCTCCCATTCAGTCGATGTTTGCAAACGAATCTTGGTCGCCAAAGCGCACCAACGGCGCATGGCCGAAATGAGGTCCCGCCGCCCGAGAGCGCGTTGGCGGAGCGCCATGCTCCGGACGCGTTGAGGTTCCGGACGCGTTGAGCGGCCCTGCGGCCCGTGCGCCATGATCGCACCGCCGCGGGCTTGGCGGCGGCGGCGCGCCTTGCGTCGCGCGCGTGGGAGGGCTTTGGTCCAGGCGAAAAGCCGATCAGGCCGCCGCGCGCCGCGCCGCCGCCGACCGGCGCGCGGGGGAACGCATGATCGATTTGAGCGGATTGGGCCTCGGCGCCGTGGATCTTGGGCTCTCGGCGGCCGGCGTGATGGCGGTCTTGATCCTCGGCGGGCTCGCCCTTCTCGCCTTCGGCGGCGACGCGGTGGTGCGCGGCGGCGTCGGCCTCGCCCGCGTGATGCGCGTCTCGCCCGTGATCATCGGCGTCGTCCTGCTCGGCTTCGGCACCTCGATGCCCGAGCTCGTCACCAGCGTGCAGGCCGCGCTCAGCGGCTCGGAGGGCATCGCCCTCGGCAATGTCGTCGGCTCTAACCTGTCGAACCTCCTTTTGATCACCGGCGTCGCCGCCGCCTTCTTCACCGCGCAGGTCGCGCGGGTCTCGATCCTGCGCGACGGATTTTTCATGCTCGCCAGCACCTCGGCCCTGATCTGGCTGATGTTCGAGGACCGCATCGACCGCGTCACCGGCGGCGCGCTCCTCGCCGCGCTAGCCTGCTATCTCGTGGTTGCGGTGGCGACGGAGCGCAAAACGGAGCCCGACGACCAGGAGGCGCCGGCCAGCGCGCTCGTCGCTGGCGTCCTCTTTCTGATCGGGATCGCCGCCACCGTGCTCGGCGCGCGGTTTTTGGTCGATGGCGGCGTGCAGCTCGCCGCTACGCTTGGCGCGGAGGAGAGCTTGATCGGGCTTACGGTGATCGCCGTCGGCACCTCGCTGCCGGAACTTGCGGCGACCATCGCCGCGGCGCTGCGCGGCCGCTCTGATCTCGCCATCGGCAATGTGATCGGCTCGAACGTCTTCAATGTCTGCGCCATCGTGGGCGTGACCGCGCTGATCGCGCCGATCCCGGCGCCGCCGGAGCTGTTGACCTTCGACGTCTGGGCGATGCTCGCCGCCAGCGTGCTGATGCTGGCGATGGCTTGGGCGAAGGGCGGCCTCTCCCGCGCGGAGGGGCTGGTGCTGTTGCTGTGCTACGTGCTCTATCTTGGCGTCACCATCGCGACATCCCCTTGGGGCGGCGCGACTTTATAAGCGGGAATGTGGGCGAGGCGATGCGGAAGACGGAGGGCGATGTGATCAGAACGCGCGCGCATCGGAGGAAGGCTCCCGGCGCGCGCGCGGCGCTGCTGGTCGGCGCCACCGCCCTGGCGGCGGCCCTCGCGCCGTCGCCGGCGCAGCGGACCGCCTCAGCGCAAGATGTCGAGACCCGCTCGATCGATCCGAGCGCCGGCGACGCGCTTGGCCGCCTCTTCGAACAAGCGCGCGCGGGTGAAGCGGATGCGCATTTGCCGTTCGTCATCGCGCGGCTGCGCCGCGCGCTGGGCGATCAGGATCTCCTCAGCGTGCTCGAGCTGATTGAGCCCGGCTATTTCAGCGCCCAGTACGGCACGCTCAGCGCTGGCCCGAATGTCGAGCCCGCCGCCGCGCTGAGCCGGTTCGCCTGCGAACTCTTCTCGATCTGCGATGTATCGAAAACCTACCGCTTCAACGACATCGTCTCGGCCGAACTCCTATCCGTGTCGCCGCAAGGCGGTCTCACCGGCGGTCTGGTCGAAGTCCGGTTGGAGCTGCGGATGTGGGACGGGCTGAGCTTGATCAGCGTGCTGAGCTACGATCCCAGCACAGCGAGGCTCTCAGGTCCTGTGGGCTGAGGCGCGCGCCGCGCCGGACGCCTAAGCGTCTTCCTCCTCCCGCTCCAGCTGGCGCATGCGCAGCTTGGTGATCTGGTGCCGCTCGCGCTCTAGGATCTCGAAGCGGAAGCCATGAAAGATGAAGATCTGACCGCGCGTTGGGATGGTCTGGGCTTCATGGATCACCAGCCCGGCGATCGTCGTCGCCTCATCCTCGGGCAGCGACCAGTCGTATTTCCGGTTGAGATCGCGGATCGCAGTGGCGCCGTCGACGACATAGGCGTCTTCGCCCTCCCGCGCGACGCCCTCCACCTCGTCATCATGCTCATCCGCGATCTCGCCGACGATCTCTTCAAGAATGTCCTCCAGCGTCACCAGCCCTTGCAGCGCGCCATATTCGTCGACCACCAGCGCGAAATGGCTCTTGCGCGCGAGAAAGGCGCGCAGCTGATCGGCGAGGCTCGTGGTGTCGGGCACGAACCAAGGCTTCATGGCGATGCTGGCCACATCGAGTTCGCGCAGCCGCTGCAGCGCGCCGCCCGGTCCGCGGATCAGGCGATTGACGGCGCGCAGCAGATCCTTGGCGTGGATGACGCCGATGATGTTCTCTTGATTGTTCCGGTAGAGCGGGATCCGCGTGTAGGGGCTGCGCAGCGCCGCGTCCAGGATCGCTTCGGGCGCATCGTCCACATCGATCATGAAGATCGAGCGACGATGGATCATCACCTGCGCCACTTCGCGGTCATCCAGCTCGAGCGCGCCCAGCAGCCGGTCCCGCGCCTCGCGCTCCACCGCCCCTTCGGAATGATGCAGATCGATCGCGCCGCGGATCTCCTCGCGCGCATGGATCTGCATCTCAGGATCGGTCTTCACGCCGAAGAGCGCCAGCGCCAGGCGCACCACGGCGCGCACCAAGGAGACCACGGGCGCGAACAGCCGCACCGCTAGCGCGATGGGCCGCGCCACCGCGATCGACGCCGCCTCGGGTCTTGTGATGGCGTAGGTCTTCGGCAGCACTTCAGCGAAGATCAGCACCAGAAGCGTCATGCCGACCGTGGCGATGGCGACGCCGCTTTCGCCCACGAGCGCCAGCAGCAGCGAGGTGGTCAGCGAGGTCGCGAGGATGTTCACGAGATTGTTGCCGAGGAGCACGGAGCCGATCAGGCGCTCATTATCCTCGGTCAGGCGCAAGGCGACCTTCGCGCCGCGCGAGCCCTGATCGGCGAGGCTCCGCAGCCGCGGCCGGCTCGCCGCGGTCAGCGCCGTCTCCGATCCCGAAAAGAACGCCGAGAGCACGAGCAGAAAGGCGACGCCGACGCCGATCGCCCAGACCCAAGCTTCAGGCCCGCTCAACGCGTGGGCCGCCGCGGCCAAAGCGCCGTCCGCGCCGATCTCAGAGGGGTCGGCGGCGGCGGCGCGATCGGCTTCGGCGGCTGGTTCGCTCATAAGGCCCTTTATCTCGGCTGGCGGCGAGACGATCGCCGGCGCGCGGCGGGGCGCTGCGCCGCCGCGACCACCGGAATAGCCGGGCGCTCGGAGCCGTCAAAGCGCAAACGCGAGCATCCTCGGGCGCGGATGATGAGAGGCGGCGCGGATGGCGGCGAAGGCGCTTGATGTTGACGGCGGCGGGCGCCCATTGTTTTTGCGCCGCAGCACGCGCGTATCGCTCGGTGGGACCGGCGTAAATGCCGTGGATCGCGCGGCCGCACTGACCTTTTCATGATCGGAGGATGGCAATGACGCATATCGTGGTGATCGGCGGCTCGAACCGGGCTGAGGCGCAATCGCATCGGATCGCGGAGGCCGCGTCCGAAAAGCTGCGCGCACGCCTCGGCGCGGCCGGATCGGTCGATCTCGTCTCGCTTCGCGACATCGAAATCCCCTTATGGGACGAAAGCAAATGGGCGGCGGATAAGCCGGCGGACAGCTTTTGGGCCGCGCAATGGCCGGCGCTGTCCGCGCGGCTGAAGGCGGCGGACGGCTTTGTGGTCGTCACGCCAGAATGGCACGGCATGGCCTCGCCGGGTCTCAAAAACCTGATCTGCTGCTGCGACGGAAAGGAGCTGGCGTTCAAACCGGCCTATCTGATCGGCGTTTCAGTGGGGTCAGGCGGCGCGTACCCGATCGCCGAACTGCGGATGAACGCCGGAAAAAACACGTATATTCAATGGCAACCTGATCATTTGATCGTCCGAAACGCCGATCAGTTCCTGGTGGAGGGCGGAACGGCGCCGGAATGGCTTGAGGGGAGGATGGATCACGGTCTGGAGATCCTGGTCGCCACAGCGGCGGCGCTCAAACCGGTGCGGGAGACGGTGGTGAACCTGGAGCTGCTGAAGACCGGGATGTGACAGGCGGCCAGAAGGGGGGCGGCGATGACATTGGGGGATGGGCGCGAAGCGCGGCTGCGGCGCGCGGCCGGGTGGGCGTCGCAAGTCGGGCGGCGAGTCGGGCGGCGAGGCGCGCAACGTCGCGCGCGGCCGATCATGGCGCTGTCGGCGGCGCTTGCGGCGCTGTCGCTTCTGGCCGCGCCGCCTTTGGCGAGGGCGACGGAGCCTGAGGCCAAGCGCGAGACCAGCGCCCCGCGCAAGCTTGGCGCGCTGAAGCCCGGCGACGCCGCGCACGCCGCCTCCATCACCGCGCCGGAGGCCGGCGAGACCGCCTCGATCTGGGGCGATGACGATGCGTCCTCAGATCCTTGGGGCGAGGACGGCGCTTGGGATCAGAACGACGCTTGGCGCGGCGGCGCGAGCGCGTCGCGAGGATGGCGCGATCCGAGCGTCTGGCGCGACCGCGGCGCGGCCATGCCGCTGTCGCTGCGCCCGGCGCCGCCGAAACCGACGCCGGTCGTCACGCCGCCCAAACCGGATGTCGAAGCCTACCCGGCGTTTCCGCCCGGCGTTCCGCCCATCGCAACGCTCCGCCCGCGCACGCTGAAACCCGGCGTCGCGCCCTTCGAGAGCGCGGCGCGCGCGCTGCTCGCGATCGACGCGGACACCGGCGAAGTGCTGCATCAACATGGCGCTTACGAGCCCATCCATCCCGCCTCGATGACGAAGGTGATGACGCTGCTTGTCGCGCTGAACGCTGTGCAAGCCGGCGAGATCGCCCTTGACGATCCGATCACCGTCAGCGCCAACGCGGCAGGGCGCCCCGGCTCAACCATGGCGTTGCGCGCCGGCCAAAAAGCGACTCTCTCCGAATTGCTCACCGGCCTGATGGTCGTCTCAGGCAACGACGCCGCGATCGCGGTCGCCGAAGCGGTGGCGGGCGGCGTCGGGCCCTTTGTCGCGCGGATGAACGAGACCGCCAAGGCGCTGGGGCTGGAGGAGAGCTCGTTCCGCAACCCGACCGGCTTCACCGCCAAGGGCCACCGGATGTCGGCGCGGGACATCGCGCGGCTGGCGCAGATCGTGATCGAGGAGCATCCTGAGGCGGCGCCGATGTTCTCGCGGCGTCGCTTCACATGGAGCGGCGCGGTGATGCCGAGCACCAACCCGCTGATGTACGCCGACCTGTCGGACATCAACGTGACGCCGGAGGGGCTCAAAACCGGCTTCACCGGCGCCGCGGGCTATTGCGTGGTGATCTCCGCGGTGCGCCGCGAGGCGAGCGGCGAGGCGCGCCGGGTGATCGCGGTGCTGGCTGGCTTGCCGAGCAAAGCCGCGCGCCGCGCAGAAGCCTCTCAAGTGGTGCGCTGGGCGTTCGGCATGCTCTGAGCGCGCTCGGCGAGCGGGTGTTTCTCGAGCACAAGCCGCTCGCGCCGGTCGGCGGCGACATGGGTGTAGATCTCGGTCGCGGCGATGTCGGCGTGGCCGAGCATCAGTTGGATCGCCCTGAGATCGGCGCCGCCCTCCAGAAGATGCGTTGCGAAGGAGTGGCGGAGCGCATGCGGCGAGACGCGCGCGGGATCGACGCCCGCCGCGGCGGCCAGGCGCTTGAGCAGCTGAAACACCGCCTCGCGCGTCAATCGCCCGCTTCGCCCGGATGATGGGAAGAGATGCGGCGAGCGCGCGGCGCGGCGCGCGGCGAGCCAGATCTCCGCGGCGTCGAGCGCCGCCTTCGAGAGCGGGACCAGCCGCTCGCGTCCGCCTTTGCCGCGGATGATCAACGCCGCCGGCGCGCCGCTCCGCGCGGCGGCGAGCGCGCGCGTGACGGCGACGGTCTCGAGGCTCGTCAGTTCGCTGACGCGCAGGCCCGAGCCGTAGAGCAGTTCGACGACGCACTCGGCGCGCGCCCGCGCCTCGCCGCGCAGCTGCGCCGCCGCCGCGAGGAGACGGTCGATGTCCGCGCGGTCGATCTGTCGCGGCAAGGCGGGCGAGGGCGCGCGCCCGCTCAGCGCCGCGGCGGGATCATCCGCGCGGCGCCCTTCGGCTTTGGCGAAGGCGAAAAACCCGCGCAGGGCGGAGCGGCGGCGCGCCAGGGTGCGCGCGGAGCGGCCTTCGGCGCGCTCGGCGCAGAGCGCCGCGTCAAGATCGGAGAGCCGCGCCGCGATCAACGGGCCGCCGAGCCGTCGCTCGACCACGGCGAGATCGCGGCGATAGGCGGCGAGCGTGTTGGCGGCGGCGCCTTCCGCCGCGCGGGCGGCGATGAAGAGTTCAACCTCGTCCGAAGCGGCGGCGCCGCTGCGGCGGCCATGCTGGGTCAGTCGCGCCGTCATCCGCCGTGTTCCACGCTCAGAACAGGCCGCGCCCCGCGCTGCGACCTGACGATGATGTCGGCTCTCGCGCGTGAACGTGAGGTTAACAGCCCCAGCCTCGAGCCCGGCGCTGAGCGCGCCGGGCGCCGAGGTCAAAACCATCCCCACGATTCTTGTGGAAAACTTTAACGGATCTGGGCAAAGGGCTGGCGCATTCGGTCAAAATTCGGTAACTATCTCTTAAGTATTGTGTCGCGCTTGGGGAGGGCTTCGCCGAAACCACGCCATCATTCTCTGCTTCGCCGCTGCGAGACGGAGAAACCAAAGGCTGACCGTGTTTGATTTGGGGGCGAACCAAATGCGGTTTATGAGAGTTCGATCGCTTTGAGGGGCGGGCGAGACGCAGCGTGGAGGGATCAACGCATGGCGGAACGTGCAGCCAGAATTGAGATTGCGGAGCGCGCTGATGAAGCGGCGCTCGCGGCGGTGCTGAATGAGGCTTTCGCGGCGCTCGCGCCGAGCCTCGGCTACCGCCCAGGGCCGATGGACCGCGATTACAGCTCTCTGCTGGAGCAAGGCTTCGTGTTGAAGCTCTGCGACGATCATGACCAGCCGATCGGCTTCGCGGTGACGCTGCCTCGGGCGACGCATCTTTACGTCGAGGCGATCGCGGTGCGGCCGGGCGCGCAAGGCGTCGGCTTTGGCGCGTTGCTGCTGGCGGAGGTCGAGGAACTCGCCAGCGAGCTGTGTCTGCCGCGGCTGCGCCTGCACACCGATCCGAGCCTCAACCGGCCGATGCGCTTCTACCGCGCCGCCGGCTATCGCGAGCTCGGGCGCCAAGGCTTCGGCTCCGCGCGCCGCGCGCTCTTCGAAAAACGCACGCCCACCGCACTGGAGCTGCTGCTCGGCCGCATGATCGACGACTAATCGGCGCCGCGGGCGCGAGGCGGCCGCGCGCCATCCGGGTCGCCTGTTCCGGATCCGGGCGACCTGGTCAGGATCCGGGTTACCTGGTGAGGATCCGGGGTCTCTGCTCAGATCGCCGCCGCCTGGCGCTTCGCCGCGCCGCGCCGCAGCGCGAGGCCGCCTTTCAGCATGATCAAGTCATGGAGATCGCAGAGCATGAAATGGCGGTTGGCCGGCCGGCTCAGATGCGCCACCGCCTTCGCATCGCCCGCGAGATAGAGCGATGCGGCGCGGCGGAAGGGTTCGGGCAGCGCGAGGTTGAAGCGCGACGGGCGGATCAGAAGCCGCGCGACCTGTTCGAACAAGAAGGCGTAGCGATCATCTTCGGGCTCTTGGTAGAGCGCGCCGAGATCGGCGCCATAGCGCTCGAACAGGCTCGCGTAATCCTCAAGATCGGGCGTCGCGCCGCTCATACCGCGCCCCAAGCTTCGCGCTTGCGCTCCGTGCGCGCGGCCAGGACGCTCTCGAGGTCCGCGACCGGCGCTTTCGAGACGACGCTTTTCAGCTCGTCATAGACGGCGACGACCTTCTCTTCGGCGCTGAGTTTCTTGAGATCGGATTTCTCCAGCGCGCAAAGGTCTAGAAGCTGGTTCCAGATCATGCCGGAGTGGAAGGAGATCAGCTCGTACGAGCGTCCGCCCGCCTCGACGACGACGTCTTTCTCGATGTTTTCGACAAAGAAGATCGGCCGGCACTCGGGCGCGAGATCTGGGCCGAAGGTCTCGATGAAGGCGGGCAGCATGGTGACGCAGGAAAAGTTGCCGGCGACCATCGCCAGCGCGCCGGCCTCCTCGAGCATCACGGCTTGATGGATCATCGCCGTCGGCGGATTACGCTTTTTGGCCGCCTCGTTGAACGTTCCATGCGTCACGACGAAATCGCCGCGGAAGGCGAAACGCTCGCCCGACATCGCGCTCGCCAGATTGATCAGCCAGAGCCGGTCTTGGGCTTTGTAGGTCTCGAAGAGCATTGCTTGGGTCTCCCAGTTGAGGCGACCTGCGCATCACGCGTCGCCAGCTTGGGAGATGGTTAAGCAATTCCTAGGCCACATGTTTAATCCATTTAAAACAAAAGCCTAAGGCCGAGTTTTTTGTCATTTCCGCGGGCGAACCCGACAATCTGGAGGCTTTGCGACAGGCGCATCGGCGCCTTGGAACGCCGCCGAGCGAGAGAGGCCCTCGCTCGGCGACGCTTTGAGTTCAGCGCGGCGCGGCGGCGTGGAAGGCGCGGATCGCCGGCGCCTCCTCCGCCGAGAGCCCATGCCCGCCCTCGCTCCAACGGAGCGTCACATCAGCGCCGCGCGCGGCTAGCGCCTCCGCCAGCCGCTCCGTCGCCGCCACCGGCGCGATCGGGTCGTGGCGCCCTGCGGCGAGCAGCACGCTGACGCCGAAGAGATCCGTCTGCGGCGGCTCGAACGGGATCAGCGGCCGCAGCAAGGCGGCGCGGCGCACGCGGCCAGGATGGCTGAAGACCAAATTGGCGAGCATATTGGCGCCGTTCGAAAAGCCGACGCCGATCGTCCGCTCCGGCGCGAGGCCGTAGACGTCGTAGGCGGAGCCCAAAAACCGCTCCAACCCCGCGGTGCGCTGGGCGAGATCCGCCATATCGTAGACGCCTTCCGCCTTGCGCCGAAAGAACCGCGCCGCGCCGCCTTCCGAAACGTCGCCGCGCAGCGAGAGGCGACCAGCCCCATCCACCGCGCCCTCCGCCAGCGCCGCGCCGAAGGCGTCGAACCGCACCTCATCGTCGCCCGTGCCGTGCAGCAGCAGCAGGCTCCGCGTCTCGCCCGCGGCGGGCGGCGTCCAGCGATGCCGATAGGCTGAAAGCGCGTCCGATCGCGCGTCGTGAGAGTTTGAACCGCCATGGTGATCGAGCATATCTCAGATCTCCTTCGTAAATTTGCGTGAGCGGCGCGCCGCGGCCGCGGCGGCGCGCCTCTTTGGCGTTTGGGCTCAGGCGCCGGTCTCAAGCGGCGGCAGCGCCTGTTCGATGCGCGCGCGCATGGTCTCGTAGCGGCTTGGCAGCTTCAGCGCGGCGCCGAGGCTCTCGCGCGGCTCATCCCGCTCGAAGCCCGGCTCGTCCGTCGCGACCTCGAACAACACGCCGCCCGGCGTGCGGAAGTAGATCGCCCAGAAATAGTCGCGGTCGATCTGCGGCGTAGTCGGATGGCCGAGCGCCGCGAGCCGGCGGCTCACCTCCGCCTGCGCCGCGCGATCCTTCACCGAGAAGGCGATGTGGTGCACGACGCCGGCGCCGTCGCGCCCGCGCGCGAGGCCGGGCGCCTCATGGATGTCCACCACCGCGCCCGGCCCTTCGCCGCGATAACGGATCAGCCGAGCGGGCTTGTCGCCGACGAAGCCCGGCTCCTCGGCCTCACGGCGATAATCGAACCCCTCCGTCAGCACCCGCGCCGTCGGCGACGCCTCGGCCAAGGCCAGCGTCACGCCGTGAAAGCCGCGGAGCGCGACGTCGGCGCCGATCTCCGGCGTCGTCCAGAGCGCGCCGCCATCCGCGCGCGCGTCCTTCGCGACCTCGGTGATGGTGAAGCCCATCCCGTCTGGATCTTCCGAGATGATCCGCTCTTCGCCAAACAGGGTCTCGCGCGCATGCACCGGCGCTCCATGGGCGCGCAGCCGCTCCACCCAAAAATCCAGCGATCCCGGCGGCGCGCTGAATTGGGTCAGCACCGTCTGCCCGAGGCCCGGCCGGCCGCGCGGCAGATCGCGCCACGGAAAGAAGGTCAGCGCCGTGCCCGGCGCGCCCACCGCATCGCCATAATAGAGGTGATAGCTTCCAGGATCGTCGAAATTGACCGTCTTCTTCACCAAGCGCAGGCCAAGCACAGCGGTGTAGAAATCGTGATTGGCCTGCGCGTCGCTGGCGATCGCGGTCACATGGTGCAGCGAGGCGACCGGCGCGCGGGTCTCATCGCTGCGCGCGGCGCCGTTCTTTGGGTCTTCGGGGCGTGTCGTCGTCATGGCTCTCGCTCTCCTTCCTCAGCGCCCCGCGGTTCCGATCTTCGGGACGCGGAGCGCGGCGATTTCGGCGATCCGGCTCGGATCGCCGGCTTGAGAGCGATATGGCGGCGTCGAACTCAGATGATTAGACGGCGAATACGGGCAAGACTGTCCCAAAACGCGCAACAAACGCAGCGCGACGCGCCGAGCCCGATCGCGAGGCGAAAAGTCCTGAAAGAGTAGTGATTTAGGTCGAAACGGCCTCGACAATCGCGCGCTGTTCGCCCAGCCCCTCGACGCCGAGCTCGACCACGTCGCCAGCCCGCAGAAACCGCGGCGGCGTGCGGCCGAGGCCGACCCCTTCGGGCGTTCCGGTCGCGATGACGTCGCCGACGCGCAGGGTCATGAAGTGGCTGAGATAGCTGATGATCATCGCCACGTCGAAGATCATGTCCTCGGTCGAGCTGTCCTGCGCCGGCTCGCCGTTCACGCGCGTCCAAAGCCGAAGCGTCTGCGGATTGGCGACTTCATCCGCGGTGGCGAGCACCGGCCCGATCTTGCCGAAGCTCGGCGCCGATTTGCCTTTGACCCATTGCCCGCCGCGCTCGCCTTGGAAATGCCGCTCGGAGACGTCGTTCACGCAAAGATAGCCGGCGACATGGCCGAGCGCGGCCTCCTCTGAAATGCGCGTGGCCTCGCGTCCGATCACCACGCCAAGCTCAACCTCCCAATCGGCCTGCTCCGCGCCTGGCGGCAGCAGAATCGGATCGAACGGGCCGGAAAGCGCGGAGGTCGCTTTGTTGAACACCACGGGCTCCTGCGGCGGCGCGGCGCCGGTCTCCGCCGCGTGGCGCGCGTAATTGAGGCCGATGCAAAAGAAGTTCGGCGCATCGCGCAGCGGCGCGCCGAGCCGCGGCGCGCCGGCGCCGTAGGCGTCCTCCGCCACCAGAGGCGCCGCCGCCGGATCGATCTCGCCAAGCCGCGCCAGGCTCTCAAGGCTCACGCTCGCAGGCCCGAGATCGCCGATGACGCTGCTGAGATCGCGGAGCGCGCCGGCGCCGTCGATCAACCCCGGCCGCTCGGCCCCGAGCGCGCCAAACCGAACCAGCTTCATCCTCGCCCCTCTCTCGCACCAAGCGCCCCGCCGCCGCGGCGCTCGCCCCTTGATCGCGCGCACAGCGCCGACGCCACACCTCTTCGCCGCTTAGCCGCGGCCGCCGGCTCTCCACAAGGGCTTTCCCTTTCACAGCGCTGGCGAGACGCGTAACCAGGGCGCGTGAAGAAAGCTTTGGGGGATGCGAATGCCGCTGATCGCGTTGATCTACGCGCCGCAGGATGAAGGCTTGGCCGCGGCGATCGCCGGCAAGCTGCAAGCCGCGGGCGCGGATGTGCTGTCAGAGCCTGAACCCGACGCCGCGCTTTCGCAGGCTCGGCGGGCGGACGGCGTCGCCGCGCGGGTCAAGAGCGCCGACATCGCCGCGATCCTCGGCGCGGAGGGGCGCGAGAGCCGCATGCTCGCGCGCTATGCGCTGCGCGCGGCCTTTTTCTATGATCGCCGCGTGGCGGCGGCGCGGCTCGACCCTCAGATCGATTACGACGTCTGGGCGCGAGAGCCCGGGATGCGGATGGCGACGCCCTTCGCCGAGAATGAAGACGGCGCTGCGGCCAAGGTGTTCGATGTCGCCGATCTCCGCGCGGCGCCGGTGAAGAGCGACGCGGATGACGCCGCCGGCGACGCTGCGGCGGCGCCCGCCAAATCCAGCGGACCGCCGACGCTGTCGGAGGCGGCGATCGAGGCTTACGTCGCCGGCGTGATGGCCGGCGCCGAGGCTGGAAAACGCGAGCGCCCGGCGCGGCCCGCGCCTTTCGACGAGGAGGCGGCCGACGCGCTTGGCTTTCCGCGCTCGCCCGAAGCGATGCTGGCGCGCTGGCGGCTGATCGAGCCGTGGGAGGATCTCGCAGCGCTGGAGAGCTTCGCCGCCGATTACGCGGATGATCCCTATTTCTCCGCCCGCGCGGGCGAGGAGATCCGGCGGTTGAAGCGGCGCCGGGCGGAGGCGCGCGGGCTCGCCGGCTTCCGCCTCGCGATGGGCGCGCTGCTGGCGGGCGCGCTGTTCTGGATGCTGACCCAGGCCTGCCGCGACGGCGCCTGCGCGCCGGAGAACGCGCAGGCCGCCCTCGGCGGGTTCAGCGCCGGCGGCCTCACCGGTTTCAGCAGCGATCGCGGCGCGCAAGCGCCGGAGCCGGACGCGACGCGGCGGGTGCTCGAAGCGGCGGAGCGCGATCGGGCCCGCCTCGGGCGCGAGCTCGAAGCGCTGCGGCGCGAGCGCGAGAGCCTGCGCGCTCAGCTGAGGGCGTCGGCCGATCAAAACGCGGAGGCGGAGGCCGCGGAGGCGACGTTGGCGGAGCGCGACCGGCTGCTCACTGAGATGGCCGAAGCGGCCGAGACCGAGCGCGCGACCTTCCAGCGGCAGCTCGCCGCGCTGACCGAAGAGCGCGATCTTTATCGCGCGCGGGCGGTCTCGGTCGCCGGAGCGGAGGATGCGCGCGCGGCCGAGCGGCTTGCGGCGCTGGAGCGCGAGGCGGCGGCGACGCGCGAGCGGCTCGAGGCGCGTCTGCAAGCGCTCGGCCGCGAACGGGATCGGCTGCGCGAGAGTCTGCGCCGCGCCGAAACCGAGCGCGATCGCTATGAGGCGGCGGCGCGCGATCGGGCGGCGGAGCGCGACGCCTTCGCCGCGGAGCTGGGCGCGGGCGCCGGCGCGGCCGCGGCGACGCGGATCGCGCAGCTCGAAGGCGCGC
Organism: Pseudomonadota bacterium; assembly: GCA_038530925.1. Classification (GTDB taxonomy): domain Bacteria; phylum Pseudomonadota; class Alphaproteobacteria; order Rhodobacterales; family Rhodobacteraceae; genus JALEGB01. The sequence goes on from JBCBCG010000081.1 coordinate 16,687, forward strand.
TGATGGAGGCTCAAGGGGCGATCGCCGCGCTGCGCGAGGAGCTGGCGCAGCGGGACGCTCTGGTGGCGGCTTTGCGCGCCGAACTCGAAGCGGCGCAGCCACAAGCCCGGATGGCGGCGGCGGTGGCGCTGCCGACCGACGGCACGCAGCGCGACGCGGCCGCGGCGGTGATCGTGCTCCGCGCCATGAAGGAAGCGCTCGATGAGGCGCACGCCCGCCGCCGCGCGGCGGCGGCGCCCGGCGCGCGTGTGAAAGGACCCTTTCTCTCCCAAGCCGGCGTGCGCGCTGTGCAAGCTTGTCTCAGGGATGAAGGCGTCGCGGCGCTGGCGCTGGATGGGCTTTGGGGCGCGCAAACCACAGAAGCGCTGCTCGATGTCGGCCCGCGCCGGGCGAACCGCGTCGCCGCATGCCTGCGCCGCGATCTGCGCGCGCTCTGAACCGCGCTCAAGCGCCGATGGCGAACAGGGCGTCCAGGCCGAGCGTCAAGAACAGGATCACGATGAGCAAGAGCGCGATCGCATCGAGCGCGACCACGCTCCGCGCGCCGATATATGAATTGAACAGCCAGCAAAAGAGGCCGATGAAGCTGACGCCGTGCAAGATAAGCGGCGGAAAATCAGAACGCCGCGCCGCACGATCGACGAAGCCGAGGCTCCAGAAAGAATAGCTGAACAACGGGTGGAAGAGCACGACGCAAACGGACATCGGCGCCAAGAGATGCGAAAAACGGCTCAAGAATCGCCGAGCACGCGCCGCCCAATCTCATTCAACGAACGCCCTAAGTCGCGAGGATGAAGCTGACGAGAGCGAGCGCGCCGATGAGGCGATAGGGCCAGATCGGCGCTGAGAAAACAGGAACGAGCATGTCGACCCGGTTTGGCGACGCCGCGCCGACGCCGCCAGGTCCGAGCGATAGCGCGACCGCGGCCGTTCAATAAGAAGCGACCGGCAAGCGCGGCGTCCTCACCGAAGAGTTCTTGAAACGCTAACAAGATGATCGCGGCGCACGGCCTGCGGCGACCCTCTTACTAGTATTCGTCTTCGAAAAGATAATCGAACGCAAACTCGCCGTCTTTGAAGACCTTCGCCTTGAAACGCCTCGCCGTGAACCGAAAGGTGCTTGTCGTC
>JBCBCG010000082.1:0-17317 GCA_038530925.1 Pseudomonadota bacterium
CCGGAGAGCCAGGCGCTCTGGCTCTTTTGCGGGGCGAAGTTCAGCGCATGGCGGCCGAAGGCGTCGTCCGCCCGCGGATCATAGCCGCCGGGCGCGGCGCGGCCGGGATCGCCCGGCATCGGATCAGGCGGCGCGCTGAGGAAGGCCTCGGGCGCCAGCTTTTTGAGCCAATGCGGCAGCTCCAGCGCTGTCATGATCTCCACCAAGGGCGCGCCGCGGCGCAGGAGATAGAGCGCCTCGCCCCGGGCGGCGGGCGCGCCGCGCCGGGCCGCCAAGGACACGGCGGCGGCGGGGCAAGAGAACAAGAGATCGGCGTAAGCGGGATGCTCCGCGGCGAGCGTCGCTAACGGCAGGCGAAAGCTGCGGCCGTATCGGAGCGCCTGAGCGGCGACGTCCGCCGCAGGGCGCTGGGCGTGAGCGCGCAGGCGCGCGCGCCGCTGCGGCGCGGGGCGGACGAAAGGCGCTGGACGACCGCCGGAACGCGGCTCTTCCATTGGCGGCGTCATCGCCAAACTCCTTGGCCACAATCTTTGGCCGATCTGGTTGAAGTCGGATCGTCCCGCGCACGCGAGCGCGTGCGCTTCGCGAGGGCGCGCACCTTGCGCCGTGATCGCGGTGGAAACGCGGCGGAACGGCGCCGCGCCCGCGAAGAGCGTCGCTGGCTGAAGGGGCTGCGCCCGGTTCGGGCTGGATGCGGCCGGCGCCGCGGGCTATAGCGGCGCGCAACGGGGACGCGGCGCAGCGCCGCTTGGAACGCGCTGCGGAAGGGATCGAGAGCGCGGCGCTGGGGCGCATGCGCTGTCAGTCGATTCGATGCGCCGACGTGTCTGGTGGGACAGTAGATCGCGCGGCGCGCGGCCGCCTTTCAAGGCGCGCCCGCCCGGTTTCGCGGAGAGTGAGATGACGATCGAGAAAACCTTCGACGCCGCCAAGGCGGAAGAGCGAATCGCAGCGTATTGGGCCGAGCATGAGTGCTTCCGCGCCGGCGCCAACGCGCGGCCAGGCGCGCCTGGCTATTGCATCGTGATCCCGCCGCCGAACGTCACTGGCGCGCTGCATATGGGCCATGCGCTGAACAACACGCTTCAGGATGTGTTGGTGCGCTGGCGGCGGATGAAGGGCGACGACGTGCTGTGGCAGCCCGGCCAGGACCATGCGGGCATCGCCACGCAAATGGTGGTGGAGCGCAAGCTCGCCGAGGACGGCGCGCCGCCGCGCCGCGAGATGGGGCGCGATGCCTTCGTCGAGCGGGTTTGGGCGTGGAAGGAGGAATCGGGCGGCGTCATCATCGATCAGCTCAAACGCCTCGGCGCCTCCTGCGACTGGTCGCGCAATCGTTTCACCATGGATGAGGGCTTGAGCGACGCGGTGCTCGAGGTCTTCGTCGCGCTGCATCGCGAGGGGCTGATCTACCGCGCCAAACGCCTGGTCAACTGGGATCCGCATTTCGAGACCGCGATTTCCGATCTCGAGGTGGAGCAGGTGGAGGTGAAGCCGTCGAAGACCGGCGGCAAGCTCTGGCGGTTTCGCTATCCGCTGGCGGACGGCGCCACGTATCGCCATCCGATCGAGTTCGACGAGGATGGAAAGCCGACCGCGTTCGAGACGCGCGATTATCTGGTGGTGGCCACCACCCGGCCGGAGACGATGCTGGGCGACACGGGCGTCGCCGTGCATCCCGAGGATGAGCGCTACAAGGATCTCGTCGGCAAGGACGTGGTGCTGCCTCTCGTGAATCGGCGCATTCCGATCGTCGCGGACGAATACGCCGACCCAGAGCAGGGAACCGGCGCGGTGAAGATCACGCCGGCGCATGATTTCAACGATTTCGCGGTCGGAGAGCGCTGCGGGCTGCGCCAGATCAACGTGATGGGCCCGAAAGCCACCATCGAGCTCGAAGGCAACGCGGCGTTCTTAGAAGGTGTCGAGCCGGAGCCCGAAGCGATGGCGCTGAATGGGCTCGACCGCATCGACGCGCGGCTGCGGCTCATCTCGATCCTGGAGGAGAAGGGGCTGCTCGACGGGATCGACGATCATCCGCATCTCGTGCCCCATGGCGACCGCTCCAAGGTGGCGATCGAGCCGTATTTGACCGACCAGTGGTTTGTGGACGCGAAAACGCTCGCGGGGCCGGCGCTTGAGGCGGTGCGCTCCGGCGCCACGGTCTTCGCGCCTCAGAACTGGGAGAAGACCTACTTCCACTGGCTCGAGAACATCGAGCCCTGGTGCATCTCGCGCCAGCTCTGGTGGGGGCATCAAATCCCGGTCTGGTACGGGCCGGATGGAACCGCGTTTTGCGAGCGCTCGGAGGCCGAGGCGCTGGCCGCGGCCGAGGCGCATTACGGCGAGGCGACCGCGCTCACCCGCGATGAGGATGTGCTCGACACCTGGTTCAGCTCCGCGCTGTGGCCGTTTTCAACGCTTGGGTGGCCGGACGAGACCGAAGAGTTGAAGCGCTATTATCCGACCGCCGTGCTGGTGACGGGCTTCGACATCATCTTTTTCTGGGTCGCGCGGATGATGATGGCCGGCATGCAGTTCATGAAAGATGAGAAAGGCGCGCCGGAGGTTCCGTTCGACAAAGTCTATGTTCATGCGCTGGTGCGCGACGAGCATGGGCGGAAGATGTCGAAATCCATCGGCAATGTGATGGATCCGCTGGGCCTCATCAACAGCTATGGCGCTGACGCGCTGCGCTTCACGCTCACGTCGATGGCGGCGATGGGGCGGGACATCAAGCTCTCGGAAAGCCGGGTCGAGGGCTATCGGAACTTCGGCACCAAGCTCTGGAACGCCGCGCGCTTCGCGGAGATGAACGGGTGCGCGCGCGATCCAGAGTTCGATCCAACCGCGGTGCGCGAGACGGTGAACCAATGGATCATCGGCGAGACGGCGCGTCTGCGCGAGAGCGCGGACGCCGCTTTGGCGGAGTTCCGATTCAACGAATACGCGAGTTCGCTCTACGCCCATGTGTGGGGCGTCTATTGCGATTGGTATCTCGAATTCGCCAAGCCTCTGTTGCAAACGCAAGACGGTGAGGACGAGGCGGCGGCGGCCGCGCGGGCGGAGACGCAGGCCACGGCGGCTTGGGCGCTCGACCAAATCCTGCTGCTGATGCATCCGGTCTCGCCCTTCATCACCGAGGAGCTGTGGCGCGTGACCGCCGGCGCGGCGGGACGCGCCAAGCCGCTCGTCCATGGCGATTGGCCCGCTTACGACGCGGCCGCGCTCGCCAAGCCCGAGGCGGATGCGGAGATGGCCTGGGTGGTGGGGCTGATCGAGGCGGTTCGTTCGGTGCGCGCGGAGCTGAACGCGCCGCCCTCCGCGCCGGCGCCGCTGACGCTGGTGGAGGCGGATCCGGCGGCGCGGGCGCGGATGGAGCGGAACAGCCAACTTATCAAACGCTTGGCGCGCGTCTCGGAGTGGTCCTTCGCCGATGCGGCGCCCAAAGGCGCGATCACGCTCGCGCGTGAGGGCGTCACCGCCTGCCTCGATCTCTCCGGCGTCATCGACATCGCGGCGGAGCGCAAGCGCCTCGGCAAAGCGGTGGAGAAGGCGGGCAAAGAGGTGCAAGGCCTGTCCGGGAAGCTCTCGAACGAGGCGTTTTTGGCCAAAGCGCCGGAGGATGTCGTCGCGGATCAGCGCGACAGGCTGGCGGCGGCGGAGAGCGAGCAGGCGCGCCTTTCGGCGGCGCTGGCGCGGCTTGAGGCGATGGGCTGAGGCGCCGTCGGCGGCGAGAACGCGCCGTATTCGGGAGCGTCATAACTTGTTCACATTGGCGCGCGGCGTAGTGAGGATTGTTTTCAACACTATGCGGCGCCGTTGCGCGCAAGGCGCCGCGAAGCGGACTTAGCGCGTCGTCTGGGCCTTGGCGGCTCCGATCCTCTCCATTACTCTCGGTTGCGTTGCTTGGGGAGGCGCACGCTTTTTGAGAGCGGAGGAGGAGTTCGGGGCATGACCGAGAGCGCTGAAGTGCTGGACTTTATGCCAGCCTTCGTCGAACGGCGATTGAACGCTGCGTTGGAGGCGGACGAAGCGGGCGATTTGACGCTCGCGCTGGAGGAGATTCAGGCCGCATTGGAGCTGGCGCCGCGCGAGCCGCGGGCGCAGGCGCTGGCGGGCGTCTATTGCGGTTTGCTTGATCGGGATTGCGAGGCGCTGGTGCATGCGCGCCGGGCGCTGCGTTTGACGGAAAGCGCGGATCCTGAATTGCGGGCGGAGATCGCCTATTGGGTCGGCGTCGCGCGGCATATGGTCGGCGCGCATCGCGCGGCGATGGACGCGCTGGAGCTGACGCTCACTCATGCGCCTGAGGATGAAGCGGCCTTCGCGCTGTGGGAGCGCTGCCGCAACCGTCTCAAAAGCGCTTGAGGCGCTCTTCTTCTGTTCAAACCTCGCGCCGACGCGGCCCGCCGGGTCGCGTCCGCCGGACGGCCGGGCCACATTTGCGGCCGAGACGGCGCGGTTCGCGCACATGATCCCCTTGGGCCAGGTGCGAAAACTCTCTTAGAACACGGATGATGAAAGGCGAGTCGGGCCGAGCGGCGCGGCGCGGGCGCCGTTCGCGTCGAGCGGTGCGAGATTATGGTGGAGACAGGCGCATGGATGGCGGCCAAGGCGACAAATTCGACAAATCCAAGCTGGTCAGCCGGCATGTGACCGAAGGGCCGGCGCGCGCGCCGCATCGCTCTTACTTCTACGCGATGGGCCTGACGGATGAGGAGATCCACCGTCCCTTCGTCGGCGTCGCCACCTGCTGGAATGAGGCCGCGCCTTGCAACATCGCGCTCAACCGCCAGGCTCAGGCGGTGAAGCTCGGCGTGAAGGAGGCGAAAGGCACGCCGCGGGAGTTCACCACCATCACCGTCACCGACGGGATCGCTATGGGCCATGAGGGCATGCGCAGCTCGCTGGTGAGCCGCGAAGCGATCGCCGACACGGTGGAGCTGACCATGCGCGGGCATTGCTACGACGCGCTGGTGGGGCTGGCGGGCTGCGACAAGAGCTTGCCGGGCATGATGATGGCGATGGTGCGCCTCAACGTGCCGAGCGTGTTCCTCTATGGCGGCTCCATCCTGCCGGGCCGGTTCGAAGGGCGCGACGTCACGGTGCAGGATGTGTTCGAGGCGGTCGGCCGGCACCAGGCGGGCGCGAGCAGCGATGAGGAGCTCGCGGCGCTGGAGCGCGTCGCCTGTCCCTCCGCCGGCGCTTGCGGCGGGCAATTCACCGCCAACACAATGGCCTGCGTCGCCGAGGCGATCGGTTTGGCGCTGCCGATGAGTTCGGGCGCGCCGGCGCCTTATGAGAGCCGCGACGCGTATGGCGAGGCGGCGGGCCGGGCGGTGATGAGTTTGCTCGCCGCGGGCGTGCGTCCGCGGGATGTGGTGACGCGTAAAGCGCTCGAGAACGCCGCGCGCATCGTCGCCTGCACCGGCGGCTCCACCAACGCCGGGCTGCATCTGCCGGCGATCGCGCATGAGGCGGGCATCGACTTCAACCTGCAGGATGTGTGCGAGATCTTTAAATCGACGCCCTATTTCGTCGATCTCAAGCCTGGCGGGACTTATGTCGCGAAGGACCTCTATGAGGCGGGCGGCGTGCCGATGGTGATGAAGCAGCTGCTGAAGGCCGGCCTCTTCCATGGCGACGCGCTTTCGGCGACGGGCCGCACCATGGCCGAAGAGCTGGCGGACATCCCCGACATCGTCGACGGCAAGGTGATCTATCCGATCGAAAAGCCGCTTTCCGTGACCGGCGGCGTGGTCGGCCTGAGGGGCAATCTCGCGCCCGAAGGCGCCATCGTGAAGGTCGCGGGGCTTGAGGGAGATCAGCTCAAATTCACCGGGCCGGCGCGCGTGTTCGAGAGCGAAGAGGACGCTTTCGCGGCCGTGAAGGCGCGGACGTATCAGGAAGGCGATGTGATCGTCATCCGCAATGAAGGCCCGCGCGGCGGGCCGGGCATGCGCGAGATGCTGGCGACCACGGCGGCGATCTCAGGCCAGGGCATGGGCAAGAAGGTCGCGCTGATCACCGATGGCCGCTTCTCCGGCGCGACGCGCGGTTTCTGCATCGGGCATGTCGGCCCCGAAGCGGCGGCGGGCGGGCCGATCGCGCTGTTGCAAGACGGCGATATGATCACCATCGACGCCGCAGTCGGAACGATCTCGGTTGCGCTCAGCGATGAGGCGCTGGCGCAGCGCAAGGCAGCCTGGCCCGGCGCGCGCAAGACGCTCTACACCAGCGGCGCGCTCTGGAAGTACGCCCAAACCGTCGGCGGCGCCCAACATGGCGCCGTCACCCATCCCGGCGCGTCGGATGAAAGCCACATCTACGCGGATCTCTGACGCCGCGCGCTTAAGGGAGTGACGCCGCTTTGGCCCATCGAGGGCCGTCGCGGCGTTCGCGAGCAGGGCCAGAGCGCGGCGCGCCGAAGGGAGGGTCTGGACTGGTCTGGCGCGCCGGCGCTCGCTGGCTCCCATCACCGTGGGGAAACGCCTTTTCTCGACGCATCCCCCGCGCCAGGGATCGAGCCGCCGGCGCTGCGCGCAAGGACGCTATCGAAGATTGCGACGCCCTCCGGCGGTCTGACGATCCTGGCGCCGCGGTCTCGCTTTGGGCCATGCGAAGGGGCTCGGTGGGACAGGCTGGGCGAGCGCGTCGAGCGATGCGGCGCTCGAAACAATTCGTTGCCTGTGAGCGGGCCTTCGACCTCTCGTTTTTCGTCTATGGGGCGCCCATCTCGGCGGCGTCGGCGCGGATGGCGCTCCGACCTTTGATCGAGAGAGGAGTGTCGCCCCATGTACAGCCTTGCATCCCGCCGCGCGTTTTTGGGCGGTCTCAGCGCGGTTGGCGCGTTCGCGCTGGCGGCGCCGGGATCCGCGCAGGCGCTGCCGGCCGCGGCGCGCGCTGATGCGCGCGCGGCGCTGCGCGCCGGAGAAGCGGCGGTCTATTTCCGCCACGCCGCCACCACCTGGTCCGGCGTCGACCGGATCGAGTGGCCGCGGGAGCGCCAGCGGCTGCTCTCGGAGGAAGGCGTCGCGCAGTCCCGCCTGATTGGCGCGGCGTTCGAGAGGCTCGGCGCCCCGATCGGAGAGGTGTTGGCCAGCCCCTTCGCGCGCTGCCGCGACATGGCGGAGATCGCCTTTGGGCGGGTGGAGGAGCGGTTCGAGCTGCTCGGCCTGCTGAGCGACGCGGAAGGGCGGCCTGAGCGAGTCGCGTATCTGCGGGAGCGGCTGTCGACGCCTACGGGCGGCGCCGGCAATCGGATCATCGTATCGCATCGCTCGAACATCGCCGAGGTGGCGGGCGTCTCGCTGGGCGAAGGCGACGCGGTGGTGCTGCGGCCGCGTGGCGACGGGCGGTTCGAACAGCTTGCGATGCTGCGGCCTGACGATTGGGCGGCGTTGGGCGCGTGAGTGATCGCGCCGCCTAGGGATTCGGCGGCGTCTGCGGTTTCTGACCGCTCTGCGCATGCTTGTCCTGGGGGGCGTACCCGGTTGTGGCCTTGCGGCGCTCTAGCGCGCCGCGGAGCGCGGCGTAGAAGGCGGCGAGGAAGGCTTCCGGCGCTTCGCCTGGCGCGGCCTCGTATTCGATCTTCTTCTGGATCGTCTCGGCGACTTTGGCGCGGAGCGCGCCCGCTTGCGGAGAGCGGTCTCGCAGCACCGCCGCCAGCGTCTCGAGCTCTTTGACGCCGTAGACTTTCAACTGGTCGTCGCGGAAGCGGTGGCCGCTATCGCGCTCCGCCGCGGCGGCGAGATCTGGAAGCAGCGCCGGCGCTTCCTCATACACAACCCAAGCGCCGGCCAGCACGTCGCCGACGCGCATCCGTTCCTTGTTGAGGAGCGGCGTCGCGATCAACAGCGCGATGAAGGCGTAAGCGGCGAGGTTGGCCCAGAGCACGCCGGTGATGTCCGGTTGGAACAGCAGCGTCATGATCGGCAGGAAGAACTCGACCTCGCGCACGAGATTGCGCGCCAGCACCGCTTCGCCGGTCAGCCCGCCGCCATTGCGGTCCACCACCCGCACGCCCATGGCGTATTTGCCAGGCGTGCGCCCGCGCCAGCTCATCTCGAAAAAGGGAAAGTAGAAGACGCGCGCGAGGAAGGCGACGAGCAGCGACAGCTCCAGCAGCACGGAGCCGGCGACGTCGAAGGTCAGCGCGCTGATGATCAGCATAACGATGACGCCTGCGGCGATGATCGAGAAGTCGAGCATGGCGGCGGCGACGCGCGTGGAGAGATCGGCGATGCGCAAGGTGAGGCTCACGCCGTCGGGCGTAGTGACCGCGCGCGGGCGGCCGGGCCGCGTCAGATGGGGGAGCGCCGCTTCAGCCATGGCGCGCGCTCCTCTCTCCGCGCGGCGCGGCGGATGCGGCGTTCGCCTGGCGCGGTCGGCCCGCGAGGAGGAAGTAGGCGAGCCAGAGCGCGGCGAAGACCAGGCCGATCAGCACGCGCGAGGCGCTGTCCACCACCGTCTCACGCACAAAGCTCTCCAGAAACGCGGCGACGAACAGCATGATGATCGCCGTGAGCGCCAGGAGGCTGGCGCGCCGTCCGGTCTCGGCCGCGGCGGCGAGGCGTGATTTGCGCGGCGGCGGGAAGAGAACGCCGCCGGCGATCGCGAGCCCGCCGCCGCCGGCGATGACGATCGCGGCGAGCTCGGTGGTGCCGTGGACGGTGAGCCAGGCGATGAAATCCGGCTCGAGATCATGCAGCGCGAAAGCGGCGAGCATCGCGCCGATGCTGGCGCCGTTATAGAACAAGATCAGCAGCGTCGGCACGCCGAGCGCGACGCCGAAGCCGAAGGCGGTCAGCGCGACGAGCACATTGTTCGAGACGAGAAACAGCGCGAATTGGCGGAGCGATTCGACGGTGACCGGAGAGCCGTCGATGCTGTCGAGCATGGTCGCGCGCGTCGCGTCGGGGCCGCGGCCGCCGGCCAGCCCTTCGGGAACCAGGGCGCCGAAGAGCGAGGGATCGGCCATCACCAGCGCGCGGCCGATGAAGAGCCCGAGCGCCATCACCGCCGTGGCGAGCAGGATCGCCGGCCAAAGCGCGCGGACCGCTCGCGGCGCCTCGGTTCCGACCAGCCGGGCGATCATGCCGAAGAAGCGCTCGCGCGGGGCGTAGATCAGGAAATGCGCGCGCGTCGCGAGGCTTTCGAGATAGGAGACGAGCTGCGCGTCGAACACGTAGGATCGCGCGACCGACAGCGCCGAGAGCGTGGCGCGATAAAGCTGCGGCGTCTCGATCAACTCCTGCGGCGTCAGCGCGCCGGGTCCTGAGCGTTCGAGCTTTTTCAGCAGGGTCTCCAGCCGGCGCCAAGAGGCTTCGCGCTCGGCGCGGAACCGCGCGCTGCGCAGGAGCGGCTCGGCCTCGCCCAGCGGCGCGGTCTCGACCGGCGCCGCCGCGGTCTCGCCTGTCGAGGCGGGGTGATCAACCATTTCGCGCGCCTCTCTTTCGCCGCTCGGCGGGGGTGTCCCTCATGCGCGCCTCACGCCGCCACCGGATCGACCGTGCGTTTGGCGCGGAGGAAGCGGTTGATCATCATGGCGTCGAGTTCGGCGGGCTCGACATCGATCGCGTCGACGCCGAGCCGCTTCAGCCGCGTCAGCACCGCGCGTCGCTCGCGGATGATCTCCGCCGCCGTCACCGCGCGCGCCAGCTCATCGGCGTCCGCCGGCGCGCCGAAGGCGAGGGCGTCGAGGCTCGGATCCTTCAGCGCGGCGAACAGCACCAGATGCCGGCTTGAGAGATGCCCCAGCGTGTCCACCATCAGCTCGGCGGAGACCGTATCGAGAAAATCGGTGATCAGAATGATGATCGAGCGCCGGTCGAGCGCAGTGGCGAGGCGCGTCAGGCCAAGCGTGAAATTCGTCTCCTCCAGCGCGTAATCAAGCGAGGAGAGCGCTTTTTGCACGGCGGGAAAGGCGTTTTTGCCAGGGCGCGGCGGATGATAGAACCGCACTTGGGCGTCGAAGCCGAACGCGCCGACGCGGTCGCCTTCGACCAGCGCTTGATAGCCGAGGGTCAGCGCCGCGTTGATCGCATGGTCCAGCTTCGGCGCGCCTTGGAGCGGTTCGCGCATCAAATGGCCGCTGTCGAGCGCGAGCACCACATTGTGGTTTCGCTCAGCCTGGAATTCTTTCACCAGCAATTTCCGGTGCTTGGCCGTGCGTTTCCAATCGACGCCGCGGCGGTCCATGCCGGGATGGTAATCGCGCAGCGCGTCGAACTCCGCGCCGTCTCCGCCGGTGGTTTGCGGCTTTAGACCGAAGAGCGCGGAGCGGCGGTCGAGCGCCAGCGCGGCGCGGCGCACGCCGCTGAGATCCGGCATCGCCGGAACCGAGATCTCAAGCGTCTCGATCCGGCCGCGCCAGGAGAGGCCGAGCGGGCCGGGCCAGCGCAGCCACAGCCGCTCAATCTGCGCCTCGCCGCGGCGGAGCGGCGTCAGCGGGATCTCGAGCCGGCGCCGGCGCTCAGGACCGAGACGAAACGAAAAATCGGAAAGGGGCTCGAGCCGCGGGCCGACATCGAGCCGTCCGTCGATCTTTGGATCCGCAGCGCCGGCCTCGGCTGCGATGTCGAGGGTCAGGATCTCAGGCTCGGCGCCGGCGCGGCGGATGATCTCGCCCTCCGGGCCGCCGCGCCGCCGCAGCCCGACCGACAACGTCGATGGCGGCGCCGCTTTGATCGAGAGCCGCGAGGGGCGCAGGCCGAGCCGCGCATCGACAACGGCCGCGACGCCGAGCCCGACCAGGAGCAGCGTCGCCAGCATCCAGAGGCGCTCATCGATCAAGATCAACGCGGTGGCGACCGGCGGCGCGGCGGCGGCCAGCGCGAGAAGACGCGGCGTCGGGCGGATCATCGCGGCGGCTCGACGAGGCTCAGGATCCGGTCCACCGCGCCGTCGGGCGTGACGCCTTCGATCTCCGCGCTCGGCGCGACCACCACGCGGTGGCGGAACACCGGCCGAGCCAGCGCCTTCACGTCATCGGGAATGACGAAATCGCGCCCTTCCAGCGCGGCGGCCACGCGCGCGGCGCGGGCCAGCATCGCCGCGGCGCGGGGCGAGACGCCGGACTGCAGGCTCGCCGTCTCCCGCGTCGCCCGCGCCAAATCGACGACATAGCCGATGATCTCCGGCGAGAGGCGCGCCCGGCCGATCTCATCGCGCAGGCGCAGCACCTCGCTCTCGGCGGCGATGGCGGCGACTTCCGAGAGCCCGTCGGCCGCCGCATCCGGCGCGCCATGGGTGGCGACGATCTCAAGCTCGTTCTCTCGGCTGGGATAATCGAGCACATGCTTGAAGAGGAAGCGGTCGAGCTGCGCTTCGGGCAGCGGATAGGTGCCTTGATGCTCGATCGGGTTTTGGGTGGCGACGACCATGAAGGTCTCGCCGAGGCTGCGGCTGTCGCCGTCGATGGTGACGGAGCGCTCGTTCATCGCCTCGAGCAACGCGGCCTGGGTCTTCGGCGGCGTGCGGTTGATCTCGTCCGCGAGCAGGACTTGGGTGAAGATCGGCCCGAGCTGCAGCTCGAATTGGCTGGTTTGAAAGTTGAAGAGGTTCGAGCCGAGGACGTCGCCGGGCATGAGATCGGGTGTGAATTGGATGCGTCCGAAGCGCAGCGACAGCGCGGCGGCGAAGGCGCGGGCGAGCAGCGTTTTCGCCGTGCCCGGCGGGCCCTCCAGCAGCACATGGCCGCCGGCCAGAAGGCCGATCAGCATCAGGCGCAACCCCTCTTCCTGCCCGACCACCGCTTTGCCGACCTCCGCGCCGAGGCGCTGGCGCAAATCGCCCGCCGCGGCCGCGGCGCCGCCGACCAAGCGCGCCTCCCTCTCGCCGCCCATCTCTTGCGGCCGGCGCGCGCTCTCGAGCTCCCCATCAGGCGTGTCCACGCAGCATCTCCTCTCGCCAGGCGTTGATGTCTCGCGCCAGCGCGGTCAGCGCGTCGGCGGTGGGGCGCGGGCCGGCTGCGGCCGCGCTCACTCTGGTTTCAAGATCATAGAGCGCGCGGCTTGGCGCGCGTTTGCGCTCAAGGCTGGTCAGCCAGGCGGCGAGCGCCTCTCGCTTGGAGAGATCCGGCGCCTGCAGCCTTGCTCCAACGTCTTTCAGCGTCTCGTCGAAGAAGCGGCGGATCACCGCGCGGTCGCCGTCGCCTTGGCGCAGCAGCGCGGCGCTCGCATCCAGCAGCGCGTCTTTGCCGGCGGCTTGGCCGGGCCGGTCCGGCTCGCGCCCGCCGAACCGCGCCAGACCGATCAGCCCGATCACCATGAAAAGCGCCAGGATCGCGAAAGTGACCGCTATCAGAGGCGGCTCGAACAAAGCGGCCCAGAAATTCGGCGGGATGCGCGGCGGCGCGGGCCCGTCGTCGAACGCGATTTGCGCATCCGCAGGCCCGAGCCGCGCGATCAGCCGCGCGGCGAAGGCGGCGTTCTCGCCATCATCGAGGCCATGGTTCAGCAACGGATCGGGATCGCTGAGGATGAAGAGCCGCGGCAGCCCGTCATCGCCGCCGATCTCCGCCTCGCCGAGCAGCATCGCGCCGCCGGACACCGCGATCAGCGGCGCGAGGCCCTCGGAGCGCATCACTTGCGCGGTCTCGATTTCCGGATCGAGGCCGAGCGTGTTCCGGCGCGGCGCAGGCAGCGCGCCATCGCGCCGATCGATGCTGGGATTGGTGAACGAGCCGAGCGCGTCCAGCGCGGCGTCGATCGCGCGCGTCGGCGCCGAGCGCGGCGCGAGATCCACCTCTTGCGCGAAACGTCGGCCGAAAGCGCGGCGCGGCAGGCGCCATTTCGGCAGGATCAGCAGCACGCTTTCGGCGCTGTGATGGCGATAGCGCAAAGCGAGCAGCCGCTCACGCTGCTCCGCCGTGCCGGTGCGCGCGTCGCTGATCACGATGATCGCGCCGCGCCCCGCCTGCTCCGCATCGTGCTCCACATCGCGCCCCAGCTCTTCGAGCATCGTGGCGAAGGCGCCGAGCCCGATCGCGGTGACGCCTTGCGAGCTCGGCGCCCGCTCATCGCCGGGATCGCGGCCTTCGCGCCCGCTGAGCGAGGCGTAGAGCGCCGCAGCGAACAGCAAAGACGCGGTCAGCACGACGCCGATGACGACGGCGATGTTGAAGCCGCCTTCGCCGCGATCGCGCGGCGCCGAGGCGCGCGCCGTTCTTGGCTCCGCGGCGCCGCTCACGCCGCCGCCTCCTGGATCGGCGCGCGCCCGGAAAGGCTCTGGCGGAGCGCGCGATATGCGGTCAGGCAGCGCTCAAAGCCAGAGCGATCCGCCGCCTGGCCCCCGAACAGGCTGATCTCCACCGCGCCGACCAGCGCCGCGAGCGCTTGGCGCGCCTCCGCCCGGTTCGGCCCCTGGAAATGGCGGGCCAGGATCTCCCGGCTCGTGAGCGACCGCGCGGTGGCCTTGGCGTCGCGCTCGCGCAAGCGGCCGATCGCGCCCAGCAAAAGGAGATGGATCGCGTGGTCCCAGCGCCCTTGCTCCGCCGCGGCCAGCGCCGCCGCCTCGGCGTCGCGCAGATCCTCGGCCGTCGGCTCGTCCTCTGGCGCGCTTCGCACCAAGACCGCAGGTTTCGCGGCGCCTTTCGGGCTCGGCGCGATGCGTTGGCGCGCCAATTGGGCGATGATCACCAGCACGACGATCACCAAGAGCGCGATCAGAGCCGTTTGCGCCGTCTCACTGAGTTCGAAAGGTTCGATCGGATCGCGCTGCGGCTGTGGCGGCTCAGGCTCCGGGCGCGGCGGCAGCTCCATTTGATGTTGGCCGCGCTCGACGATGGCGCGCACCGCTTCGCGCGCGGCGTCATCATCGGTTTCGAGAAACGCGCCGCTCCGATCCGGCGCGCCGAAGCTCTGCGCCGCAGCCTCTGGCGCGAGGCTCACGATAGACCCAGGAAGACCGGCGCTGAGAAGCGCTCCTCCAACCAACAGCGCCGCCGCGCCGCGGCCCCGGCGCGCGCCGATCTTAGAAGGCGCGGCGGCGGAGCGCGGCGACGCTGTCATAACGCATTTTCTCGTTGCATCACGTCCTTGTGAGGCTCCGTCTTCGAAGAGTCAAAGCGGTGGCGTCGCGCGTTCCATGACCGGGAAAAGCGACAGGAAAAAGATGACGCGGCGAACCGCCGCAGATATGAGATCGGCGGTGCGGATTGGTCGCCGACACGCGCGGTTGCGCAGTTTTTTGAAGGGATTGTCGACGATGCGGCGGAGAGGCGGCCCGTCTTCAAGCGACGCGCGTGGATCCCTCCAAGAGGGCGAGGGCGCGGATCGGGCGTTGGAGCGGGCGCGCTTTGACAGCGTCGGCGATCGCCGTCCGTCCGCCGATGTCTCAGCGCTTGGGAGCGCGGAACGCGCGGCGCCGCGCGCCGATTCGGTCCAGCGCGTCGGCGATGTCGAGGTTCGGAGGCTCGGCGGCCCGGCGCTGCAATCCGCGCTTGGCGATCTCGCCGCCCTGCGCATCGCCGTGTTTCGCGACTACCCTTATCTCTATGACGGCGATCTCGCTTATGAGCGCAAATATCTCGCGAGCTATGCTGCGGCGGAGGGCGCTGTGGTGGTCGGCGCCTTCGACGGCGCGCGCATGATCGGCGCGGCGACGGGCGCGCCTATGGCGGGCGAGAAGGCGGCTTGGACGAAACCCTTCAAGGACGCGGGCGTCGATCTTGGCGCGGTGTTTTATTGCGGCGAGTCCGTGCTCGATCCGGGCTATCGCGGCCGTGGGATCGGACACGCCTTCTTCGATCATCGCGAAGCGGCGGCTCGCGCGCTCGGGCTCGAGATCAGCTGCTTTTGCGCCGTGATCCGGCCGGACGATCATCCGGCGCGGCCCACGGGTCACCGGCCGCTCGACGCGTTCTGGCGCGGACGCGGTTATGAGCCGATGGCGGGCGCGATCGCCGAGTTCGAGTGGCGCGAGGTCGGCGCGGAGGAGGAGACGCCGCATCAGCTGCAATATTGGTGGCGCCGGCTCTGACGCCGAGGGCGCGGGAGGGGCGGGACGATCCGTCTCGGTCCCGTCGCGGGCCTCTGCGCGCCGCGGCGGGGTGATGCGTGGAGGTCGCGCCGCCGGGCCGATATTCGGCGCGCGGAGAGCCTGCCCTGCGGGCTTCGCGAATTGTGATCCATACGTCGCAAAACGGCGCAGTTAACGCTTCCTTCAGCGCGCTCGCGCCTTGTAACCAGAGCGAAAGATCCTCCGCTCAGAGCGATGCGGCGCGCGGGAGCGCGCGCGTGCGCAGGAAAGCGCGCCGTGCGGCGACGTGAGGACGAAACGGCTTTCGCCGCGATGCGGGCGGCGGAGACAGGGATAAGGCGCGGTGGGCGCGCGCAAGCGGCCCTGACGCGCGCTCAGGGAGAAACGCCGATGGCGGAGCTGGTGATCGATACGGTGTCCTCGCATCTTGATACGGTGCGACAGAGCGCGCGAGAGCGCCTCAGCAGCGATGAAGCGGAGGCTTATCTCGCCGCGCTCACGACGATCATGGAGCAAGCCGCGCCGGATGAAGCCTCCGGCGAAAGCCCTGAGGCGCTGTTCGGCGCGACCCATGGGCTCTGGAGTTTCGGCGCGCTGCGGCGGCCGGGCGAGGCGCGGTTGCGGCTCTATCAGCCTGAAGGCGCCGCCCAGGGCTGGACCTCCGAGCGAACCATTATCGAAGTCGTCAATGACGACATGCCGTTCCTCGTGGACAGCCTCACCGCGTTGATCGCCGATCAGGGCCATCAGATCCAGTCGGTGCTGCATCCGATCCTGCATATCCGCCGCGGCGCCGCGGGCGAGCGGCTGGGCCTGGCGGCGCCGGGCGAGGAGGGCGCGCTCCGCGAGAGCTGGATCCAGATCCAGCTCGATTGCATCGGCGATTTGAAATCTCGCGCCGCGCTGGAGACGGCGATCGCCGCGGTGCTCGCGGATGTCCGCGTCGCCGTAGCGGATTGGAAGCCGATGCTGACGCGGCTGCGGGAGGCCGCTGCGGCGCTCCGCGCCGTGGCGCCCGCGCCCCAGGCGGAGGCGGCGTCCGAGGCCGCTGAGTTCCTCGAATGGCTCGCCGCCAACCATTTCACCTTTCTCGGCTGCCGCGATTACGCGCTGAGCCGCGGCGCCGACGGCGCGACCACTGCGACCCCGAGCGGCGGGCTCGGCCTGATGCGCGATCCGAGCTACACCACGCTGCGCGACGCGCAGGGGCGTTACGCCGATTGGACGCCGGAAATGGACGCCTTCGCCGGGGATGCGGGGCCGCTCTTGATCCTGAAAGCCAATCGCCGCTCCACGGTGCACCGCACGACGCATCTCGATTTCATCGGCGTCAAACGCTACGACGCCGAGGGCCGCGTGATCGGCGTGCATGGCTTCATCGGCCTCTTCACCTCCGCCGCCTACAACCGCAGCCCGATCAACATTCCGATGCTGCGCGGCAAGGTGCGCCGCATCATCGAGAGCGCCGGCCTCGCGCAAGACAGCCATGACGGCAAGGCGCTGGCGCATATGCTCGAAACCCATCCGCGCGACGAGCTGCTGCAAGCGACGGAAGAGCAGCTGCGCGAGCAAGCGATCGGCGCGCTGCATCTCTCGACCCGGCCGCGCACCCGGCTCTTCGTGCGTCGCGACCGGTTCGGCCGCTTCTTCTCGTGCATCGTCTACGCCCCGCGGGAGCGCTACGACACGGCGCTGCGGATGAAGATCGGCGAGATCCTCTGCAACGCCTTCGACGGCCGGGTTGCGGATTTCACGCCGGCCTTCGGCGGCGATAATCTCATTCGCGTGCATTTCGTGATCGCGGTGCGCATCGGCGCGGAGCCTGAGTATGAGCTAGAGACCATCGAGGCGCGCATCGTCGAGGCGGTGCGGGATTGGTCGGACGGTTTGCGCGAAGCGTTGGTCGAGCGGTTCGGCGCCGCGCGCGGCGCAGGGCTGCATGCGCGCTACCGCTCCGCCTTCAGCGCCGGCTACCGCGAAACCGTGCGCCCGGCGGACGCGGCGGCGGACATCCAAAAACTCGAAGCGATCGGCGCGGAGAGCCCGATCGCCTGCGCGTTCTACCGGCTCGCCGACGATCCTGAGCACCGGCTGCGCTTCAAGCTCTACCGTCTCGCCGAGGCGGCGCCGCTTTCGGATGTGATGCCGATCCTCGAGAATATGGGCCTGCGCGTGCTGGAGGAGCATCCGCATCAAGCCCAGCGCCGCCGCGGCGGCGAAACCGCCGCCGGCTCCAGCGTCGATGTCATTCACATCCATGACTTCATGGGCGAGGCGACCAACGGCGCGGCGATCGAACTCGAAGCCCGCCGCGCGGTTTTGGAAAGCGGCT
>JBCBCG010000083.1:0-16753 GCA_038530925.1 Pseudomonadota bacterium
CGCGAAATGAAAGGGCGGCAGATGCGCGATCAACTCGCGATGCGGGTTAAGCTCGACCGTGATCTCAGGAAGCCCGCCCCGGGCGGGCGCGGTTCGACTTGATAGACCCGGCTTCTTATACGCCTCGGTCAGGCCGGTGGAGATCAGCCATTCAATCACGGCCGCATAGAGCTTTGGCACAGTCATGACAGGCCCTCCGCGTCCATCAGCGCCGTGATTCCGGCGGCGACCCGGCGCAAGGCCTCGGAGGCTGTCTCCGCGACAGGCGGCGCGTTCGCCGGCTCGGCGAGGTCGCGCGCCGCCTTCAGCGTTTTGAGAAAGCGCGCTCGCAGGGCGGCGTTTTCGACCGCCAACGCTTCGCGCTCTTCGACGGCCTCGGCGTAAGCCTCCATGGTCTCGGCCGTCGCCTCGCGCGAGAGCGGCGCCATGGCGGCGAGGCTGTCCAGCGCCTCGCCGATGTCGGAGAACTCGCCGAGATCGAGCGCCTCGGCGGCCTCGGCTTCCGTCGAGCTACCCAAGCGGTGCGTGTTGGGCTTGCTCATGATCGCGCCTCCACAGCCAGGGCCGCGAGCTGATGCGGCTCGCCATGGGCGGCGCGCAGCGGAAGCGGGTCCGGATCGCCGATCGCGAGGAGATCGCGCCGAAGCGCTTCAGTGAGGCGCGCCGCCGCGCGCGCTTCGGCTTCGCTCTCATAGGTGTTGGCGACCAAATGCCAGTCGTCATCGCCGAAGATCCTGGGAACCAGCGCCACGAAGAACGAAGGCGCCGCAACCGCGCCTTCGACCTCCATGATCTCGCCGGCCCGAAGATCGACCATCTCGGCGATCTCGGCCGGGTCGCTCGCGCCGTATTCTGGATCTTCGGCGAGATGGAACCAGTTCGGCTTCAAGAATCGCCGCATCATCGCCGCCGCGAGATGCTGGTTGGTCGCCTCAAGCGTGGCTATGGCGACGCGGATGGCGCGAAACGGATCGTTCGAAGTGGTTGTCATAACTGCTCTCTCCTCAAAGCTCTGCTTCAGCGACGCCGCCGGCCGCGTCCCTCGCGAGACGGGACGCGCACCAACAGGCCGCGGTAGTTGGGAAGGGCCGCCGCCGGCAGCCCGTAATGCTTGCGTAGAAGCGCGCGGAGATTGTCCGGCTCGACGCGGCGCCGCCCCTCAAGCGCGGCGAGCGTCTGCTCGCTGAGCCCAAGGCGCTCGGCTTGAGCGCGGCGGCTCTCGCCGAAGATCACGCGCAGCGGGCGGAGGTACTCCGCCGCCGCATCGCCCATGGAGGCCACGCGAACGGTGGCGTTCGCGCTCATGCGAGATCCTCCGGCCGGATCTCGGGCGCGAGCTTCAGAAGCTCCGCGCGCCCGAGCTTTCGCGCCTCTTCAAGCGTGGCGATCCGGCCGCGCTTGAAGAGAACCGTTTCGCTCTCGCTTTCGCCCGGATCGCGCCGGATCATCACGGTGAAGAGCCCGCCCGCGCTCTTGGTGATGGTCATGGTCATCGCGCGCCCTCCTTGCCGACCTCGGGATCGAGAGCGACCTGGTAGACGGCTCTGTTGATAGCGCCGTCGACCGACGCGGACGCTTCGAGCGCGTCGTTTAAGCGCCGCAGGATGCCGAGAACGCGGTCGCGTTCAGCAAGGGTCGCCGCCTTCGCCGCGGTCGCGATGTCCTCTGCGACTAGATCGGAGCGGATGTAGAGCGCGCTGTTGTCGCGACTCACACGCAGCGCGCCGCGTTTGTAGCTCCCCTCAAGATGCAGCTGATCAGTGCTGTCGATGGTCATCACCACCTCCAGAACGGGGCCTTGATCCATGCCGCTCATCGCGCGCCCCCTTTGCCGACGGGGACGTCGATCACTTCGCCGGAGCGGATCTGGTAATCCGGCCCGAGCCGGTTCGCCCGGGCGATCGCGTCGGGGTCGGAGCCGTATTGGCGGGCGATGCTGTAGACGGTGTCGCCGCGGCGCACCGCGTGGGGGATTAGGCCGGTCCAGGTCCGGTCGCCGAGGTTCAGCGCGCTGCGCATGCGCAGTTCCGCATGGGTGGAAGCGGTGCTGGCGCTGTGATTGTGGATCTCCGCGCAGCCCGTTCCGAGAGCGGCGCAGGCGAGGGCGATCGCGGCGGTCTTCAACTTGGCGTTCATGTCTAGTCCTCTGCGTTTGCTTTTGGTTCGGGCGTCACGCCCAGATTTTGCGGACGCCGTTCTGGCGCGGAGGGCGCATCTCAGGGCGCCGCAACGGACGCTCCGGACGCAGTTCGGGAGACGGGCCGCGGAGGCGGTCCTGGTCTTGCGGGGCGGGTGTCGGCGACGGGATGGTCAGCGCGGGCGGCGGCGAGGACGGCGCTGGCGAAGCAAGCGGCTCAGTGGTCATCCAGACCACCGCCCGCACGGCGCAGTAGCTCACCACCGCGACGCCGATCACCAAACGCCAGAGGCCAGGCCCCTCACCGCTCTCTTGCTCCGCCGCGCCGCCGCTCCGGGCGGCGCGGCTCACCCCGTCGCCTCCGATCGAGCGCGAACGACGCGCGGGCCGCGGCGAGGGTCCGCCATGCCGGCGGTGATGCCGCGCGCGATGGTGTCATCGACCCGCGCAGCGCCATCGGTCGCGACAAGGCCGTTGAGCTGCGCGGCGCGCGCCAACTCGCTCTCGACAACGTCGCGTTGAAGGAGGCCGCCGCCGATCAGCTGGCCGAGGCAAAAGGCGGAGCGGTTCAACTGCGAGCCGCGCGCGCCCTTCGCCGTGGTGATCAGCTTGTTGGTCTCCCGCGCCAAAGCGCCATCGGCGTAGGCGGTGAAGCGCCCGTCGCCACTCGCCTTGCGGCGAGGTTTCCAGTTTCGCGCGCGAGGGGCGGCCCGCTCCGAAAGCGGGCGCTGCGCCGCCGTCGCTTTCGCGGCCTCTTCGGCCGCACACGCGGCGGCTTCGGGCGTCGGCTTCGTCACGAGCTTGAGCAGCCATTCCGGCGCATAAGCACGCTCGCGCCCAACCCACGGGCTGCCCTCGGCAAGCCACTCATAAGCCTTGCCATCTGCGCGCCGTGACGGCGGCAGGATCACATAGCCGCCCTCGCCGCGCGTATCCACGCCGCCGCCAAGTTTGGTCTTCGCCGAATTCCGGATCAGCCGCTCGCCCAGCTGCTCCGGCGTCGGCCACCGCCAATAGAGATGGACGCCGCCGCTCGGCGTTCGCAGGCATCGCGTCGCCGGCGCACCGCCCATGGTTTCAAGCCATTGCGACCAAGTTTTGCGGCCGTCGCCGGTCTTGTCGTCAATGTCGAGATCGACCGCCCAAAAATCCGAGATCGGCCCGGTCGCCGCGGCGATCATCGCGTCGGGGAATTGGCGCCACCATCGGCGGATTTGCTCGGGATCGGTGGTGGCGACCTTTAGGCCGTGCTTTACCAGAGGGCGCTTATTCTCCGGGCTCGCCGGAAAGACATGGACGCCGCCTCGCGCATAGCGTAACGCCATGGTAAGAATTTCGGTGGTCATTGGTCGGTCCTTTTCATGCTTGGGTCCCGGTCGTGATCAAACCCCGGCGTCAACCGGGGCGCGGCTGCGTCAACAGCCGCAAAAGGTCGATCAGACGGTGCGTCAACACCGTCCGGCTCTTGGCGGCTCGGCCGCACATGCGCCTGCTTCGGGCGTCGGCTTCGTTACGAGCTTGAGCAGCCATTCCGGCGCATAAGCGCGCTCGCGCCCAACCCACGGGCTGCCCTCGGCAAGCCACTCATAAGCCTCGCCATCTGCGCGCCGTGACGGCGGCAGGATCACATAGCCGCCCTCGCCGCGCGTATCCACGCCGCCGCCAAGTTTGGTCTTCGCCGAATTCCGGATCAGCCGCTCGCCCAGCTGCTCCGGCGTCGGCCACCGCCAATAGAGATGGACGCCGCCGCTCGGCGTTCGCAGGCATCGCGTCGCCGGCGCACCGCCCATGGTTTCAAGCCATTGCGACCAAGTTTCGCGGCCGTCGCCGGTCTTGTCGTCAATGTCGAGATCGACCGCCCAAAAATCCGAGATCGGCCCGGTCGCCGCGGCGATCATCGCGTCGGGGAATTGGCGCCACCATCGGCGGATTTGCTCGGGATCGGTGGTGGCGACCTTTAGGCCGTGCTTTACCAGAGGGCGCTTATTCTCCGGATCGGCTGGAAAAACGTGGACGCCGCCTCGCGCATAGCGTAGCGCCATGTTAAGGAAGTCGTTGGTCATGTCTCGAGTGCTCCTTGTACTTGGGTGGGTCGTGATCAAACCCCGGCGTCAACCGGGGCGCGGCTGCGTCAACAGCCGCGGAAGGTCGACCAGACGGTGCGTCAACACCGTCCGGCTCTTGACGGCCCCGACCGGCGTCAACCGGTCGGGGCACCTTTTCTCAGAACCTGCTCAGGCTCTCGCCTCTCGCGACTTTCGTGGGCCGCACCTGTTGTCTTAGGCGGCGTCTTCGCGCCGTTGCCTCGGCCCCAGCTTCGTGCCGGGTCGTAGTCCGGGAACTCGATAAGGGGCGATCCAATCTTCGTCGAAGAAGACGCCCTCTTCGCGGGCGATCTGCAACAGCGTCTCGCGCCATACGAACGGCGCTTCGCCCTGGTTCTGGCGACGTCGCCGCGCGTCGTATATTGCAGACGGGCTTCGTCCCAACCGCGCGGCCTGCTCTTTCACATCGCCGAGGCTATCTAGGAACTCTCTCAGTGTCATCGTCACGTCCTCATATCTGCGGCTGACCACTACCTTGCACATAATGTACTAACAAACAATTTAAAAGATCCATCCCTTCAGGGCGCGGAATGCGCGGATAAGATCGCCAGCGCGACGAGATCGAGGCACACATGCGGGACACCCCCTACTCAGCTGACCTTGTCGGCCGCAGAATTAGAGCGCTGATCACGTATATGGATGTCGGAAAATCCGAGTTTGGGCGTATTGTTGGCTACACTCCGCAGCAAGTGAATGCCGTCACCCTGGGGCATCATCTTCCAAATCCCGCCGTCGTCTATAAAATCTACCTGGTGACGTCTGTCACAAGCGACTGGACAATTTATGGACTAGCAAAAGGACTTTCAGATCTCCGGACCTGCGACCGAATTAGACTGCTGCAATTTGAAGAAGAAGCCTGAGCGATGCCCGAGGAACCCTATTCTCCCGAAAACACCTCGCGACGAGTGAGGGCTTTAATTCAATATCTTGGAGTAAACAAGTCAGAGCTTGGACGAATGATTGGGTATACGCCAATGCAGGTGCGAGACATCGCCAATGGACGCTATCGTCCAAACCCTCAGGCCGTATTTACGATCTACAAGCTCACCTCCATAACAGGTGATTGGCTCATCTATGGATTGACGCGCGGACTATCTGAATTGTCCGCCGAAGAAAGAATGCGCCTTCTCAAGTTTGAAGAGGCTGAGACGCTTTCGCCGGATGCAAATACTCCTCACCCAGACCAAAAACGAGCCAGTGAGCCGAAAGATTGAGTGCGCTTCCGACATCCCAAATTTTTTCATCGCCGCAGACCCATTGACCGCTTTCTAGATCGTCTATTTCACTTACGCTTGCTCTAGCGCGCCGCGCGACCTCCTCCTTCGAGATTCCGAGGCGGAGCCGTGCTTCCCTTAACCTTTCGCCGACCTCAGCCTGAAAGGTCGCCGCAGGCTTGACCCCGTGCGCGCGCTCATTTCCGTGTCTGTAAATTTTCGTCGGCCCCATAGCGTGCTCTCCCGGATTTAGCACAAAATGTGCATTTTTTCATTGACGCATAAGAAAATGTGCAAAACAAGAGGGCAGGTCAAACAGGGGCGTCGGCGGCTTCTTTGCGCTTCGCAAAAATGTCACGCGTCAGAGAATTCCGGGATAGGTCGCAAAATGACGCGTATCTCCAACAGCAAAATCAGGGGCTTGCATCACCGCGAATGCGACAATTGCGGAAAGAAGATCGCGAAGGAGATGGACGGACGGCGCCAGCGCCAACGCTTTTGTTGCGAGGCCTGCGCCAGTCGCTGGCGCGAGCGGGCCCGCAACACCGGCGCTCGCGGCTGGCCGCTTGTGATCCGCGCCTTGTCGACCGCCGACCCGGATGAGCGCGCGCGCCTTGAGGAGGAAATCCAGGCGCTGGCGGAGGACCACATTCGCAGCAACGCCCTGTTCGGCCCGGAGCGAAAGGGCGCGGGGATGAAGGAGGGGAAGGAGTGACGATCATGGCCGAAACGGACATCGCGGCGAAAGCCGCCCATGAGTCGGAAGAGGTGCTGGCCAATCTGAGAACGCGCCTGAAGAAGCTGTTCAAGGAAAAGGCCATGTTTCCGGCGACCATCAGCAAGGCCGCAGGACTGAGCGAGAGCGCGGCGCGCGACATCCTCCGCGAGCGCTCGGAGAACCCCGGCGTCGTGACGCTGGCCCGGCTCGCCATCGCGCTTGGCGTCGAGCCCGCCGAGCTGATCGCCGGCGAGAGCCACGCCGACGCCATCGCCAAACGCGACGCGGCGCGGGCGCAGGTCGCTCAGGCTCAGCGGCACATCTCCGCGCTCCTTGCGATGCCCTTGGTTCTTGGATCCACGCCGACGCCCGATGATGTCGACGCCATCGAAGCGGCGCGCGACTGGCTGGCCGCGACAGCGGCTTCGGCGGCCAAATGGCGGGAGGCGGACGCATGAGCCGCCCTCGCATCGTCGATGCGAAGGGGCTCGCTAAGTATCTCGGCTACGTCAACGATACGGCCGCGATGCAGAAATGGGTGCGCTCGACGCTCGGCGTCGAAACCGTGAAGGGGCGGCGCGGCCATTGGGATCTCAACGCGATCGACGCCGCGCTCGACCGCATCAGCAAGATTCCGGGGCGGGAGAGAGACAGTCTAGACCCCTACGAGGCCTGGAAGAATGGAGAAGTTGCCTAGGGTCAAGCACGTCCACAGCGTGCGGGTGAGGTTGGCGAGCGGCGTCGTTCGCCGCCACCACTACGTCACGCGCGGCGGGCCGCGGTTCTGGACGACGCCCGACGATGGATACGATCCCGTCGCTTACGTCGAAGCCTATAACGCGGCGAAGGGCTCCAAGCCGACGACGCGTCGCGACTCGATCGGGCAGCTGATCACGGCGTTTCTCGACAGCAGCGAATTCAAGAAGCTGGCCGATCGAACGCGATCCGACTATCGCACCTGGCTTGAGCGCTTCGGCGAGAAGTTCAGCGCGGCGCCAGTGGTCGTGCTGCAGGATCGGCGCTTCAAAGCAGATGTCGCGGCCTGGCGCGATCAATGGAGCCACAGCCCGAAGCAGGCGCAATACGCGTGGACGATCGTAAAGCGGCTCGCCTCTTGGGCTGAGGACCGCGGCTTGATCACGGCGCATGTCATCCGCGGCGGCACGAACCTCTATAAAGCGGACCGTGCTGAGCTCGTTTGGACGCCTGAGGACATCGCGAAAATCTTGTCGACTGCGCCTGAATGGGTTCGCCGCATCATCATTGTCGCAACCTGCACAGGACTGCGCGCCGGCGATCTTTGCCGCCTCAGCCGTGCTCATGTCCGCAATGACTTCGTGGTCATTCGCACGTCGAAGCGCCAGCGCGCGACACGCATACCTGTTTTGCCGGAGCTGAGAGAGGTGATCGAGGCGACGCCGCCAGAGCGGCAGAACATCTTGGCGAGTGAGCGCGGTCTCGACCTGACGCCCCATCGCGCCTCCGAGGGCGTCCGGCAATGGGGCGATAAGGCGGGCGTGAACCCCGATCTCACGCTGAACGACACGCGCGGCACGGTGGCGACCCGGCTCGTTCGCGCCGGGGTGAAGATGGACGATCTCGCAGGCTACATGGCGTGGTCGCTGCGCTATGCGAATGACGTGATCGAGAATTATGTCGCACTCGATCCCAAGGGCGGCGCGGAGATCCTGAAGCTTTTAGAGGGCGACGAATACGGCCCCGTTGTGAAGGCACGCGCGCGCGCGGCGCGGAACGATCAGCACCGTGAACGAAACGAGAAACTGTAAATCGCGGCGATTTTTCTGTAAATCGCCGCCTCTGATGAGGGCTAAGTGTTGGAGGCGACGGCCGGAATCGAACCGGCGTACACGGATTTGCAATCCGCTGCGTAACCACTCCGCCACGTCGCCTGGTCGGGAGCGCGGAACTTAGGCGCGCGGGCCGGCGCTGTCCAGGGGGCTCGCAGATTTCAAGCGGGCTCGGTGCTTGACGCTCTTGCGCGGAGCCGGCATGAGCGGTTGGTCGGTCGGCCGGATGGCTGCGCTGCGTTGCGAAAGTGAGGCGGTGAGGAAAGTCCGGGCTCCGCGGAGGAACGGCGGCGGGTAACGCCCGCCGAGGGCGACCTCAGGGAAAGCGCCACAGAAAACAAACCGCCCGCAGCGCTCCGGCGCCGCGCGGCACGGGTGAAACGGTGCGGTAAAAGCGCACCGCGCTTCTGGCGACAGAGGCGGCATGGCAAGCCCCGCCGGGAGCAAAGTCGAATAGGGACGGCCGCCGGCCTTGCGCCGGCGCGGGCCCTCCGCCCCGCCGTCCGGGTGGACTGCTCGAGGTGCCGGGCGACCGGCGTCCCAGATGAATGGCCATCGAACGTGAAGCGGATCGGCGCGCCGCTCGCGGGACCAGAACCCGGCTTACAGGCCGACCGACGCGCCTTTTCGCAACGCTGGATCAGAGGCCGGTGAGCGCGCCGATCAGGTCCGTCACGATGAAGCCGTCAGCCGCGCGGCGGCGCCCGTCGCGATCGGCGGCGGGTTCGGGCGCTTTTTCGAAGGCGCTCGAATGCGCGTCCGCGCCCACCACGAAAGCGTCGATCGGCTCGGCGTTGAGCGCCGCGAAATCGAGAGCGCCCAAATCGAGCCTCTCAGAGGCGGTCGAGGCGGTCGAGGCGGGCTCCCGCGGAGCGGCGCCAAGCGCGTTTCGCGCAAGCCGTTCGGCCTCGCCGACTGGTGGAGCGTCGGACGCCTCTGCGGATTGGCGCGCGGGCTCGCGCCATAAGGGATCGCGCAGCGCCGGCGGCTCATCGCCAAGCGCCGCGAGCGCGCGGTCGCTCATATGCGCGTCGATCATCCGAAGGCGCACAGGCTGGGTCTGCACGATATAAGCGGTCTTGCGATGCGCGAATTCATAGACCTGAAGCGCGGCGCTTTGCGCTTCGGCGTCAGGGCGGCTGAGCGCCGCCGCCAGATAGAGGTCCTTCAAAGCGTCGAGATCCGGCGCCGCCGCCGCAGGTTCCGTTCGGCGCGCGGCGGCGGCGCCCGCCCCGCTGCGCTGTCGCTTGTCGACGCTTTTGAGGTTGACGACGAACTGAGTCCAAGCGCCGTCGCGCCCGACCAACATCGAATAGCCGCAGTCTTCGCCCGGCGCCGCGCAGGCGGCGTGCAAAAGCTTAAAGGAGCGCGGTGCGAAATCGCCTGTGGCCCAAGGTTCGAGATAATGCCGTCCCGGCAGCGCGAACGGCGCCGCACCATCGAGATCGACGATTTCGCGGTAGGCGCCGCTGGTGTCTCGCGCGAACACGCCGATCGGACCGGCCGGCGTTTCAACCGCAAAGGTCGCGGGCAATCCATGGCGGGCTGAGGAGACGTCTTCCAGCAGCAGAGTCTCGGAAACAACGCAGCCGCTCAGCCCCAGCGCCGCGCCTAACGCCGCGACCGGCGCCGCAAGCCGCGCCCAAGCGCTCGACACACACCTCTTCTTTCCAGGCGCCAGCGAGGCGCCTGTTGATGTTGGATTGGACATATCTTCTCCCCTCGCTGCGCCGTGGGCTCACAGCGCCGCCTCTCTCCGAGGAGAATACTCTCTATGGTTGTGCGATTCGCAAGCCGGCGGCCCTGAGAAAGGCGCAATTCGCGCGACGAGCGAGCGTCGGCGCCGCAGTGGCGGAGCGTCCTTCCACGCCTGTGGCCCGTCGGACAGCGCTTGATTTGTGTCCTGACAGAGGCTTAAGGGCGCGACCGCGGGCGGCGGCGCGCTGAGGGCCGCTTACACGGCGTCGCGCTCTTCACGCCAGATGTTCTGGAGCAGCTCGACCAGGAAGGCCGTGCTCACGCCAAAGGCGAGCAGGCCGTTCGCGGCGCAAAGACCCGTCAGATGGCGCCAGCTTTCGTCTGGAATGATGTCGCCGAAGCCGAGCGTGGTGAAGCAGACGGCGGCGAAATAGACCGCGGTGTCGAGATCCTCGAGCCCTCCGATGGCCATGAAGGCGATCGCCCAGAACCAGATGGCCACGCCGTGAGCCGCCATCATCCACAGCGCGGCCGCTGCGAGGCCCGCCGGCGTCTTGATCGCCGCGGGCGGGCTGCGGAACCAAGCGCCGGTGCGGGAGAAAAAGTGGATCGCCGCGCCGATGAAGACGACATGGGCCGCCACAGAGGCGGCGATCAACAAAGCGCCGAGCGCGAATTGCCAGAGCATGAGCGATCCTCCCCTTCCGGCGGCTGCGCGGCGCGCTCGCTCCGCCCAGCTAGTCGGCGCCGCTGAAGCGCGACAAGATCCGGCGCCGTCGCCGCGGCTTTTGAGCGCGTTGTCGAAAGGGAACGCGGGGGAGCGCTTCGACCGCTGGTCGTGTCGTCGCAAGGCGCTTCAGCGGCGCTGTCGCGCGGTGGGATGCGCGACCAATCCGCGCGATGAGGACCCGCTTCGTCTTTTCTCGCCGCAGCATCGTACGGTGCTCACTTCTCGATCATCCGCTTGAAATCAAATGGCGCAAAGCCGACCGACCCGCGCTTCACCAGGGGAGGCGGGCCCGCCTCAGCCTCACACAGCGACGCGCGTGCATCGTGATGGGCCGGGCGCGCGGTTGCGCATAATGACTGAAATGTGTTCTAGGCCTAGTCAATACGATGAAGAGCACGATCTTCGCGACCAAAAAGGCGCAGACGCCGAAATTCACACGGGAGCTGACGATGGTTTTCTGTCGCTACCTTTTGATATTCTGCCTCATTTCTTTCTTTTGTGCTCTGATTTCGACGCCGGCGCAGTCAAAACCTTTTAATATCGCGGGTGCGATCGAGCGATGTTTAAATGGAGGGTGCGATGTGATAGCAGAGATAAATAAAAAATTTGATGAGGGAGTTCAAAGTAAATCCAAGGCCCTTTCGGAAGGTGCGCGAATTCAATTTGAACTCGCGATGGATATGCTTTTTTCAAAACATATTTTACCGACAGTTGCAAGGATTGATGACCTTCTGCGTGATCGTATAAATCAGACTGACTCAGTATTTGCAGCGCGAATAGATCAAATTGATAGCATTGGTGAGGCGAGAATAAGGCAAGTTTTTCAACGTATAGATGCGAGCTTAGAGCTCGCTGGAGATCAGGCTATTCGAGCGCTTCGGGCTGGAGAAGTCAGTGCGGAAAATATCATTATTCAAATGGAATCATCGCTGGTGAAGGTGTTGGAGAAAGCATCTTTTGAAGTTGTTCGGATTATAGATCGGGCAGATGCACTTGTCAGTGCGTCAACTTGTCGTGTCGGAAATCTCCTTGAAAAGGCTGAGCGGGTTTTTACGCGTCGTATACCAAAGCTATTTCCTGAGTGGTCAAATAAATGTTTTCAAAAACACAATCTTCACCTAAGTACAAATCATGATGATTTTAAGCCAGCTATCATGTTTGATATCCTAATTTGCGAAGTTGACGGCAGGTATCAGATCGACGATGATATAACTAGTATTTCGGCAGCTTACACCGATTTATTGGAGGTTGCGTCGGGAAAGCTCTGTGACCCAAAGCTCACTGCAAGTGGCAGGGCATTTTGGTGGAAGCGATGGCTTCACATTGAGAGGAGGAATAGGGTATGGGTAAACTTTCTCTAACAGGTTCAATAGTTCGAAGAATCCTTCTTGCCCTGGTTGCGCCGATCTTACTTTTCTTAGTTGTGGCTTCGTTCTCAAGTTCGCCTTCGGCGCAGGCCCGCTGCGGCACGCCGGTTCAATGCTATGAATTTGCACTGGAGCAGCTGATCGAGGCGCGGCAACTCCTTGTGCAGACGATGGCCGACACAGAGATGCAAATTGACTCGCTGGAATCGCAGCTAAGCTCGCTGCGGACAGCGAATCAGCGATTGGAGGCGCGTCTCCAAGCGGTCGACGCGCAGCCGACGCTGAGCGACTTACCAAAAGGAGCGATGATTGCGCTCTTGGATTGGCGCGCGAGCTTCGGTCCGCGGGGGTCGGTGTTTCCTGACGGATGGGTGCCGTGCCGACAACTCGAAGGGCAAACCGCGATTAGTGGACATGTTTTGGCGCCGATCGCTGGGCGTGTCATTCGCGAATTCACCTCGCCAGACGCACCAAACATTGGTGGCGCGAATGTAATAACAGTTCCAGGTCACTTCCATGATCTGTCGGTTGGAGCTTCTCCTGATGGGTTTGGTTTGCGCGAGGATAATGGGGCTGGAATTATCAACCACCCTACGCCATTTAACGTTGTGAGATCGAGAACGCATGCGGAGGCCTTGCAGAGCTTCGACAATCAGTCCATTTACACGACAGTCGCTTTTTGGTGCAAAGAATGACTTAGATAAATATGGGCGGTCGCCCAAGGTGAGAATTCACGCATTTATTTTGTATATGCGTGAATTTTCCATAGGACGCGATTATGAATTATGCGCAGGTTATTTGCTGTCGCGGCTTTGCTTAGACGCGTGATGAAGATGGAGCGGCGCTGCGTCGCGTTGCTTCGCCGCGGCGCTTGGTGAGCATTCGTTTCGCCGAAAGACGGTGCGTCTCCAGACCTCGCGCCGGAACATGCGCCTCGGGACAAATCGCGCAGCCGCTCCGCGCGCGGTCGGCCTTCAGGAGAGACCCATGAAATCGCTTCTTGTCGCCACCGATCTCTCCGACCGCTCCGCGCGCGCGCTGGACCGCGCGTTCGCCATCGCTGAGCGCGCCGGCGCCCGGCTGAAGCTGCTGCATGTCACCGACGCCGATTTGCCCGAGGAGATGGCCACGGCGCAGCAGCATGCGGCGATGCAGCGTCTCACGGGCCTCGCAGCCGCGCGGCCGGAGGTCGACGCGCATGTCGAGGCGGCGATCGACGATCCGATGACCAAGATCCACACCGCGGCCGACGAGGCCGGCGCGGAGCTCATCGTGCTGGGCGTGCATCGGAGCCGTCCGCTGGCCGATATGTTCAGCAGCACGACGATGGAGCGGCTCGTGCGCGCCAGCGCCCAGCCGGTGCTGTTGGTGAAGGACGCGGTGAGCGGCCCTTACGCCCATCCGCTCTGCGGCGTCGATCTCTCGCCCGCCTGCGCCGCGGCGGCGCGGATGGCGGCGGACCTCGCGCCAGGCGCGCCGATCGCGGCCTATTACGCCTTTCACGCGCCCTTCCGCGGCTTCCGCGATAGCGAGGCCCAGATGGCGCCATTCCAGGCTGAGGCGAAAGCCAGCCTGGAGGAGTGGATGAAGGGCGCAGATCTGCCAGAGACGTTCCAGCCGCCGGCGCCCGTGGCCGCGGGCGTGCGCCATGCGCTGGAGATGGCGATGCATCGGATGGCCGAGGCGGGCGGCAAGACCGATCTCTTGGTGATCGGCGCCCATGGACGCTCCGTGTTCTCGCCCAATCTGCTCGGGTCCTTCACCGAAGAGCTGCTGCGCCATCCGCTATGCGACACGCTGGTGGCCAAAGGCTAAGCGCCGCGCCGAGCGATGAAGGCTCGCGCGGAGTGGAGCTGTCGGAGGATTTGCGCGGAGGATTTGCGCGGAGGATTTGCACGGAGGCCTTGACGGCGCCGGCCCAAGGCGCGATGGCGAGCCGCTGTTTCGGCCCGGCGCGTCCTTGCGCGCCGCGCCGGCGCGGCGTTTCTGATCGAGCCCTGCGGGCTCGTCTCCGCCGAAAGGACGCACGCGATGGGCCGCGCCCTCCCGCTCTCGCCGCTCTCGACGAACCCGGCTGCGCGCGCGGCGGCGGATGCGCCTGGCGCCGGCGATAGCGCAGCTGCGGGCGGGCTCCTCGGCCAGGCGACGTCGACGCCGGCCTCGCCCGATGACGCGCGCCTCGTCGCTGTTCCCAACCCCCATCCCAGCGATCTTTATCTTGCGCGCTATGTCTGCCCAGAATTCACCTCGATTTGTCCAGTGACCGGGCAGCCCGATTTCGGCCATTTGGTGATCGATTACGCGCCGGATCAAAGCCTGGTTGAGTCGAAGTCGCTGAAACTCTTCTTGCAGAGCTTTCGCAATCACGGGGCGTTCCATGAGGATTGCACCTTGGCGGTCGCCAAACGCATGATCGCGTGCGCCGGCCCGCGCTGGTTGCGCATCGGCGGCTATTGGTATCCGCGCGGCGGCATGCCGATCGACGTGTTCTGGCAATCGGGCCCGCCGCCTGAGGGGCTTTGGCTGCCGGATCAAGGCGTGCCGCCTTATCGCGGGCGCGGCTGAGCGAAGAGCGGCGCGCGCGGCGAAATCTGCGGGAGGCGCCGGCCTCAGGAGGGCTGGCCGCGAGAGGATTGGCGATGTCCGATTACGAGAGTTTAGAGCTCGTTCAAGGCGATGAGGAGCTGCGCGCCATCGCGCTGACCATGCGCCGGCTCGCGGTGGAGGCGGGGCTGGCGACGCTGCGTTTTTTCCGTAAGGCGGATCTGCGCATCGACGCGAAGCCGGACGACAGCCCGGTGACGGAGGCGGATCTCACAGCCGACAAGCTCATCGCCG
The DNA here is from genome assembly GCA_038530925.1 of Pseudomonadota bacterium. Taxonomy (GTDB): domain Bacteria; phylum Pseudomonadota; class Alphaproteobacteria; order Rhodobacterales; family Rhodobacteraceae; genus JALEGB01. The sequence goes on from JBCBCG010000083.1 coordinate 14,616, forward strand.
ACGGGCTGAGCGCCGCGCATCCTGATGTGACCGTGATCACCGAGGAGCGCTCCACCGGCTTCAGCGGGCTGCTCGGCGCCGGCGCGCGGCGGCTCTTCATGGTGGATCCGCTTGACGGCACGAAAGAGTTCATCTCCGGCCGCGGCGAGTACACGGTGAACATCGCGTTGATCGAAAACGGTTCGCCGCTTCTCGGCGCGGTCTATGCGCCGGCGCTCGACCGCTTGTTTTGGACGCCGGATCCCGATTTCGCGATCGAGGAGCAGGGTGGCGTTCAGGCGGAGACGATCGGCCCGCAGAGGCGGCTCTGGGTGGCGGAGGCGGACAACGCCGCGATGCGCGTGGTCGCCTCGCGCTCGCATCGCGACCCCGAGACGGACGGGTTCCTGGAGGCCTTCTCCGTCGCCAAACTCGAAAGCGCGGGATCGTCGTTGAAGTTCTGCCTTTTAGCCTGCGGCGAGGCGGATCTTTATCCGCGCCTTGGGCGCACCATGGCTTGGGACACCGCGGCGGCGCATGCGGTGCTGCGCGCCTCCGGCGGCATGGTGCGCCGGCTTGGCGAGGATGGCGCGGTGGAGGAGCCGCTGCGTTACGGCTCGGGCCAACTGGTCGGTCCGCCTTTCAGCAACCCCCATTTCGTGGCCTTCACACCCTCAGTGCGCTTTCCCAAACGCTGATCGCGCCGTCGCGACGCGCGGCCCTGGCATCGTAAGCGCGCCTGGTCCTGGCCTTTTACGCGCGCGTGTCCGGCGCGCCGTCAGGTCCTTTGGAGCTCAGCGTGATCAAGGCGTCCCGCATCTGCTCGGTGGAGATCGGCTTTTGCAGGAACATCGCGTTTTTCGGCACTAAACGAACGACGTCGCCTGATTCGAAACCTGAGGTCACCAGCATCGGCAGCCCCGATTCGTCGACGGCGCGCAGAAAGCTCGTGGCGCGTTTGCCTTCTATCCAAAGATCGACGACCACCGCGTCATACCCGCCTTCCTCAAGCTCGCGAAACGCTTCCGGCACGGTGCGCACATGCTCGACGTAATCGACGCCCAGGCTGGAGAGCACGGCGACGAGGACGACGCCGAGCAGCAGATCGTCTTCGAGTACGAGCACCCGTTCAATATTGGGGATCATCCGCTCGCCTTCCGCCGATGGCCGCTGCGCCGAGAGCCTGCGTGATCGCGGGCTCCGTGCGCCGGCGTCTCGCCGCTTGCGCCTTTGTTGAGCATAGAGGGCAAATCGGCGGCTTCCACAAGGAAAGCGCATCATTTGGTGAACGACGCTGCGCGCGCTTGCGCATGCGGCGCGCGGCGGCGCCGACCGCTTTGGCGGCGTTTCCGCGCGCATCTCGCCGCGGAGCGTGAGATAACGGCGAAAACTGCGTGGCGGCGCAGCGCGAAAGGGCGGTTTATGGCGGCGGACATGGCGTTTCGGGTCGGCGTTGATCTCGGAGGCACGAAAACCGCGATCGCCGTGCTCGATCGCGCCAATGAGACGATCTATGCGGCGCGCCGCGATACGCCGAGCCACGATTACGACGCGATCATCCGCGCCATCCGCGAACTGGTCGACGGCGCGCGCGCGGCGCTCTGCTTCGGGGCCGAGGTCGCTGTGGGCGTCGGCATTCCCGGCGCGCTCGCCGCGGATGATGCGACGGTGAAGAACGCGAACACGCAAACGCTGATCGGACGGCCGCTGACCCGCGATCTCGAGCGCGCGCTCGGCGCGCGCGTCGCCGTCGCCAATGATGCGGCCTGTTTCATCGCGTCCGAGGCGGCGGATGGCGCCGCGGCGGGCGCTGAGGTCGCTTTCGGGGTGATCCTCGGCACCGGCGTCGGCGGCGGCGTCGCGGTGAACGGCGCGCCGCTGATCGGCCGCAACCGGCTGAACGGCGAATGGGGCCATAATCCCTTCCCGCTTTACGGCCGCCCGCCGATCACGGAGCGCTGCTATTGCGGCAAGATCGGCTGCGTCGAGCAGGTGCTGAGCGGCCCGGCGCTCGCTGCGGCGTATCGGGCGGAGACGGGAGAGGCGCTCACCGGCCGCGAGATCGCCGCCAAAGCCGAAAGCGCCCGCGAGTATGGCCGCTGCTACATCGTTTTCTTGTTGCGAGCCAGCGCTACGGGCAAGAACGTCTTGCCCTAAAG
>JBCBCG010000084.1:0-17196 GCA_038530925.1 Pseudomonadota bacterium
TTTCCGAATGCCGAGCGGGATGGAGATCGTGTAACTTAGCAGCAGCGTCCAGAAGCCGAGCGTCAGCGAAACTGGTAGCTTTTCAATGATCAGATCAATCACCGGCTGCTTCTTAAAGAAGCTCTCGCCGAAATCGAACGTGAAATAATTATAGACCATGACGAGAAAGCGCTCATGGACGGGTCGGTCAAGGCCGAACTGGCGTTCAAGTTCAGCGATGAACTCAGGATCAATGCCCTGCGAGCCGCGATAGAGACTGTCACCGGCCGCAGCGCCTTGGCCGGCGATCTCAGTGGCGCCGCCGCCGATCCGGTCGAGCGCGCCGCCGCCGCCGTCGCGCAACTCCGCGACCACTTGTTCGACCGGCCCGCCGGGCGCGAATTGGATGATGATGAAGTTCACCAGGATGATGCCGATCAGGGTCGGAATCATCAGCCCGAGGCGTTTTAGAATGTAAGCGCCCATGGGGCCTGGTTCCCTCGGATTGAACGGTCGGGCTAGCGGCCGCGCGCCGCGTCGATCGCATCTGATTTTTCAGCGTCATACCACCAGGTGGCCAGAACGCCGCGGTCATAGGCGGGTTTGGGCACGCCAAGATCCTGAGGGCGGCCAAAGCGATCCCAATAGGCCACGTTGTGCCCGCCCTTATACCATTGCGGCACCCAGTAATGCCCGGCGCGGAAGACCCGGTCGAGCGCGCGCGCCGCATCGACCAGCGCCTCACGCGTCTCGGCTTTCTGGATCGCTTCAAGCAGCACGTCGATCACAGGCGCGGCGACGCCGGCGAGGTTTTGGCTGCCTTCGGTCTCAGCGCTATCGGAATGCAGGTAATTGCGCAGGCTGAGGCCTGGCGTCGGGCCGAGCGCGTAGCGCCGCACGGTCATGTCGAAATCGAACACTTTGAGGCGCCGCTCCATCGCCGCCGGATCAATCTTTCGCAGCCGCGCGTCGATGCCCAGCACCTCGAGATTGCTGATGTAAGGCCAAACGACCTTATCGAACCCGCCGCCGGCGAAATGCAGAAGCTCGAGCTCGAAGGGTTCGCCCGCGGCGTTCCGCAGCGCCTTGTCTTGAACGGTCCACCCCGCCTCCGCCAAAAGATCGCGCGCTTTGATCAGGTTCGGCCGCGCATCACCATCGCCGCTATTGGCCGGCGGTTCGAACGCCGCGCCGAACACGGCCTCGCGCCACGCCTCCGGGATCTCGTCGCGCAACGGAACGAGCAAGGCGAGTTCGCCCGGCGTCGGCGCGCCGGACGCCTGCAGCAGCTCGGAGTTCTCAAAGAAGCTATCGGTGCGATCGTAGATGCCGTAAAATAGCTGGCGGTTCGCCTGCTCGAAGTCATAGGCGTATATCAAAGCGCGCCGCACTCTCGGATCTTTGAACTTGTCACGCCGGGAATTAATCCACCATCCTTGCGTGCCGCTGGGACGCCCATCCGGCAACGTCTCTTTTATCACCAGCCCATTTTCAACAGCAGGAAAATTATACTTCAAAGCCCAATTAGCTGAGGTGAACTCTTCGATAAAGTCAAACGCCCCTGCCTTAAATGCCTCCAGCTGCACGTCACGATCCACGTAATATTCGATGGTGATGCGATCGAAATTGTTTGTTCCGCGGTTGACTGGCAGATTTTCAGCCCAATAATCGCCGCGACGACGATACGTCACTTCTTTACCCTGGCGGAACTCTTCGAGAGCGTAAGGCCCTGAACCAAGCGGCGGGCGCAGGGAAGGCTGATCAAAAGGACGATCCGCGAAATCAGCCTCCGAGAAGATCGGCAGCCCCGCGGCGAGGGCGGGCAAGTCGCGCTTCACGGCGCCAACAGCGAAATCATAGCGCACGGTCGCCGCGTCGAGCGCCGTCGCGCTTTCGATCGGCGCGAGTTGGAAGCGCAGCCAAGGCGCGCCCTTTTCTTTTAGCGTGTTGAAAGACCACGCGACATCAGACGCCGTCACTGGCGCGCCATCGGCGAAACGCGCCTCTGGCCGCAGATGAAAAATCGCGAAGCTTCGATCCGGCGGCAGCGAAACGCTCTCGGCCACAAGGCCGTACATCGCATCCGGTTCATCCGCCGCGCTCGCCATCAGGGTGTCGAACATCGAGGTCGCGCCTGTGGCGGCGCTGCCTTGAAAGATAAAGGGATTGAAGTGATCGAAGGTCTGCCGCCCGGTGTCCGAGGGCAAACGAATGCGACCGCCCTTCGGCGCCTCCGGGTTCACATAGGCGAAATGCTGGAAATCGGGAGGATATTTGAGATCGCCAAAGGCTGAGAGGCCGTGGCTGCGATTTAGAGCCGTCGTGTCCGCCCACGATGGGCCCGCCGCTCCGAAAATCGAAGCCATGATCACGATAGCCGCCGCGATCAGCGGCGCGTATCGCGGCCGCCAAGCGCTACTGTCTCGTCTGTCGCATGTCGGCTGCGTCACCACGCTCCGCCCCGCTGCCATCCCTCGGCCCTTCTAGCCTAGTTGACACAGGGAAGCTCAAAATGCGGCGGCGGCAAGTCGGCAAGGACCGACAGCTCGACTTGAGCGATGCGTCGATCGCTCAAGTCGTTCGCATACAAGCGTCACTCGGCCAGCGCCTGCTCCTCGTCGGGCAGAGCGAGCGGCGCGTCGTGATACTCGTTGAGATACAGCATCACGGCCGCCACATCCTCCGGATCGCGGAAGCCGGCGAAGCTCATCTTCGTGCCCGGCGCCCATTTGGCCGGCCGCGTCAGGAAGCCGCCCATATTGTCCCAATCCCAAACGAGATCGGTTTTCCCCTCAAGGGCGCTGGAGTAGCGGAAACCTTCCGCCGCCGCGATCTGCCGGCCCATCACGCCGTAAAGCGCGGGGCCTTGGCCATGATCGGCGCCCTTGGCGTTGATGTGACAGGAGGAACAGCGCCGATCGAACAGCGCCGCGCCGTCCTCGACGGTCGCAGCGACGAGCAGAGGTCCGTAGTCGATCTTCTCCTCCTCGACCGGCTCCGCCTCCTCTTCGACCTCAGAGACGTAAAAACGCGTCGGCTCGTCATGGTGATGACCGTGATAGCCTTTCTCGGTCAGGATCAAGATCGCCATGAACACGCCCAGCGCGCCCGCGCCGGCCCCGAGATATTTATTGAGTTCGTAGCCGTCCATAATCCTCCTCCAGTCAGGCGCGCCGCTGGGATTGCATTATCGCGGCGAAGGCGGGCGCGCCCGGTCGCTCGCCCTATTTTCGACATGCTGACTAAGCGGGTCCGGCGAAAAGGTCGAGCCTTTCGAGACCGACGGCGCGCTTTGTCGTCGCACGCCGGTAGCGATGCATGGGTTTGGTAAAGAGGATCTTGCCGAAGCGCTTTGCCAAGGCGCGATCCAGGCCTAGAAGCGGACTCGCGCGCTCTTCGCGCCTCAAAGGACCGCTATGACCGACACCGACGTCGCGCGCGCGCGCGATCTCACCGCCGAATCGAATGGGGACGCGATCGCCTATCAAGGGGAGCCTGGCGCCTTCTCACACCAGGCCTGCCTCGAAGTGTATCCGGGCATGCGGCCGGTGGCGCACAACACCTTCGAGGCGGCGGTCGGAGCGGTGACCAGCGGCGAGGCGAAGCTGGCGATGCTGCCGGTGGAGAACTCGCTCTATGGCCGGGTCGCCGATGTGCATCATCTTTTGCCGGAGAGCGGGCTCTATCTGATCGCCGAGCATTTCCTGCCCATCCGGCTGCAATTGCTGGCGCCGCCCGGCGCGAATATGGACAGCCTCGTCTCCGCCGAGAGCCATATGGTCGCGCTCGGCCAATGCCGCGCCTTTTTGCGGGAGAAAAAGCTCACGGCCCGCGTAGTGGCCGATACCGCCGGCGCGGCGAAGGCGGTGGCCGAAGCCGGCGATGCGAGCCGCGGCGCCATCGCCTCGCGGCTGGCCGGCGAGATCTACGGCCTCGATCTCGTGGCCCAGAACATCGAAGACGCGGCGCATAACACCACGCGCTTCCTCGTCGCCTCGCGCCGTAAGATCGAAGCGGACCGCCATGATGGGCCGGCGATCACCACTTTGGTGTTTCGCGTCCGTAATATTCCTGCGGCGCTTTATAAGGCGATGGGCGGGTTCGCGACGAATAACGTGAATATGGTCAAACTTGAGAGCTACATGCTCAACGGTCTCTTCACCGCGACGCAGTTCTACGCCGACATCGAAGGGCATCCGGACGATCCGAATGTCGCTCTCGCATTGGAGGAGCTCACCTTCTTCAGCAGCTATATGAAAGTATTGGGCGTCTACCCGGCGAGCGCGGCGCGGCGAGAGCGGGGCGGCTGAGCGCGCCGCAAACGCGTCAGGCGCCTTCGCCGAAAGGCGCGGGATCCTCAAGGCGCCGGAGCCGGGCGGCGGCGTGGCGCGCGAAACGGCGCAGCAGCGCTGTTCGCCGCGCCGCTGGCAAAGGATGCATCGGCGCGGGGCGCACGCTCTCAGCCGCGAATGCGTCGGCGCGCAGGACGCCGACATCCTCGGGCAAGGCCTCGATCGGAAACGCCAGATCGACAGCGAAGGAGAATGCGTCGCACCATGACAGGTAGTCGCGCCATTTCCGGTCCGCGCGCAAATCCTCGAGGCTTGATTTCACCTCGATCGCCCAGAACACGCCCTTCGCATCGACGCCGAGCACGTCGATCCGTCGCCCGGCCTCCGGCGTGAACTCGACGATCGTCTCCCAACCGAGCGCCGAAAGGCTGCGCCGCACGCCGCGCGTGATCAGCGCCGTCGTATCCTTGCGCGACGACACCCCCCTACTCTTTATTCGGCGGCATGATGAACACCACGTTTACCACGTATACTTGAATTTACTTTGAAAATTACGCCCATTAATGCCGTAAACCACATATATTCAGGCCTCGGAAACATTTGAAGCTCTATAACGGCTGTGTCGGACAGTGTTGCGTTCCGACGGAAAGACTGGAGAGACAAATGTTCGCTAAGTTTCTGAATGACGAGTCTGGCGCGACCGCGATCGAATACACCCTTCTGGCGGCGCTGATCGGCCTCGCCATCATCGTTGGCGCGGGAACGCTGGGTGACGAACTCGACGCGACCCTCGACGAGATTTCGACCGAGCTCGACACCGCCGTCAACAGCTAATCGCTGTCGCGCCGCGCCTTCGCGATCGATCGAAGGCGCGGCCTCGGCGAGCGTCCGGCCCTGCGCCGGGCGCTCCGCTGCGCAAGGAGAGGCGTGTTGCGCGCCGAAGAAACCGAGGGATTTCACGATGAGCGCGGCGTCTCTTGTTTTGTCGATTTTTCCTTTGGCGCTTATCGCCGCGGCGCTGAGCGATGTTCGGCGGTTCATCATTCCCAATTGGACGTCGCTGCTCTTGATCGGCGGGTTCTTAACGGCCGCCGTCGCAGCCGCCTTGACGGGCGGGCTGGGCCTCTGGGCGTTCAGTCTGCACCTGGCCGTCGGCCTCACCTGTTTCGCCGTCGGCTTCGGCCTTTGGGCGTTCGGCCTCTGGGGCGGGGGGGATGCGAAACTCTTCGCCGCCGCCGCGCTTTGGTTCGACCCGACCGCCGCGGTGATGATGACGACGTATATCTTGCTGATCGGCGGGGGCTTCGGCGTCTTGGCCTTGATGGCGCTGAAATTTCGCTTCGCCATCGCCCAAGCGATCCCAGCGGCGGGCCAGATTGATTTTGAGAAATATGCGAAAACGGCGCCTTACGGCGTGGCGATCGCAGCGGGCGCGCTGCTCGCCTTGCCAAGCTCGACGCTCTTTATCGCTTTGACGTCCTGACCCCTCACGCAGGTTCAACCGGCGCCGCCGCGCACCACCACCGCGGCTCAGCGCGGGCGATCGCCGCAGACGCCGCCTCGGCCTCCGCCTCCCCCGCGAAGAGACCCCAACAGGTCGCGCCGCTTCCAGACATTCGCGCCAGCCGACAGCCCTCGCGCCCGCGCAGTGCGCTGAGCGCCGCGCCGATCTCCGGCGTCAGCGCCGCGGCCGGCGCCTCGAGATCGTTGCGCTGCGCCGCGAGCCACGCCGCGAGATCCCCAACATCTTCATAGCGCGCGGGCACCGCCGTTTGGGGCGCGCCAATGGCGCCGGCGAGGCTGCGAAAGACCGGCCCGGTCGGCGTGGCGCGGCCTGGATTGACAAGGCATAGCCAAAAGGGCGGCAGCGTCGGCGCGGGGCGCAACCGCTCGCCGATCCCCTCCATCATCAATGGCGCGGGCGCTGAGAGGCAGGCGGGCGTATCCGCGCCAAGGCCGAGAGCGATCTCAGACAGCCGCGCCTCGGACCAGAGCGCCGGGCCTGCGCCGCTCCAGAGCCGCGCGAGCAGCCTGAGCGTCGTCGCCGCGTCAGACGAGCCGCCGCCGACGCCTGAGGCGAGCGGCAAGCGCTTGGTCAAACGGATCGCCGCGCCAAGCGCGCGATCCCGCGCCGACGCCGGCGCCGCCTCCCGCAGCGCAAGCGCCGCTTTCACCACGAGATTGTCGCCGCCTGTCCCGAGCCCCAAAGCTTGCGGCCCATCGAGGCTCAAGGAGATCCCGCGCGCCGCATCCACCTCGATCAGATCCCCAAGGCGCGGAAACACCACAAGGCTCTCCAAGAGATGATAGCCATCGGCGCGCCGGCCGAGCACATGCAGCGTCAGATTAACCTTGGCCCGCGCCAACGCGGAGAGCGCCGGCGGCTCAGCCGCCATAAGCGTCGCTGGCGCGCGGGGCGGGCGGCGACGGCGCATCGTCGAGCCACGCCTCTTCACCGTCATCATCCAGCGCCGCAGCCGCCTCCGCCTCCTCAGCCAGAACCTGATCCAGCCCAATGGCGAGCTTACGCTCGATCCGCGGCCGATCGGTCTCCTCCGGCTCGTAGGAAAGCGCCCGGCGCCATTGGAAGCGCGCCTCCATAGTGCGCCCGACGCGCCACAGCGCATCGCCGAAATGGTCGTTGATCACCGACTCCCACGGCGCTTTGGCGACCGCATCCTCCAGCAGCGTCACAGCCGCTTCGTAATCGCCGAGCTTGTACATGACCCATCCGAGCGAATCGACGATGTAGCCGCTGTCCGGCCTGAGCTCGACCGCCAACTCGATCATCTCCCGCGCTTCATCGAGCCGCCGGTTCTGCACCACCAGCCCATAGCCGAAGTGATTGAGCAGATCCGCTTGCCGCGGCTCGAGCGCCAGCGCTTCGACGAACGCCGCCTCCGCCGCCGGCCAATCGCCCGCTTGCTCGCGGCAAATGCCGAGACGCAGCAAGACGCGCCAAGTGGGCTCCGGCATCATCATCAACGCGGTCTCATACGCCTCGGCGCATTCCTCATGGCGCCCAGCGACGCTTTCGAGCGAGCCGAGCGTCAAAAACGCATTCGGCCGCGTCGGCCCTTCGGCGACCAGCCGGCGCATGATCGTCAGCGCCCCATCGGTATCGCCGTCGCGCGCGAGCGCCTCGGCGCGGCCGATCCGCGACACCTCTCCAAGCGGCGCTTGCGGCGGGACGCCGGCCAGGATCTCCGCCGCCAGGCGCATCTGTCCGAGATCGGCGAGCAGCTCCGCCGCCGCGACGCGGGCGTCGTCGAGTTCCGGCGCCAGATACCGAGACAGCTGGATGTAGGAGAGCGCCTGGCGCGAGGCGGATTGCTCGCCATCGCCGAGCCCGACGCCGAAGGCGAGAAGCAGCATCGCCGCCCCGTCGCGCGCCGTCTCCACCGTCGGCGCGGGCGCCGCGCCCGCCTCCGCCTCTCGCTTGGCGGCCACAAGACGCGGATTGTTCGGATCTTCCGCCAAAAGCTGATCGTAAAGCGCGATCGCCTCCTCGGCTCTGCCAAGCCGCAGCATCGCTTCGCCTGCTTCGAGCGCTGGACGCAGCGTCCAGCGGCCAACCGCCTCCTCGGCGGATGCGAAGGCCTCAAGCGCGGCCTCGTCGCGGCCTTGCGCGGCTTCGAGCAAGCCAAGATTGACGGCACCGTAAAGCCCATAGGCCTTTTGCAGCGCCTCCGCGCGCAGCGGGCCGGCGCTTTCATCCGCCTCCGGCGCTTCGGTGAAGCGCGCCGCGGCCGCCACGGGATCGCCGCGCCCATAGGCGGCCCAGCCTTGCAGAACGCCGCGCATGATGGGCGACAGCGCCGCCCCGGCCTCCGACGCGAGCAGCGCCTCGGCGTCGTCATAGCGCTCGGTCTCGAAGGCTTCGGCGACGCGCACCAGCGTGGCGACGCCGTCGCTTACGCCGAGCGCCTCGAGCCGCGGCGCCAAGGCCGCCGCGCGCCGCGCCTCTCCCGTCATCAACGAGAAGAAGAACGCCGGCGCCAGCAGCCGCCGCTCATGCGGCGCGAAGATCAACGCCTCGTTGTAGTATCGCGCCGCCGCCACGGCGTCGTTCTGATGCACGGCGTATTGCGCTTTGAGATAGGCGCCTTCGAGGCTCGCCGCTCCGGCCGGCGCGCTCGCGCCCCATCCGATCAGCAGCGCGGCCGCGCCCAGCCTCACGGCTCGGCCGAGCCTCCGCTTCGCGGCGCCGCCGCGCTCGCCTCCTCGTTCGCTCGCCATGGCCTGCTCCTGTGATTTCGCGGCGCGCCGCTCTCTCTCCGCGTCGCAGAGTGATCCGAGCGCTCCCGAACGACAAGGAACAGCGTAACGAAAACTGCGAAAACTTGCCCTAATGGCGCATATCTCTTGGCCGCGGCGCCTAAGAGCTATGCGCCGGCGCCGCGCTTTTGAGCGCCGCAAACGCCGTTTTCAGGCCCATGCGGCGCCGATACGCTCACATATTCGGGTAATTCGGGCCGTCGCCGCCCTGCGGCGTGACCCAATTGATGTTTTGCGACGGGTCTTTGATGTCGCAGGTTTTGCAATGGACGCAGTTCTGGCTGTTGACCACAAACCGCGCCTCTCCATTCTCGCGCATCACTTCGTAAACGCCGGCCGGACAATAGCGCTGCGCCGGCTCGTCGTAATTCGGCAGGTTCACGGAAATGTGGACGCTCGGATCGCTTAGCTGTAAGTGGCTCGGCTGGCCCTCCGCATGGTTCGTCGCCGAGAACGAGACGTTGGTGAGCCGGTCGAAAGACAGAACGCCGTCGGGCTTCGGATACTCGATCGGCTTGTGTTTAGAGGCGAGGCCCGTCGCCTCCGCATCGGTCTTGCCGTGCTTCAGCGTGCCGAAAAGCGTGCCGCCGAAGACGTTGGCGAACCACATGTCGATCCCGCCGAGGCCGACGCCGAGCGCGAGGCCGTAGCGCGACCAGAGCGGCTTCACATTGCGCACGCGTTTGAGATCCTTGGCGATCGGCCCGTCCTGCACCGCCTGCCAAAAGGAGGCGAGTTCATCGCCAGAGCGTCCCGCCGCGATCGCCTCGGCCGCCGCTTCCGCCGCCTGCACGCCGGAGATCATCGCGTTATGCGTGCCTTTGATCCGCGGCACATTCACGAGACCCGCGGCGCAGCCGAGCAGCACGCCGCCTGGAAAGGCCATCTTCGGCACTGACTGCCAGCCGCCTTCGGTGATCGCCCGCGCGCCATAGGCGATGCGTTTTCCGCCTTTCAACACCTCGGCGATCAGCGGATGATGCTTGAACCGCTGGAACTCCATATAGGGGTAGAGATGCGGGTTCTCGTAATTAAGATGAACCACAAAGCCAACGTACACTTGGTTGTTTTCCAAGTGATACATGAAGGATCCGCCGCCCGCAGCGCCGCCTAAAGGCCAGCCGAAAGTGTGCGTGACCTGCCCGATCTTGTGATTCTCGGGCTTCACTTCCCACAGTTCTTTCATGCCGACGCCGAATTTCGGAACGTCGCAGTCCTTATCAAGCTCGTATTTCGCAATCAGCTGCTTCGCAAGAGACCCGCGCACGCCCTCCGCGATCATCACATACTTGCCGTGCAGCTCCATGCCAGGCTCGTAAGACGCGCCTTTCGAGCCGTCTTTCTCGAGCCCGAATTCGCCGGCCACAACGCCTTTCAGCGCGCCGTTTTCATCGTAGATCGGCGCGCTCGCCGCCATCCCTGGGAAGATCTCGACGCCCAGCGCCTCGGCTTGCTCGGCCAGCCAGCGGCACACATTGCCGAGCGAGACGATATGCGCGCCGTGATTGCTCATCAGCGGCGGCAAGGCGATGTTCGGCAGCCTCAGATCGCCGTTCTCGCCGAGAACGAAGAAGCGGTCTTGCGTCACCGGCGCATGCAGCGGCGCGCCGCGCTCCTTCCAATCGGGGATCAGCATGTCGAGACCGACCGGATCGATCACAGCGCCGGAGAGGATATGCGCGCCGACCTCCGAGCCTTTCTCAAGCACCACGACGCTGAGATCATCGCCGGCGATTTGCTTGAGTTTGATCGCCGCGCTGAGCCCAGCCGGCCCGGCGCCGACGATGACCACGTCGTATTCGACCGCTTCGCGTTCCATTCCAGCAGCGTCCTTCCTGAGGCGCGATCGCCGCCGCCGCGGCCCGCGCTTGTACGTTCTGTGCGATTTCCGCCCGAAAGCGACCTTCGGGTTGGTATGGCCTCGCGCCCTCCGACTTCAACCAACCAAGCGCCGATCCGAACGAAAAACCGCTTGAAATGACGGGTTCCGTTGGGGAAGCCGCGCCGCGCGGCGCCCACGAAGGGCGCGCGCCTCCGCATCGCCGGGTTATGGTGTACGAAGGATTAACGCCGCGGCTCGACGCCGGCGAAAGCGATGAGACGGGGCGAGAATGACGGAGACCAGCGCGCCAGGGACGGGATCGGCCGCCGAGGAGGCGGAGCTGCGCGCCGCGCTCATCGCCGCGCTCGCCTGGCAGCTCGAGGCCGGGATCGACGAGACCATCGGCGAGAGCCCGCTCGACCGCACCGGCGAGCTTCCCGATGCGGCGTTTCGGCTGACGGCGCCGAGCGCGCCCGCCGCTGGAGCCGGCCCTGGAGTTGGCGTTGGCGTTGGCGTTGGCGCGAGAGAGGGCGCCGCCCAGCGCGGCGCGCCGGCCGGGAAGGCCGCGCCCGCCGCCGCGCCGCCACCGGACGCCGCAACGCCCGACGCGGTGATCGAGGATGCGCGCCGCGCGGCCGGCGCCGCCGCGGATCTGCCCAGCCTGGCGGCCGCGCTCGCCGCCTTCGAAGGCTCCAGCCTGCGCGCCGGCGCCAAGAATTGCGTGTTCGCCGATGGCCGCCCCGGCGCGCTGGTGATGGTGATCGGCGAGGGGCCGGGCGCCGAAGAAGACCGAAGCGGCAAACCTTTCGTCGGCCGCTCGGGCCAGCTGCTCGACCGGATGCTGGGCGCGATCGGGCTTGACCGCGCCGCCGAGGATCTCAAGCGCGCCGTCTACATCACCAACCTCACGCCCTGGCGCCCGCTCGGCAATCGCGCGCCCGCCGATCAAGAGGTGACCGCGCTCGCGCCGTTTCTCGAGCGGCATATCGAGCTTGCGGCGCCGAAGCTGCTGCTATGCCTCGGAGGCGCGCCTGCAAAGCATGTGATGGGCGCGACCGTCGGCGTCACGCGCTACCGCGGAACTTGGATCGAGTATCGGCGCGGCGCGCGTTCGATCCCCTGTCTCGCCACCTTCCACCCCGCCTATCTGCTCCGCAGTCCGGAGATGAAGCGCCTCGCCTGGCGGGATCTGCTGGCGCTGCGCGAGCGGTTGGATGAAATACTGTCCGCGTGAGCTCTGGCGCGCCAGGGCGGAGCTTGATGATCAAGGGAGAGACGCATGAACTCGGCGCGCTTCACCGCGAATATCGATGAGAGCCGGCCCTTCGCGCCTGTGCGCATCGCGGTGCTCACCGTCTCCGACACGCGCTCGCTCGCCGAGGACCGCTCCGGCGACGTGTTGGCGGGCCGGATCGAGGGCGCTGGGCATATTCTCGCCGCACGGTCGGTCGTGCAGGATGAGACGGATGAGATCGCAGCCCAGCTCCGCGCTTGGATCGACAGCGGCGAGATCGACGCGATCATCTCCACCGGCGGCACCGGCCTCACCGGCCGCGACGTGACCGTTGAGGCGCATCGCAGCGTCTATGAGAAAGAGATCGACGGCTTCTCCGCGCTCTTCCACATGGTCTCAGCCCGAAAGATCGGCACCTCGACCATGCAGTCCCGCGCCTGCGCCGGCGTCGCCGCCGGCGTCTATCTCTTCGCGCTGCCCGGCTCGCCCGGCGCCTGCAAGGATGGGTGGGACGAGATCCTGAACGCGCAGCTCGACATCCGCCACCGCCCCTGCAACCTCGTCGAGATCATGCCGCGGCTGACGGAACACGTGCCCCAACGCAGCTCGGGCAAGTCGGGCTGACGGCTTCGGGCGCCGAAAATGCTCGTCGATCTCGTCGCGCCCGGCGGTAAGAGCGCGTGAACAGCCGGTTGAAATTGCTCGGCTATGCGCGGCGCGCATCATGAAAGTGACGGATCCGGAGGTCCGCCCTCGCCTCTACGCAGCGTGCTTGCGGCGGCGCGAAGCTCCTTGGGCGTCAGCGACCCTCAACCCGCCAGGCGGCGATCGAGAAGAGCGCGGCGAGGCCGAAGAACACCCAGGCTGGCGCCAGTCCGGCGAGGCTCACGCCGCGCACTGCGTAGGCCTCGCGGCGGGTGAGGCCGATCCAGCCGGCGCCTTGTTGCGCGCGGCCTTCGCGCACGCGGCGAAGATCCGGCGCGCCGCCCTCGCTGAGCCGCCGCACCGCGCCGCCGCTCGCCTCCGCCGCCGGCGCGAGATGTTCGGCGGTCGAGACCGGATCGGCGAACTCGGCGGGCGAGGGCGGGCCCACCGCGGCGATCGCCGATAACGGCGTGCGGCGCTCGCTGGGCCCGGAGATCACGCTTTCGGCCGCATCCGCTAGGCGGTGCACGCCCAGCACATCCGTCGCCACCACCGCGCGCCACACGCCATCGCCGGCGCCCTCGAGCGGGATCAATGTCTCCACGCCGTCCGGCCCGCGCGACAGCACGCTCTTCTCTCCTGGCGTCAGCGAGCGGCGCTCGACTGTGAAGCCACCGGGCGCGGGTTCGGCGGTCAACGCCTCCTCCTCAAGCTCAGGCTCTTTCATCAGCCAATGCGCAAGGCGCCGCAGCAGCTCGGCTTGCGGCCCGCCGCCATCATATCCTCGCGCCCAGAGCCAGACCTGATCCGAAGCGAGCATGCCGATCCGCCCCTCGCCGACGCGGTTGAGGATCAGGAGCGGACGCTCATTCGCCCCTTCCATGATGATGTCGCCATCGAGCGCCGCCACCTCGATCTGGCGGAACCACCGTCCCCAACTCGGCGCCGCGACGCCGTCGCCCGAGCCCTCGAGCCCTCGCGTCACCGGATGGCGCGCGCCAAGCTCGGTGATCTGCGGCAAATACGGCTCCTCGATCACCTGCGAGGTCGGCCGCGCCGGCATGATCTCGCCCAGCGGCGAGCGATACATGCTTTCAAACCCGGCGAAGGCGGGCCCGGTGGAGATCAAGACGGCGCCGCCGCCGCGCACATAATTCGCGATGTTGCGGATGTAGCTTTCATAGAGGATGCCCCAGCGCCGATAGCGGTCGAGCACGATCAGATCGAACTGATCGAGCTTCTCGGCGAAGAGTTCTCGGGTCGGAAACGGGATCAGCGCCAGCTCGCTTTGCGAGGCGCGCGTCGCCTTGGCCGGCGGGCGCAGAATGGTGAAATGCGCCATGTCGACCGACGGGTCGGATTTCAGCAGGTTCCGCCAGGTCCGCTCGCCCGCATGGGGCTCGCCCGAGACGAGCAGCACGCGCAGCCGGTCGCGCACCGCGTTCACGGAGAAGGCCACAGCGTTGTTGCGCTCCGTCAGCTCGCCCGGAATAGGATCGAGCCGCAACTCCACCACCGTCGCGCCCGCGCGCTCAAGCGTGATGGTGAATTCGGTTGAGCGGCCGAGCCGCGCGAAGCCCTCCGCCGCCGGCGCGCCATCCACAAAGGCGCGCACCCGCGCCAAGGCGCCGGAGCCGGTCTCGGCCGAGGGCGCGCCGGTCTCCTCGACGCGAAAGCGGAAGCGCGCCGGCTCGCCCACAAGCCCGAAGGCCGGCGCGTTCTCGACCACCAGCCGGCGATCGGTCTCACCCTCGCGGCCGGTCAGAAGCACATGCAGCGGCGCGGGAGAGGCGGCCTCGGCCCCTTCCTCGCCTTCGCCGCCGCCGAAGAGCGCCGCAGGCCGAAGCTCTCCATCGGCCACGGCGCCGTCCGTGATCAGGATCGCGCCGGCGAGGCGGCCTTCTGCGACATCGGCGAGCCCCTCGTCGAGCGCCGTCATCAGCCGCGTGCCCGCCGCCTCATCCGACATGCTCGCCTCGATGCGGCGCAGCTCGATCGGGCGCCGCCCGCCCTCAGCGTCGGCCAAGCGCTCGATCTGCGCCGCGACCGCCTCCGCCGCGGCGCGCGTGGTCTCGCGCCGGTCTTCGAGCCCTTGGCTGGCGCTCTCATCCACCACCAACGCCACCACATCGGCGAGCGCCTCGCGCTCCTCGCGCACCACGGCCGGGTTCAACAGCGCCATCATCAACGCCGCCAAGGCGAGGAGCCGCAGCCAGGCGCCTTTCAGCCCCCGCGCCGCGGCGACCAGGATCACCGCGAGCGCCAGCGCGCCGAGGGCGTAGATCAGACCGAGCGGCGCGATCGGGCGCAGGATCAGATCGGAAATGGCGGTGAGCGAGCTCTCCATTAGGCGGTCCTATCTCGATGGGTCGATCTTTCAGTCCAACGTCGCGGCGATGACGCGCCCGCGCGCGGCGAGCGCGGGGTGGGCGGGGCCAGCGCTCGCCGCGCGCGGGCGGGCCGGCGGTCAATTGTCGAGACGTTCGAGCAGGGCGTCGATATGCACCTGATCGGATTTATAATTCCCAGTGTAGGCGTACATGAGCAGATTGACGCCGAAGCGCCGGGCCATCTCGCGCCGGCGCTCGCCGCCGCGGCCGATCGGAAACATCGGCTGGCCGCGGGCGTCCACCGCCCAGGCGCCGGCCCAATCGACCGAGCCGATCACGATCGGCGAGACGCCGTCATTCACATCGCCCGCCAGCCGGTCGAGCCCGTCATCCGCGGCGTCAGCC
Source organism: Pseudomonadota bacterium (assembly GCA_038530925.1). Taxonomy (GTDB): domain Bacteria; phylum Pseudomonadota; class Alphaproteobacteria; order Rhodobacterales; family Rhodobacteraceae; genus JALEGB01. Next base: position 14,986 of record JBCBCG010000084.1, read on the forward strand.
GGGCCCGAGCCCACAGCCGCCCACACCACGCCGCCGCGCCAGCGGCCCGGCGCGTCGTCGATGATGTAGAAGGTGCGCGTCAGCACATGATCCCGGTCGATCGGCGCGATGGGCGGCAGATCGAGCTGCGAAAGCAGCCGGCGCATATGCCCCGCATTCGGCCCTTCGCCGCCGCGGAACGTCTGATGGGCGTCGCGGCTGTCGACCACGAGCAGCCCGCCCGAGCGCATGAACGCGTTGAGCCGGCGCACCGCCGCATCGCTGAGGCTCGGCTGGCTCTCGGTGATCGGCCAATAAAGCACCGCGTAGACGGCGATCTCATCGGTCTCAAGATCCACCGGCGCGGGCGCGCCCGGCTCAAGCGCCGTGCGCTCGGTCAAGACCTGCTGCAGCCCGCTCAGCCCGGCGCGGCTGACGCGGTCGACGCGCGCATCGCCGGTGACGATGTAGCCGACGACGCTTTCCAGCGCGGCGCGCCGCGCCGCCGGATCGATCAGGATTTCGTCCTCCGACGCCGCGCGCTCCTGGGCGCGCAGGGCGCTCGGCGCGCCCGTCAGCGCCGCGGCCGCGATCCCTGCGATCACCATTGCGGCCACCCCGCGCGCCGGCCGCAGCCGCCCCGCGATGAAGAGCGCCGCCAGCACGTCGAGCAGCAGCAAGATCAACGCGCTCGCCAATAGAACCGGCTTCAACGGCACCTCCTCTCGCTCGGACAACGTCAGCCGCGTCGCGCCCGCCGGCGGCTCGAAGGCGACAAGCCGCGCCTCCGGCCCAAGCGCGTTGACCGCGATGCGCGCCGCGTCTCCGCCCGCCTCCGCGCCGCTTTGCGCCTCGCGCCGCTCGTAAATCCCTGGCGCGATCCCAGGGCGCGCGCCGTTCCGCGCCGCCTCGGCGAGCCGGTCGCCCGGGATCGGCGCCGCGGCGGGATCCGCCGGCTGCAACGCGCCATAACCGTCGAGCAGCCGCGCCGGCCGCCACAAGCCCGCGCTCGCCGCGCTCAGCGGGGCGGTCTCGTCACTCGGCTGCGCCGCCTCCTCGACCAGCGCGGCTTGAGCCGGCGGCTCCGCCGGAGGCGAGGCGCGCGCTGCATCTTCGGTCGCGTCCGCCGCTGGGTCCGGCGCGCGGGAGACGTCGCCGAAGGCTCCAGCCAGCGCCGGCGCTTCGGCCACCATGCGGCCCATCATCTCGACGAACAATCCCGAAAGCGGCAAAGACGACCACGCTGCGTTCGCGGTTAAATGAAACAGCACGACGCGGCCCTCGCCCTCCTCCCGCGCGGTCACGAGCGGCGTGCCGTCGCGCAGCCGCGCCCAAACCACGGCGGTGGAGGCCGCGCTCGGTTGAGCCAACACTTGCCGCGTCACCGTCACCTCGGGCGGCGTCGCCAACCCGGCGAACGGGCTCTCCTCGGCGAAGGGCGCCAAGGCCTGCGGCTCGCTCCAGGAGAGGGCGCCGCCCAGCGCCCGCCCGCCGCCGCGCAGCCGCACCGGCAACAGCGGATCAGGCGCGGCGTCGACCCCGCGGCGCCGCCCGATCTCGCGCTCGCGCTCGATGGCCAAAGCGGCGAGCTTGGGCCCGGCGAAGCGAACGAGCAAACCGCCCTCGCGGACCCATTCGGTGAGCGCCGTCTCGGTCTCAGGATCGATCCGGCCGACATCCGAGAGCACGATCGCATCCGCCCATCCGGCGAGCGGCGCGGCCGCTTGGGTCGGCCCGCCCCCAAAGGCCGCCGCGCCGACCGCCTCCTCGGGCAAGCCAACCGCCGCGCGCAGGCTCGCCTCGCGCGCCGCGGCGTGCGGCGCAAGCGCAGCGCGGAGGTAATGCAGCCCCGAGAGCAGCGGCAACCCGCGCCGCTCTTGCTCTCCGGAGACGAGCGCCACGCGGCGGCGCTGGAAGCGATCATCCAGAAGCGCCACCGCGCCGGCGTGGCGCGCGCCTTCGATCTGCAAGCGTTCAAGCGTGTTGCGGAGCTGAACCGGCAGTTCGATCAACGCCTCCGCGCTGCGATCGTCGGCGCCAAACGCCGCCTCCGCCGCGCCGACGCGCCGCGCCGCGCCGGAGCCCGCGCCGCCGAACGCCGCGATCAGCCGCGTCTCCTCCGCGCCCGCCTCCGCGCGCAGAACCTGCGCCGCAAGCGCGCCGCCTTTGATCTCAGGCCGCGCCAAAGCCCGCGCCGTCGCCGCGGGCTCGACCATCGTCAGCGGCCCTTTC
>JBCBCG010000085.1:0-17049 GCA_038530925.1 Pseudomonadota bacterium
GGCCCGGCGCCGGCCGCCGCGGCGACGTCGACGAGCACCCGCATCCCGAACACCGTGGCCGCCAGCGCCACCGCTTGGCGCACCGTCGCCCAGGCGCGCCAATCCTCAAGATCGAGCAAGCGCCGATCGGGCAGGCGCGGCGCGAAGACCACCCGCGCCAACGCGTAGATCAGGATCACCGCCGCAGCGCCTTCCGCCGCGCGGATCAGCGCCGCGCGCAGCGGCTCTTCAACGCTCGGCGCTTGGGCGAAAGCGGCGCCGGCGCCGGCGAGCAGCAGGATCGGCCCGACCCGCAGCGCCGAAAGGGCGCTGTGCATGCCGACGATCTCAACGACGCCCGGCGGCGCGCCGGTCTCGCCGGCGTGATCGTTCATGCGGAGATTGAGCCAGGCTTTCGCCGCGCGCACCCGGCCCATCAACGCGATCCACAAAGCGAGGGCGGCCAGCGCCGCCAGCCCGAGCGCGTTCGCCCGCGCGCGCGCGTCGAAGGCGGCGACCGCGTCCGCGCCGGCGCTGAGAAGCGCCTGGCTCGCCGCGCCGAGATCCGCCGCCGCGTCGCGCCACGTCGCAGCGCTGGTGAGGCTCGGACCTTTGCTGAAAAGCTGATCGGCGCGGCGTTCGCGCTGGCGCTCGGCCAGCGCTTGCTCCAGCGCCTCGGCGCGCGCGGCGGCGAGCTGCGCCTCGGTCAGCCGCCCTTGCAGCCCGGTCAGCCGCTCGGTGAGCGCCGCGCGGCGCTGCGCCACCTCCGGCGCCTCCGGCGCGTTCCCTTCAGGCACCGGGCCCAGCGCCTCGATTTGCGCCAGGAAGGGCGAGACCAGCGTCTCGAGGCGAGCGACCACCTCGAGCGCGTCGCCGCGCTGACGCGCCATGGCGGCGCGCGCGCGCTCAAGCCCCTCAAGCGTCAGGCGCCGATCGGCGAGACCCTGCTCCAGCGCAAGCGCCGCGGCGTCGAAGGCGGCGATGCGCCGCGCCGCCACCTCCTCATAAGGTAACGTCTCGCCAGGACCGGCGGCCATCGAGGGCGCGCCCGGCCCCATCGGTCCTGCGCTGGCGGGCGGCGGACCAAACGGATCGCCGGTCTGAGCGCGCAGGCTGGTCGAAAAGGGGGGCCACGCGCCTGGATCCGCTAAATTTGGACCGCGGGGGCGGCGCGGCCGCCACGCCGCAGCGCTGCGGCGCCGTCACGGCGCGACGGCCGGCCGCGCCGTTCGATTCGGCCGCTTTTCTCGACCCGGCCCCATCCCTCGACCTGGCGGCGTCCCTCGCGGCGCCGCGGCGGCGTTGCTGCGCGCCAGACCTCCATCGCTCGAGCCCTCGCCCTTGCGCCGGACCGTCAGACGAAAGACCGCGCGGCGCGCGGGATCGCTCAGTCCGGCTCGACAAACACCGTCGGCGGCGCGCGCCGCGCTTCGCCGGTCAACCACTCGGGAACATCGAACCCTTTGGACGCCAGAAACTCAGGGTTGAACAGTTTGCTAGCATAGCGCTGGCCATAATCGCACAGGATGGTGACGATCGTCTTGCCCGGCCCCAGCTCCCGCGCGAGCTTCATCGCGCCCATCACATTGATCCCGGTTGAGAGGCCCATCGCCAGCCCCTCCTCGCGCAGAAGATCAAACACGATCGGCAGCGCCTCGGCGTCGGCGGCGCGGCAGATGAAATCGGGCGTGAAGCCTTCGAGATTGGCGGTGATGCGCCCTTGGCCGATCCCCTCGGAGATCGAGGAGCCCTCCGCCTTCAGCTCGCTATGGGCGAAATGATTATAGAGCGCCGCGCCATCGGGATCGACGAGGCCGATCTTCACCCCCGCCGATTGCGCCCGCAGCCCTGCGCCGACGCCCGCCACCGTGCCGCCCGAGCCCGCCGCGCAGATGAAGCCGTCGACGCGCCCGCCGGTCTGCTCCCAAATCTCGGGCGCGGTGCTCTCGATATGCGCCTGACGGTTCGCGACATTGTCGAACTGGTTGGCGAAGATCGCGCCGTTCGGCGCGGTCTCATTCATCGCCTCAGCCAAGCGCCGCGCGTACTTGATGTAATTGTTCGGATTGCGGAACGGGACGGCCGGCACCTCCACCAGCTGAGCGCCCGCCAGGCGGATCGCTTGCTTCTTCTCCTCGCTCTGCGTCTCGGGAATGACGATCAGCGTCTCGTAGCCGAGCGCCCGGCCCATGGTGGCGAGGCCGATCCCGGTGTTGCCGGCGGTGCCTTCAACGATCAGCCCGCCGGGCCGCAGCGCGCCGCGGCGTTCGGCGTCGCGGATGATCCAAAGCGCGGCGCGATCCTTCACCGATTGGCCGGGGTTGAGGAACTCCGCCTTGCCAAGGATCTCGCAGCCGGTGAGCTCCGAGGCTTTCTTCAGCCGGATCAGCGGCGTGCGTCCCACCGCGTCCGGCACGCTCTCGTAAATCCGCATCCTCGCCTCCCGCCACGCGCTTCGCGCCTCACACCGGCGCGCCTGTCGCTACTTAGGTCGCGCCCCGCCTCCGGCGCAAGCGGGCGAGCCTTCAACGCCAGAGCGCGCGCAGCCGCGGGCGGCGGCGATGCGCCAACAGCAGGAGGAGCGCCGTCGGCCCGTTGCGGATCTCGCCGGCGGCGAGCGCGGCCAAAGCGTCGTCGATCGGCAGAGTGAAAGCGCGAATGTCTTCCCCCTCGCCGGCGAGCCCGTGAAGCGTGACGCGCTCCGCGTCGCCTTCAGCGGGCGCCGGCAGAGAGGCTTCAGCGACGAAATGAATGAGCGCCTCATCGCAGATGCCCGGCGAGCTGTAGCCTTCGTAAAGCCGCTCCATACGCCCGAGCGTCAGCCCCGCCTCCTCCTCGCTTTCGCGCCGCGCCGTCTGCGCCGCCGCCGCATCCCGCGGCGCCGCTTCGGAGATTTTGTCGATGCGCCCAGCGATGGCTTCGATGAGCCAAGGCCGCGCGTCGTTCTCAGCCCAAGGGCCGACGCGGAACTGTTCGATCAAGAGCACGCGGTCGCTGACCGGGTCATAGGGCAGCACGCACACCGCCGGGCCCGAGCGGAAACAGGCGCGCTCGATCGCATCGCAGAGCGCATTCTCGCCCTCGGGTTTCTCGGCGTCCGCCGGCGCGCCGAGGCGCCGGTGCTTCAAGACGAAACGATCGACCTTGAAATAGACGTCGTAAGGCCGCTCGCGTTCGACGAGACGCACCGCGTCTTGGCCGAGCGGGCGGCCGAGACGGCTGGCGACAGGTCCGTCGAGCCCGAGCGCCGCCGCGCCCTCGCCGATCAGCTCCGGCCAGCTGTCAGCCAGCGCATAAAGATGGTCGAAATCGCCCGTTCCCGCCCCATCGAACAGCCGCCCGAGCTCGCGGCCGACCCACAAAGTGAGCGGCCCATCCTCCGCAAGCCAACGCTCGAACGACCAATCCGGCGCGCCCGCCGCCCGCGCGGCGGCTTGATCGGCGGGCGTGAAGACGAACGCTTCGACCGCCGCGCCCTCGCACTGCGCGATGAGCGGCGTCAGCACGTAATCAGCGCCCTCATAAGCGAGCAGCCGGAGCATCGCTTGCGCGCTCAAGCCCTCCACCAGAACGCCCTGCGCGCTGCGGCCGGGCGCTGGCGCGAGCACGGGATACCGCGCGCATTGTCCCGGATCGAGGAAGGCGGCGACCCGGTGATCCGGCGCGGTCGCCGGCCTAAGGCGGAGCGGCGCCGCCGCCGGATCCGCGCCGGTGATCGCCTCGAACAGCGCCGGATCGCGCAGCGTGCCATACATGAACAGCGCCGCTTTCTCCGGCGGCGGCGCCGCCTGCGCGCCCGCCGCGCTCCGAAGCCGCGCCGGATCGACCACGGGCGCTCTTTTTTCGGGATATCGCCCGCCCGAAGGCGTCTCCGCGGCGTCGCCTTCCTCGGTCATGCGCCGCGCGCCCTGCGAAACGGAGCCGCATCAGCGCGCGCCGCCCGTCCTCTTAGTTGCATTTGCGCACTCCCGCTTGAACCCGACCGCCTGCGCCATACCATCCATCCCCAGGCGGAGCATCCGCGCATCGCGGCGCAGCGCAGCATCCGGCGCGCGCTGTGATCCAACCGGCGAGACGGCGCGTATCCACCGCAAAGACAGCGAGACGAGATGAATTTGACGACGAATGCAGAATTATTGACCGCGTACGCGGCCGGCGAGATCTCGCCAGGCCTTGCGCTGCTCTGCGAAACATATCTCGCCGTCGATGATCGCGACCAAGGGTTCGTGAGCATGGCCGAAAGCGTGGCGGGCGCGGCCTTGCGCGACGCGCCGCAACCATGCGCGGCGGCGATGGATCGCAACGCTCTTTTCGCACGCCTCGATGAGCCGGACGAAACCGATCGCGGGCGGCATGCGGCCGCTGCGCCCGCTCTCGCATCGGCGGAGGCGTTGGCCTCGCCCGCGCGGCTAGGCGAGCGGAGCATTCCCTGGCGGTTCAGAATGCCGGGCCTTTCCGAACATGTTTTGGACGGGTTTGGGGCCGAGAAAGTCAGTCTGATGCGGGCGCGTCCTGGCTCGCGCCTGCCGCAGCATACGCATCGCGGCTTTGAAGCGACGCTGGTTTTGGCCGGCGCCATGAAGGACGAAGATCGGGTCTTGCAGCGCGGCGACATCGCTTTGTGCGGCCAGGAACACGACCACCATCCGGAGATTATCGGCGATGAAACCTGCTACTGCCTCGTTGTGGTCGATGGCGGCCTCCGCTTCACCGGCGCGCTCGGCCGCGCCTTCAATCTCTTCGCCGATCGGCGGCGCAGCTGACGTATCGGCGCCGCGGCGCCGTTTCCTTAAGGGCGCAGCCGCCTTTGGCGCGATGGGCGCCGGCGGCCTCTTGAGCGCTTCGACGGCGTTCGCGGCGGCGGGCGTGCGGCGGTTCGAGCTGTCCCGCGGGGATGAGGAAGTCGGCTTTCACACCGTCGAAGCGCGCGAGACGCCGGACGGCCTCGCTGTGAAGATCAACATCTTGATCGAAGTGCGCCGCCTCGGCTTCCGGGTCTACGTGTATGAACACGAGAACAACGAGCTTTGGCACGACGGCCTCTTTATGGGGCTGCGATCGCAAACCAACGACGACGGAACGGATGAGAGCTGCGTCGTCGAACGCGTCGGCGATACGCTTCGGATCGACGGCGCTGGGTTCAAAGGCGAGGTTCCTGGCGACAGCGTCCCAACGACATATTGGAACTACGCGAATTTCCAGAGCCAGAATTGGTTCAGCAGCCAAACCGGCAAACCGCTGAACCTCAAATTCCGCTCGCGCCCAGAAGGCCCGCTCGAACGGTGGGACGTCACCGGCGATTTCGACGTCACCTTGATTTATGACGGCGCGAACGAATGGCGCGGCTGTCGCTTCGATGCGCGCGGCGTGCCGATCATCTATCGCCAGAGCGCGCCGGGCGCCGCCTTCGCGTCGCTCGTCTAAGGAGGCGAACACGTCGTGGGCGCGCTGAGCGCCCGCGGCGTCGCGCGGATCATGAGCGGTTTTGATTACATCCCGTCGCCCGGCGACGGCGCCGCCTGGGTGACCGGCGCGAGCGCTGGCATCGGGCGCGCCGTCGCCTTGAAAATGGCGGCCGAAGGCTGGACCGTCTACGCCACCGCCCGCTCGGCTGAAGCGCTGGCGGCGATGGCGGCGGAGCAGCCGAACATCCGCCCGGCGCCGGGCGACGTGACCGATATCGCCGCGATGCGCGCGATCGTCGACCGCATCGCCCAAGACGGCCCGCTCGCGCTCGCGGTTCTCAACGCCGGCGTCTACCAGCCCATGCGCGCGCAGGAGTTCTCAGCCGAGGAGGCGCGCAAGACCTTCGACGTCAATCTCACCGGCGTCGCCAATGGCGTCGATCCGGTGTTGAAGCTGCTCTTCAAGCAGGGCAAAGGCTGCCTCGCGCTGACCGCCTCGGTCGCAGGGTATCGCGGGCTGCCGCGCGCGGCGGCCTACAGCGCGACCAAAGCCGGCCTGATCGCGATGGCCGAAGCTCTGGCCTTCGACATGGCGCCGCGCGGCTTGCGGATTTCGGTGATCAATCCAGGCTTCGTCGAGACCGAGGCGACGTCGGTCAATGATTTCAAAATGCCGTTTCTGATGACAACCGATCAAGCGGCGACGCGCATCGTCGAAGGGCTGAAGAAACCCGGCTTCGAGATCGCGTTCCCAACGCGCTTCGTGATGATCCTCAAAGCGCTCGGCTTCCTGCGGCCGCGCAGCTATTTCTGGCTCGTGCGCAAAGGCATCGGTTGGGACAAGGTGGATCAGTAGCAGGTCGCGCCTCGCTGCGCGTCCCGCCTTGCCGAAGGGATGGGCGAGGCGTTAGCTGAACGCCCGATCCGCGAACGCCGAGCCTCCCATGCGCAGCACAGCCGTCTTTCCCAGGCACACCGCCTCCGATCTGCCCATCGCCGTCGCCGGCGATGGGCCGTATTTGATCGACGCCGACGGCGCGCGCTATCTCGACGCTTGCGGCGGCGCGGCGGTCTCCTGCCTCGGCCATAGCGCGGCGCGCGTCGCCGACGCGGCGGCGGCGCAATTGCAGCGCATGCCTTTCGCCCACACCTCCTTTTTCACCTCGGAACCCGCCGAGGCGCTGGCCGAGACACTCGTCTCTCTCGCGCCGCCTGGGATCGAGCGCGTGTATTTCGTCTCCGGCGGCTCGGAGGCGATGGAGGCGGCGATCAAGCTCGCGCGCCAGGCGCATCTGGAGCAGGGCGCGCCGTCGCGCACGGAGATCATCGCGCGGCGCCAGAGCTATCACGGCAACACGCTCGGCGCGCTGGCGGCTGGCGGGAACGAATGGCGCCGCGCGCCTTTCGCGCCGCTGCTCGCCAGCGCGTTTCATCACATCGAGCCCTGCCATTACTGGCGCTGGGCGGAGCCGGGCGAGACGCCGGAAGCCTATGGCCGGCGCACGGCGGACGCGCTCGAGACGAAGATCTTAGAACTCGGGCCCGATCGCGTCGCCGCCTTCCTCTGCGAGCCGGTCGTCGGCGCGACCATGGGCGCGGTGCCGCCGGCGCCGGGTTATCTCAAGCGCATCCGCGAGATTTGCGACCGCTATGGCGTCCTCCTGATCTTCGACGAGGTGATGTGCGGCATGGGCCGCACCGGCGCTTTGTTCGCTTGCGAGCAGGATGAGGTCGCGCCGGACATCGTCTGCATCGCCAAAGGCCTCGGCGCTGGGTTGCAACCGATCGGCGCGATGCTCTGCAGCGGCGCGCTCTACAACGCCGTCGCCGCGGGCAGCGGCTTTTTCCAGCATGGGCACACCTATCTTGGCCACGCCGCCGCCTGCGCCGCCGGGCTCGCCGTTTTGGCGGAGATCAAGGAGCGCGACCTCCTGGCCGCGGTCCGCCGCCAAGGCGCGGCGCTGCGACAGGCGCTCGAGGCGCGCTTCGCCGAGCATCCCTTCATCGGCGACATCCGCGGCCGCGGCCTCTTCCTCGGGCTCGAACTGGCGCTGGACCGCGGCGCGAAAACACCCTTCCCGCCCTCCCTCAAACTCGCCGGCGCGATCAAGAAGCGCGCCATGGCCAAGGGGCTGATGTGCTATCCTATGAGTGGCTCGATCGATGGCGCGAACGGCGATCATATCCTGCTGGCGCCGCCTTTCATCATCGAAGCGGCGCATATCGAGGAGATCGTCGACAAGCTCAGCGCCGCGCTTGATGAGGCGATCGCCGCGACCGGCGCGGCGGCGGCGTGAGCGGCGCGCTATCGGCGGCGCCATACGCTGCGCTGATGGTTGCGCCGAACGGCGCGCGGCGCGGCAAAGAGGATCATCCAGCGCTGCCGATCACGCTCGAAGAGATCGTCGCGGACGCCGCCGCTTGCCGGCGCGCGGGCGCCGATGCGCTTCATCTGCATGTGCGCGACGAGAACGGCGCGCCATCGCTCGATCCGGGCCGCTATCGCGAGACGATCAGCGCCATCGGCGCAGCCTGCGGGACCGCGTTCGCCGTCCAGACCTCGACGGAGACGGTCGGCGGCTTCCAACCTGACGATATCCACGCGCTGCTGACGGCGTTGCAGCCCTCCTACGCCTCCGTGGCGCTCCGCGATCTCATGCCGGCGCCAGCCGATGAGCCCGCGGCGAAGAGGCTGTTCGCGTGGGCGGCGGAAGCTGGCGTCGGTCTCCAACATATCATCTACCAAGGCGCGGACATCGCGCGTTTGGCGCGTTTGGCGCCGGAGGGCGCGCCGCTCTCGATTCTGTTCGCCCTCGGCCGCTATGCGGAGGCGCAGATCGCTGCGCCCGCCTCTCTCGCGCCGCTGCTCGCGACCCTGATGGCCTCGCCCTTGGCGCCGCGCGCTTTGTGGATGGCGTGCGCCTTCGGCGCGACGGAGACGCGCTGCCTCGCCGCGGCCGCGGCGCTTGGCGGGCATTGCCGCGCCGGGTTCGAAAACAATTTGTCTCGCGGCGACGGCGCGATCGCCGCGTCGAACGCCGAGCGGGTTTCGGACGTTAGGCGCGCTATCGACGCACTCACCCTCGCGCGTCCGACGCCAAGCCAGCTCCGCCGCATCCTCGGCGCGGCGGAGCCGTAAGGCGCGTTAGCCTTCGATCTCGATCAGCACTTCATTCCGCCGCCACGGACCGAGCGTCCAAGGCGGGTTGTAGAACGCCCATTCCGCCTCCCCGCGCGCCTCGAGCCCTTGCGCCGCCATCCAAGCGCGCAGCTCCGCCTCTCTCTCAGCGAGATCATCATCGCCCGCCCAGCCCGAAAAACGGATCGCCGCCACCCGCCGCGCCGGCCGCTCGGTGATGCTGACGCCCGGATCCTTCGGCTCCGGCAAGGTCTCCCGAGTGAAGCGCTTCGGCATCACAAATTCCATCGACGTGCTGTTCTGCGCCTCGGGCGCCATAAAGACCGGCGCCGTCATCGCGATCTCGCCTTCGGGCCGCTCGTCATCGAAAATGTAGGCCGCCAGGCGGCGAAAGGCGTCGTCATCCGAAGCGCGCCGGTCGCCGGGCTCCACGGTGAGCGCCGTCAAAAGCTCCGGATAATCCCGGATCTCGATCCGGCCTTCGGCCTGCACCACCGCATATGGCGCTTGCTCCGTCGCCATCGCGGCGCTCCCCGGCGCGGCGAGGCTCACCGCAAGCCCAAGCGCGACCGCCGCCATCATGTTTCTGATCATCAGACCAACCTTGTTCATCGACCCGCTGTTCTTCGACGCGCAGTTCTTGGACCCGCTGCTCTTGGACCCGCTGCTCTTGGACCCGCTGCTCTTGGACCCGCCCTGAACATCTGCGAAATATCTTCAGCGTCCGCGCGAGAGGTAGCGCGGCCTCGCGCGAATCAAGCGCGAGGCGTTGATCGCCGCGCATCGGCGGCGCGCCCGATCCCCCTCTGCGCGGCGGCGCGGACAAAATGTCGCGCGCGATCTATCGACGGCGCAGGCGGAAAATCCCGTCCCCAAGCGCATGCGGCGGGAATGTCCTGTTGCGCCATAGTCTCTTAACGATTAACGCAACCTGGGGTTGTAAATTCGCTTGGGGATGGGTTCATGCGATGCGCGCGCTTGCCGATGATTGCGGCGACGATGCTGGTGTCGGGGTGTCTCGGAAGCGGCGGCGGAGGGGGCGCGAGCAGCGGCGCGGCGGTCGCCCCAAGCGCGGCGGCGATCGCCAGCAGCCCCAGCAGCTTGCTGACGCTCTCGCCGAATTCGAGTTTCCAGGTGGAAGGGGAATCTCGCGGCGTCGATGTCGAAAGCAACGGGCTTTCGGTCACGAGCAGCGATCTGACGCCACGACGCGATCTTTCAGTGCTGATTGAAACTGATGCGAACGCGAATTTCGCCGGCGCATCTTTCACCGCCGCGGGGCGAGCCACAGATTCGTTTCTTGCGAATGAGACCACACTCATCGTCAGCGACGCCGACGGCTTGATCGCTGAGACCGCCGATGGCTTCATTACTCTCAATTCAACGTATGAATACCAGACCTTCGGGTTCTGGGGCGTCGCTCAGGGCCCCTCTGGGCGTTTCAATTTCGGCAGCGCGGGCTTTCAAACCAACGCCGCGAACCTGCCCTTGACGTCGGCGAATTACACTGGCGATTCGATCGGCGCATACGCGGTTTCAGGCGGAGGTTTATTCGCAACGTCCAGCGCTATTGAAGTCGACGCGAACTTCCAAACCGGCGCCGCGTCGATCACAAGCACGAATACAGTTATGTTCGACGGCAATCAGAATATGATCGCGGCGCCGATGTTGGATTTCTCCGGGTCAGGCTCCGTGACCGGCGCATCGCTCGCGGCGACCGTCGAAACGAGCGCGAGCGCGTTGTCGGGCGACGCGACAGGCTTGTTCTACGGACCCGCTGCGGAGGAGGTCGGCGGGTCCTTTGCGCTGACCGGCGGCTCGGGCGACTATGTCGGCGCGTTCGGCGCCGAGCAGTAGCGTGCCGCCGCCTCGTAGTCCTGCGAGGAGCGGCGCGCGGCGCCCTATGGCCACGCCGCCTCTGGCGGCTGCGCTTCTGGCGCTTTCCTGCGTCGCAGCTGGGCCCGCAGGAGAGGCTCTTGGCCAATCTAGTCTCGGCCAATCCGCTCTCGGTCAATCCGCTCTTGGCCAGCCGGACGCGGTCGCGTCTATCGCGGCGCGCCTTACGGAGCCCGCCAGGATCGACGCGGAATTCAAAGATGCTTTGGCCGATATCGAGGCGGGGCGATTTGCGCCTGCGATCATCAAACTGCGCGCTGTGTTGGCGGCGGCGCCCGGGGCGGCGCGCGCCCGGCTTGAACTCGCTCGCGCGCTCTTTCTCGCCGGCCGTTGGGACGCGTCGCGCGAAGAGTTTCTCACCGTGCTCTCGGGGGAGACGCCGGCGCCTGTGCGGGCGAACATTCTAACCTTCATCCGCCAGATCGATGCGCGGCGGAGCGTCGATTGGGGCCTGGATGTCAGCGTCGGCCTTTCGCCCAGCCATCTGCGGCGCTATGATACGGACATCGTCAACGTCTCTCTGTTCGGCGTCACGCTTCCCGCGGAAGCGACGCGGCCCGATGAAGGCGACGTCACCACGCAGATCGACGCCGACATCGCTTTTCGCCGCCCGCTGGGCGTCGCAATCGGCGATGGCGCTTTGGGCGCGTTCGTGGTCGCCTCAGCATCCGGCCGGTTCGACGACCAACGCGGCCTGGAGGCGCGCCGGCTGCGCCTACGCACGGGCGGCGGACTGCGCGCCACGTTTCCGCGCACCACCGTGGATGGCGCGTTGGCGGTCTCCGCTTCATTCCGCGACAGAGAGCATGAAGAGGATATCGTCACGGGCGAGCTTGGCGCGAACCACCGCATCGGCGCCGGCGGGTCTCTCTTTGGCGGCGTCGTCGGCGGCGTCGCGGAGAACCATCTTGACGCGGGCCGCAGCGGACCGTTGATCGCCGCGCATTTCGGCGGCGAGCAGGCGATCGACGCGCGCGGCTCGGTAGGCGCGGTCGTGAGAGGCGAGCGGCGGTTCGCTGAAGATGAAGCGCGCTCAAGCACGATCGGACGCGCGACCCTGTTCGGACGCTATGATGTCGGCTTCGGCGCCAATGCGCGATTGGAGATCTACGGCGAAGGGATGCAGGAAGATGGCGTCGTCGCGCCGTTTGTCAGCACGCGGCGCGAGTATGAATTCGGCGGCGATCTGAAAGTCACGAAGCGCGATTGGTTCCTCTTCAACCGTTTCAACCCGTATCTCAGCGTCGGCGGCGCCGCGCGCGAAAGCAGCATCGACGCATTCGGCTATACCGAAGGCCGCCTTCGCTTCGGCGTTGAGCGCGGCTTCTAACCGCTAACCGCGCTTCGCCTCGATTCGAAACAAAGAACCCGTCAGTCGTCGCTCTTCTCGGCGGGCGCCGCGGCTTCGAGCGTCTCGCGCGGCGCGTAAACCGAGCCGACCTCGCGGAACTTCTCGGCCATCACCGCCATGCCCTCTTTCTGCGCTTCAGCGCGGATGTCGTGGCTGATCTTCATCGAGCAGAATTTCGGCCCGCACATCGAGCAGAAATGCGCGACCTTATGCGCCTCTTTCGGCAGCGTCTGATCGTGGAACGCGCGTGCGGTCTCCGGATCGAGCCCCAGATTGAACTGATCCTCCCAGCGGAACTCGAACCGCGCGCGGGAGAGCGCGTCGTCGCGCGCTTGGGCCGCCGGATGGCCTTTGGCGAGATCCGCGGCGTGGGCGGCGATTTTGTAAGTGATGACGCCGGTCTTCACATCGTCGCGGTCCGGCAGGCCGAGATGCTCCTTCGGCGTCACATAGCAGAGCATCGCCGTGCCGAACCAGCCGATCATCGCCGCGCCGATGGCCGAAGTGATGTGATCGTAGCCCGGCGCGATGTCCGTGGTCAGCGGCCCGAGCGTGTAGAACGGCGCCTCGCCGCAGACCGCGAGCTGCTTGTCCATATTGGCTTTGATCTTGTGCATGGCGACATGGCCCGGCCCTTCGATCATCACCTGGCAATCCTTCGCCCAAGCGATTTTCGTCAGCTCGCCCAGCGTCTCGAGTTCGGCGAATTGCGCCGCGTCATTGGCGTCGGCCACCGAGCCCGGCCTCAGACCGTCGCCGAGCGAGAAAGACACGTCATAGGCGCGGCAGATGTCGCAGATCTCCTCGAAATGCTCGTAGAGGAAGCTCTCGCGGTGATGATGCAGGCACCATTTCGCCATGATCGAACCACCGCGGGAGACGATGCCCGTGACGCGATCCGCCGTCAGCGGCACGTAGGAGAGACGCACGCCGGCGTGGATGGTGAAATAGTCGACGCCTTGTTCGGCCTGCTCGATCAGCGTGTCTCGGAACACCTCCCAATTCAGATCCTCGGCGACGCCGTTCACTTTCTCGAGCGCTTGATAGATCGGCACCGTGCCGATGGGCACGGGCGCGTTGCGGATGATCCAGTCGCGGATGTTGTGGATGTTCCGGCCGGTTGAGAGATCCATCACCGTGTCGCCGCCCCAGCGGATCGCCCAGACCATCTTGTCCACCTCTTCCTCCATGGAGGAGGTGACGGCGGAGTTGCCGATATTGGCGTTGATCTTCACCAGGAAATTTCGGCCGATGATCATCGGTTCGAGTTCCGGATGGTTGATGTTCGCCGGAATGATGGCGCGGCCGCGGGCGATCTCGTCGCGCACGAATTCCGGCGTCACGAAATCGGGGATGGAGGCCCCAAAATCCTCTCCGTCGCGCTCGGCGCGGCGCTGGGCGCGGCCTTGGTTCTCGCGCAGCGCGACGAACTCCATCTCCGGCGTGACGATCCCGGCCTTGGCGGCGGCGAGCTGCGTGGCGGCGCCGCCGGCGCGGGCGCGGCGCGGCGCGTAGGCGCGCGGAAATTCGGGCGTCAGCCGGTCGGCGGAGACGAAGCCATTGTCGGCGGCGGTCACGGCGCGGCCTGCATAGGTCTCAAGATCCGCGCGTTCGGACAGCCACGCCTCGCGCAGCCGCGGCAAACCGGAGGCGACGTCGATCGCGACATCCGGATCGGTGTAAGGGCCGGAGCTGTCATAGACGCGGAGCGGCGGCTCTTCGGCCGTCGGATGCAGCGCGATCTCGCGGAGCGGCGCGCGCACGGCGTCATGGCTTTCGCCTTGAAGATAGATCTTCCTAGACGCGGGCAGAGAGCCCCGCGTGATGGTGGGCGTCGGCGCGTTCATCATTCCTCCCCCGCGCCGCTGGATCGGCGCTCTCACCGGCTGGTTCAACCCGCGCGGCGCGAATGGGGATCGGGAAGGCGAGCGGCCGATGCGGCGCGCCCGAGATCGCGTCTCGCCATCCGTGCGCCAGTGCGAGCTGGATCACGTTCAATGGGTCGCCGCGCCGCGCAGCCTCGCGCCGCAAAAGCGGACGCCGCGCCGTCGACCTCTCAGCCCCTTGCCGGGACTCCCCAAGGCGTTTTCACGCTAGGCGGCGCTGATGGGCGCGGTCAAGCGCTGCGCCACGGCGCGAAGGGGCGCCGCATCCGGCCCGCGTCG
This sequence comes from Pseudomonadota bacterium, assembly GCA_038530925.1. Classification (GTDB taxonomy): domain Bacteria; phylum Pseudomonadota; class Alphaproteobacteria; order Rhodobacterales; family Rhodobacteraceae; genus JALEGB01. Next base: position 13,936 of record JBCBCG010000085.1, read on the forward strand.
ACCGCGCGGCGCATGCGAAGGATCGACGCCGCGCGGTCGGCCGCAGAGGCGGCGCTCCTGCGCTTCAGCCCTGGAAGGGCTGACCGTTGACCGTGAGACCGGCCGGGCCGAACTCGATGTCGAACCGCGTCGGCCCGCCCTCGGGCGCCGCGTCCGCGCCATCCTCAGCGCTGTCTTCAGCGCCGTCCGCCGGCGCGGGCGACGCCGCATAAGTGGTGTAGAAGTTATTGAGCATGATGAGCGTGTTGCCCGTCTGCGGGTCCGACCCGAAGGGCGTGTTCAGCGCCGCCGCCAAGAACTCCGGCCAGCCCGCCACATCGAGCGCCAGCGCCCCGCTCGGCAGCGGGAAAACCGCAAGCTCGCCCGCCAAATCCGCGCGCAGCCCCATCATATCGAGGAAGGTGTCGCTGATCTTCACCGCGCCAGGGATCGCAACCGGATTGGCGAGGTTCATCAGATCCGCCTCCGGCGACAGCACGTCGCGCATCACGGTGACGCCCGCTTCGGCGTTGACCTTCACGCCGTCGATTTCGCGTTCGAGCCCGCCTTCAGGATCGATCATCTCCCAAACCGAATCATCCAGCGTCACCGTCGCCAACTCCAACAGCAGCGTCGCCGTTTGCTCATCGGGGCCGGCCCTCAGCGGCGCGAAGAAATCGAGTTCGAAGCCTTCCACCGCGCCGCCGGCCTCGAGCCCTTCGGACACGCGGTAGGAGATGGTGTCCGCCGTCACCTTCGCCACGGCCGCGTCGGGCGTGAGAGAGAGGCGCGTGCTCGAGGGACCGGCCGTGCTCTCGACGCGGCGGAACGGGCCGGCGGACGCGTCGGAGGGCGCGCGCGTCACCGTCGGCCCGGCGCTGCTGGTCGCCTCCAGCGCGCCGCCTTGAAGCACCTCGCCCCAGATCGCCATGGCGATCAGCTCGCTCATCTGCGCCGCGGGCGCCGTGACCGCAGGGCTGAAATCGAAGGCGGTGGCCGGCGCCGCGCTCAGCTTCGCCTCGAGATCCGTGGTGTCGTAGAACACATCTTGATCGTCCGGCAGCGCCACATCGAGCAGCAGCTTATCCGCGACGATCTCGAGCGCGACGCGATCCGCCCCGAAATCGACAGACAGCGCCATGGCGCCGATATCTGCGCTGCTCTGCTCGCCCTCGATCACGCCCGTGCCCTGAAGCCCGTCGATCTTGGCCGAAGCGCGCGCTGCGCCGCCCTCCAACACGCCGCGGGTCGCGATCTCCGTAAAGACCTGAAGAGCCGTCTCGAAATCGGCGGCTCCCGCGAGCGGGCTGGCGTCGAACGCGTCCTTCGCTTTGGCGGAGACGTCGTATTGAAGGCCGCGCATCTCCATCACGCCGCCTGCGTCGAACTCGATCAGCGTCGTCTGCGCGCCAGCCGAAGTGGTCAGCTCCGCCGCCGAACCGTCGACCCGCAGGGTCGGGTTGGTGAACCGCGCGACGCCCGGCATCGGCCCATCCGGCGAGGCTTCGTCTCCCGGCGCGATGAAGCGCTGCTGATAGGACGCCGCCTCCGCCGCAAGATCGAGCCGCGGCGCCGCGGGATCAGCCGAGAACACGCCCGACGCCGACAACGCCTCCACCTCGAAGGGCTCGACCGGCCCTTCGCCTTCCGGCGTTCCCACCAGCTTGGCCGCCGAAAGCGCGAGATCATAAGCGCCTTCGCCGGCCAGGCTGACCGCCATGGTCATGCTGTCGGCGGCGACGTTGATGGTCTGGCTCGGCCCGCCGACCGCGACGCTTTTGGTCGTCACCGTGAAGGCCGACGGCATCAGCAAGCGCACCGTGTCCGTATCCTCGATCGAGACCTCGGCGGCCACTTGCGGGAAGGCGACGTCCGCGTCCTGTCCGCGGAAGACGAGATTGTTGACCGCGCCGCGATAGCCGAAGGGAAAGCCTGACACTTCAATGGCGTCATAGCTGTTCGGCGCGCCCGCGCGCGTAAGCGTCGCGAGCGCGGCGCGCATTTGATCCTCGACCGTCGAGCGATTGGCGAACCAAAGCGCGGACCAGCCGCCGACGACCAAAGCGATCACGGCGATGACGATAATCAGAATGCGTTGCACGCCTCTCCCCCCTGCTTGGGAGCGCCCGGCCGCGCCGCGGCGCCCTATCTCACGCGGGCGGGACCGTCCGCCCATCTGCGCCAAGACGCCTGAGAGCGCGCCGTGGCCGAAGCCCGCGCGCGCTGAGCCGGCGCTTTCGGGAGCGGCCTAGCGCAACAGCGGCGGAGTCGCGAGCGGAAAGCGTGCGTTGGAGGTCATCGCGCCGGATCGCGCCGCCTCGCAGAGGCGTCAGTCGCTTATTCGCCGCGTTCGGCGCGCCTGGCGCCGATTGCGCCGCGCGTCACCGCGGCGGGATCACGCGCAGCACCGAGACGTCGCGATAGGCGCGATCCTCCAGCGCCTCCAGCGTCGGCGCGCGATACCGCCCCACGGTCTCGACTGGTAACTCGGGCAGAAAGCCTCGCCCCGCCTCGCCGATCAGCACCTCGGCGCCCGCGGCGGCGGCGCCTTGCGCCAACGCTGCGAACGCCGCCGCCGCCGTCGCCTCGTAAAGCGCATCGCCGAGGAGAACGAGATCCGCCGCGGTCGGCTCCAACAGGCCCGCGCCGGGCGCGGCGAAGAGATCCGCGCCACAATGCTCGATCGAGAGCGCGTTCGCCGCGGCGTTCATCGCCGCCGCCGCGCCCGCCACCGGATCGATGTCGTTGGCGACGACCCGATGCGCGCCGGCGCGCGCCGCGGCCAAGGCTTCAAGCCCCGCGCCGGCGCCGATGGCCAGCACCCGCCGCCCGCGCGCCGACGCCGGATGATCGAGAAGATGCCGCGCCAGCGCCTGACCGCCTGGCCAGGCGAAGGCCCAGAAGGGCGGCGCAAGGCCGAGCGCCTCGAGCTCCGCCTCCGTCGCGCTCCAGATCGGCTCGAACTCGGTCGCGCTGTAGATCTCGAACTCCGGCGTCAGCGGCGGGCGGCGTAGGCGCGTCTGCGCCGCAACCAGAGCGCGAAGCCGCTCCGGCGCGCCCGCCGGCGCCGGCGCTTCCGCAGCCGTCGGCGCGGTCTTCATCGGCGGCGCGCGATGACCAAGCGCGCGCCGCCGA
>JBCBCG010000086.1:0-17038 GCA_038530925.1 Pseudomonadota bacterium
TGGCGTTGTTCCTGCGCGGCGCGTTCGTTTTTGCGGATTTGGTTCGCATCGGCGCGGAGCAGATCACCTTGGATCTCGTGCGCAATTACGATCTGCCGCGGGCGGAGGCGGAGCGGCTGAAGGTGCTTGAGGGATCGGCGGTGGATCTCTCGGCCGGGGCGCCGCCGATCGATATGGCGACCGTCGCGCCCAGCTACGCCGCGGGCGCGGCGCGCGGCGGGATCAGCCGCGCCGATCTCGCCGCGACCATCCGTCCGCGGGTGATCGAGACGCTGTCGCTGGCGCGGGATCGTTTGGCGCAGGCCGGCTTTTCTTATCTGCCGCGGCGGCGTGTGGTGCTGACCGGCGGCGGCGCCGATCTCGGCGGGGTGCTGGAGACGGCGCAAGAGGTGTTCGGCCCGGCCGTTCGCGTCGGTCGCCCGCTCCATGCGGAGGGCGCGCCGGTCAGCCTCGCCGGACCCGCTTTCGCCGCTTTGGCCGGCTTGGCGCGCCACGCGGCCGATCCGCCGGCGGCGCTGCAGGCGCCGAAGCCCGCGGCGGCCAGCCCGAGCGGCGTGTCGGGCCTGTGGCGCTGGCTGCGCGAGACCTGGTGACGCGGCCGCAGCTCCGCACTGTGCGGTTCGACGCGGCGCGCTTCGACGCGGCGCGCTCCGAACCAGCGTGATGCGAATTGGCGCGTTCCGGGATCGCGCTTGGGGAGGCGGCGCGTCCCAGAGCGCGTTGTCTCGGAATGGAGCGTCTTATTCGCCAATATGTTAACACGCGATGGGCGAGTTAACCCTTCGGTAGGATTGTCGAACTACTGTTAACGCCAAAGCAAAACCAAGGCGGCGTCCACGCCGCTCGGAGAGTGAGGCGTGTTCCCATGGAAGATCAAACGTCGCTGAGCGTCGTGGAATCGGAAGTTCTGCAAGACGATGTGCAAGAAGAGGCGGCCGCGCCGCCGAGCCCGCCGGCCGAGGCGCCGAAGCGGCGCTCGCGCAGCAAGGCCGCGGCGAAGACGCAAGCCGCGCCCAACGCGGAGGAGACGCCGGCCGCGCCGAGCGCCGAGGCGGAGCCGAGCGCGCAAGAAGCGGCGCTGGAGCCGCCGGTCGCGGCGGAGCTCGCCGCCGAAGCGCCGGCGGAGGCCGACGCGCTCGACGCGCCCGCCGACGCGGCGATCGACGCCGATGCGCTTGAGCCGGCTCGGACGCGCAAAAGCATTGAAGATTCGCTGATCGCGCGGCCGCGGATCTGCGTTATCGGCGTCGGCGGCGGCGGCGGCAATGCGGTGAACACCATGATCCGCCGCGAGCTTGAAGGCGTCGATTACCTCGCCGCGAACACGGACGCCCAGGCGCTGAACGGTTCGCTTTCGCCGCGGCGCCTGCAGCTGGGCGCGGCGCTGACGCGCGGGCTCGGCGCGGGATGCCGACCGGAGATCGGCGCCGCCGCCGCCGAAGAGCGCGCCGCCGCCATCGGCGAGGCGCTTGAAGGCGCCCAGATGTGCTTCATCGCCGCGGGAATGGGCGGCGGCACCGGCACAGGCGCCGCGCCGGTGATCGCCCGCATCGCGCGGGAGAAAGGCGTGCTGACGGTCGGCGTCGTGACCAAGCCGTTCGATTTCGAAGGCCCGCGCCGGCGCCGGATCGCTGAAAACGGCGTCACCGAACTCAGCGCCCATGTCGACACTTTGATCGTGATCCCGAACCAAAACCTCTTTCGCGTCGCCAATGAGCGAACAACCTTCGCGGACGCGTTTCTGATGGCGGATGAGGTTCTCTATCAGGGCGTTAAAGGCGTCACCGATCTGATGACCAAGCCGGGCCTCGTCAATCTCGACTTCGCCGATGTGCGCGCCGTGGTGGATGAGATGGGCGCTGCGATGATGGGCTCGGGCGAGGCGACGGATGAGAACCGCGCGGTCGAAGCGGCGGAGCGCGCGATCGATAATCCTCTGCTCGACGAGCTGACGCTGCGCGGCGCGAAAGGCGTGCTGATAAACATCGTTGGCGGGCCGGATCTGAAGCTCTACGAGGTCGACGCGGCCGCGAACCGCGTGCGGCAATATGCGGATGAGGATGCGAACATCTTCTTCGGCTCCACGATCGAGCCGGATATGGAGGGCCGCATCCGCGTCTCCGTGATCGCGACCGGCATCGCCCGCTCGGCGGAACGCGCGCCGGAGTCGGCGCGCGCCGAAGACGCGATCGTCGAGGAGGCGGCCGAGGCTGCTTCGACGCCGATCACGCCGGCCCCAGCCGCCGCGCCGGCGCCGTCCGTCGAGGTGGAGCCGATCGCCCCGGCGGCGCACGCCGCGCCGGTTGAAGCGGAGCCCGCAGCGCCGGTTCAGCCGGAAAAATGGGACGAGCCTGCTGCGCCGCAGCAAGATGAGCTTGTGCGCAAATTGGCCGAAACCATGACGCATGACGTCGCGGAGACGGCGCCGTCGGTGAGCGAAACCGTGACCGCGCCGTCTTCAACGACCGCGCCGCGCAAGACCCGCGAGGGACGCGTCGAGATTCCGTCCTTCTTGCGCCGCACCGCCGGCTAAGCGCCGACCGAGAGCAAAGGCCCGAAGGCCGCGGCGGAGGACGCCGCGGCCTTGTTTTTGTCTCGCGTGATGTGAATGCAACATTTCAGAGGCGGATCGCGGGATGGAGTCCGTCTCGAGCGTCCCGCTCCGGAACGGCGCCCTGCGTCAAGCGCTCTCGTTTCGACACGCCATCTAGCGGTCGGAACGGTGTCGAAACCGCATCATGTAGCAAACGGTAACATCAAGTGAGTTGGCCGAATTCCTGCGTCGAGGTATCCACAATGCACAGGGTGTGGGATGGGTGTCGAAAGGGCGTTGAATGCAAGCTACGGTTGCGGAGCCGGTCGAGTTCAGCGGCGTGGGCGTTCATGGCGGGGACGCCGTAACCTGCACGGTGCGTCCGGCGCCGGCGGATGCGGGCGTCACTTTTCGGCGCATCGATCTTCCTGACGGCGAGAACATCGTTCAAGCGCGCTTCGACCGCGTTGCGGATACGCGTCTGTGCACGGTGCTCAGCAATGAATGCGGCGCGACTGTGTCGACGGTGGAGCATCTGATGGCGGCGCTTGCCGGTCTCGGCGTGTGCAATGCGGCAATCGATCTCGACGGTCCGGAAGTGCCGATTATGGACGGCAGCTCGGCGCCGTTCGTCGAGGGCGTGACCGCGGTTGGCGTGCGCGCGCAGCGCGGCGGTCAGCGCGCGATCCGCATCCTCCGCGAAATCTCGATTGAGAAAGACGGGAAAAGGGCGTCGCTCAGCCCGTCGCCGCGCTTTGAAATGCGGTTCGAGATTGATTTCGAAGACGCTGCGATCGGGCGGCAAGCGCGCAGCATGACCCTGGTGAACGGCGCCTTCATCGAGGAGCTCGCCAAAGCGCGCACCTTCGGCCGCCTCTGCGATATCGAAGCGCTGCGCAAGATTGGTCTTGGCCGCGGCGGCTCGCTCGAGAACGCCATCGTGGTGGACGGGGCGCGCGTGCTGAACGCCGATGGGCTGCGCTACCAAGATGAATTCGTGCGGCATAAAATGCTCGATGCGATCGGCGATTTGGCGCTTGCGGGCGCGCCGATCATCGGCCGCTATGAAGGTGTTCGCGCTGGTCATGAGATGACCAATCTGCTGCTCCGCGCGCTGTTCGCCGCGCCGGACGCTTTTGATTATGTCGAGTACGACCGCGCGCGGCCAAAGGCGCTCGGCCTGTGCCTGGCGCGCAAGGCGGCCTGAGCCGGCGCAAAGCGCTTCGATGACGGCGCGTCGCTTTCCGCGGCGCGCCTTTTTTGTGGGCGACGGCGCGAGACCTTTGCGAGACAAGCGCGTAAAGCGCGCGCGACGGCGCCGCGACGCATGGCCCGATGGTCGTTTTCCACCTCGTTTTCGTCCCTTTGACAGAGTATGCACGCAAGGCGAGGGCGACGTCGCGCGCCGCGAGGCCAAGCGAGAGAGCAGGCCGATGATGGCGCGCGGGCGGACGCCGCTCCGTCGTGATGCGAGAGGCCGCGCGGCGGTGTCGGGGGATGCGGCGCGCGCGCCGATCCCGAAGAGCAGAGATCTCATCGACCAAACGCAGTGCGAAACGAGAATGAGAGACGGAATGATGGCCATGTTCAGAGGGCGCGCGCCGGGAGCGGCGGGATCCGAGAGGCGCGGCGCCGCGGCGCGCGGCGCAGCCGCTTTGGCGCTGGGGCTGTTGATCGGGCTCGGAGGTTGTTCTTACCTCGGGCTCGGCGATGAGACCGCGACGCCCATCGCAGAGGAGCGGCCGGTCGAAGAGCTGTTCGGCATCGCCCAGAACTCCCTGCGCGAAGGCCGCTACCAGACCGCGATCCTGCAATTCGAAGAAGTCGAGCGGCTCTATCCGATCAGCAGCTACGCCAAGCGCTCGATCCTCGGCGCGTCGGTGGCGGCTTACCGCGCCGGCGAGTACGATAAATCGGCTCTGAGCGCGGGGCGGTATCTGGAGTTTTATCCGTCAGACGAGCAGGCGCCTTACGCGCAATACCTGATCGCGATGAGCAGCTATGATCAGATCACTGATGTGGGCCGCGATCAGGCGCGCACCAAAGCGGCCCTGCAAGCGTTGCGGGAGTTGATCAATCGCTATCCCAACAGCGAATACACGCGGGAGGCGCAGCTAAAGCTTGATCTGACGCTCGATCACCTCGCCGGTAAAGAGATGTCGATCGGCCGCTTTTATCTCAAACGCGGCAAGTACATTGGCGCGATCAACCGCTTCCGCACCGTGGTGGAGCGCTATCAGACCACGACCCATGTGCCCGAGGCGCTGCATCGGCTGGTGGAGGCTTATCTCGCCCTCGGCGTCGAGAGCGAAGCGCAGACGGCCGCGGCGGTGCTTGGCCACAACTTCCCGGGATCCGATTGGTATCAAGACAGCTACGCGCTTTTGACAGGGCGTGATTTGCGGCCCGAGGTCGATCGTGGATCTTGGATGAACCGCGCTTGGAGCCAGCTTGTCGAAGGCGAGTGGCTCTGACGACGCTTCGCTGGCGATGCGTCGCTCTGTAAGGCGCCGTTCGCTGAGCGCCGCGGCGCTCGGCGGAGGCGTTCGGCGCTGAGAGGCGCGGCGCGCGCGCCGGTTAAGCGACGGCGCTTGGCTGCGCGTAGCGTGTCTCGTCTTGGTCTTCGCGCCGGCTTAGCGCGGCAGCGCCGATCAGCATCACTGCGAGCGGCGGCAGCCAGGCGATGCGCGCTTGGTAGCGATCATGCGGCGTCGACATGGCGCCGGTGACGCCGGCGTTGAGCGCGACGCCGCCGAGCAGCACCAGGACGAACAGCCACTGCGCCGGCGAAAGACGCGTCCGGATCTGCGGCGCGATCAGCGCGATCAGCGCAAGCCCGAGGGCGGCGAGATAGACGAAGAGATAGAGCGCGCTCAGCGTCTCGACGGGCGCTTGGTTCTGATATGAGCGCGATCCCTGCACCATGGCCAAATCGCCGTCTTGGAAGAAGCCGTCATAGACCGTTTTGAACCGCTCCGGCGTCGCCTGCTCCTTCACGCCGACGGTGAAGAGCTGCTCGGTCGCATTGCCGAGCGACGCGCCGATCTGAGTCGCCGGCTGGCGCAGCGTCGCCTCGAGAAAGAAGCTGAACTGGTTTTGCGCGATGCGGACTTTGTCCTCGTCGCTCAAGAACTGATAGACGCCAAGGCCTGGCTCCTTCGACCAGATGAAATGGTCGACATGCACCGGCAACTGCGCCAGCCGGTCGCAAATGACGTAATCGTCCTTTGGGCACTTGTCTTTCAGAAGATCGTATCCCGGCCCATCGGCGATGGAGCGGGCCATAAGCGCCGGCATCCGGATCACCGGACGCTCGAGCATTCGCTCCGTCATGGTGGCGAAAGCGATCTCGCCGGCCGCGCCGATCACCGCCATCGCGCCCACGATCACCGCCGAGGCGGCGCGCGCGCGGCTTTTCAGCAGCGCCGCCACGCCGATCAGCGCCAGGAAGCCGACGCCGGCGATCAAGATGTGGGAGTGATGCGAGAGCACGGCGAGCGCGCCGATCGCGGCCCAGAACAGGCGCTGCGCCAGCGACATCGAAGGCCAGAACGCGGCGATGTTGGCGACCGTCAGGATCAGGACGCCGGTATAGATGTCGGGCATCAGATAGCCGGCGAAGATCGAGACCGGAGTCAGGGCCGCGAGCGCCGCGACGATCGCGATGAAGGCGAGCATCGGCAGTCGCGATCCGAGAAAATTGTAGAGCGTTAAGGTGATCGCCAGCGCCAAAGCCGCGGTTTGCACGCCGATGGCGCCCCAAAGCCCGATCAGTCGCGTCGGAAGATAGGCGCTGACGCCGTAATAGATCGAGCGGCCGGACATGATGGGGCGCGGCGCCGCGGAGGCGACGGCGCTCGAGGCTGCGCCGCCGTCGCTTGCGGCGGCGGCGAGGGCCGCGGCTTCATCGCCCCATATGAAGACGGGCGAGACGCCGAGCATCATTGTCACCAACTTTTCCGCATAGCGGAAATAGCCGACAGTGTCGACGAACAGAAACGGCGAGCCGTTCAGCGCGGGCGCGATCAGCATCGCGCCGAGCGCCGCGAGGAATGCGAGCCAGAACGCGCGCGCCGATGGCGCGCCGGAGCGCGTCGAAAGACGGGTCATGAGCGAGCTCCCTATTGTTCCGCGCCAGCGCGCTCGGCGCCGTCATCAGCGCCCGCCGCGACGGAGGGCGCGGCCTTTTGGGGGAAGACGAAGAGATGCGATCCGGCGAAATTCACCACCAGCCCCGCGGCGGAGCCGGCGATGAGCGCGATCAGCGCCGCAAGCGGCCCTTCTTCGCCGATGAGACGAAGCACGGCGAGGAAGACGACGAGATTAGCGGCGAAACCGCTCGACTGCACCGCGAGATAGAGCGCCGCCTCGCGCCGCGGCTGGTGAGCGCGGCGATCCGCGTAGACCCAGCCGCGGTTCAGCAGCCAGGTCGTCGTCACCGCCGCGGGAAAGGAGACCGCCCGCGCGGCGATCGCGCTCCATCCGGCGGCGACGAGCAGGGCGAGAAGCGCCGCCTCCAGCAAGAACCCGATCGCGCCGACGAGGGCGAAGCCCCCGGAGCGGGCGGCCAGATCTTTGATATCCAAGCCTCCGGCGGCGCGATCCGGTGTTTCCGCCGTCGTCTCCGAGGTCATCAGACCGTCTCGCCGACCCGCGCGCCGAGCTGGCTGCGATGGCGCGAGGTCGCGGGCAGATTGAGATAAGAGAGCCGCTTCAGCTCGCGCCGGCCAAGCGTGACGGAATCGAGGATCAGCCCAGCGGCGACGCTGACGATCGCAGCGAGCATCAAGAAGCCCGACAGGATCGCCGTTGGGAAGCGCGGCACCAACCCGGTTTGCAGATACTCCCAAAACACCGGTGCGATCAGAACCAGGCTGAGAAGCGCGAGCGCGCTGGCGATGCTGGAGAAGAACATCAGCGGGCGTTCGGCCTTAAGCATCCGAATGATGGTGAAGCCGATGCGCATCCCGTCTTTGATCGTACTGAGTTTGCTCACCGATCCAGGCGGACGCTCCTTGTAGGCGGTCGGGTGATCGGCGATCGGCATCCGCAGCTCGAGCGCGTGGACGGTGAGCTCTGTTTCAATTTCGAACCCGAGAGACAGCGCCGGGAAGCTCTTGACGAAGCGGCGCGACATGACGCGGTAACCCGAGAGCATGTCCTGCGTGCCGACGCCGAAGAAGAGCTGCACGAGGCCGGTCAAAGCGCGATTGCCGAAGCGGTGGCCGCGGCGATAGGCCTTCTCCGCGTCGATCGCCACGCGTCTGCCTGTGACCATATCGAGCTGATGATCGAGGAGTTTCCGGATCAATTCGGGCGCGGCGCCCGCTTCATAGGTGTCGTCGCCATCGGCGAGCACGAAGATGTCCGCATCGACATCGCTGAACATGCGGCGCACGACGTTGCCTTTGCCTTGACGCGGCTCCGTGCGCACGATCGCGCCGGCTTCATGCGCGACGTCGACGGTGCGATCGGTTGAGTTATTGTCGTAGACGTAGATTTCAGCGGTCGGCAGCGCTTCACGGAAATCCGCTACGACTTGGCCAATGGCGTGTTCTTCATTGTAACAGGGAAGAATAACAGCAATGCGCAACGCGCCGAAGTCATGCTTCGACGACTCTGGTCCGATTTGGTGCACCCCATCCATTCGTTCACCCTCCATTGGCCCAGAGAGATCCGATCCCGCTTGCTTCGCCAGCGACGCGGCGCCGCCGCAAGGCGAACGATCCTCCGCGTTCGCCGCGATGCGGATGCAAGACCTCTCCTTCGGCGCGTCCCCCAGTAAAACAAGGTGTTAAGCAGTTTCTTGCTTGTGGAGCCTGTGCGGCGCCGGTTTGCGACGCTTCTGCGTCGCCCGATGATCCAGCGCAGGCTCCGTTTGCGCGGGATCCGTTGCATGCTTTGCGCCGAATGCAGGGTTCCGGGCCCGCTTCAGCGCGATTTCTTGAAGTGTTGAGGCGTTAACCGATGAGGGCGCCGGTTTAGGCTGTCGCGATGGGCGCAGTGCGCCGGGCGTTCACCCGATTGTGAGAGCGCCGGCCGTGGCTCAGCCGCTTTCGCGCCGCCATCTTCGTGATTAGAGAAGGCGGAGCGGCGATGCTGTTGAGCGACCGCGCGCGGCGGAGCGTGTTTTTTTTGGGAGGCGATATGCGCCGGATGGTGACGGCCGGAGCGAACGTGCGAAGGCGCCGGCGGCCACTCGCGGGCCTCGCCGCGATCGCGGCCGGGCTCATGGCGGCGCTTCCGCTCTGGGGCGCGCCCGGGCCGGCGGCGGCGCTTGAGGCGCCGGAGCGGGCCTCCTCGACGCGCGCCGAGGCGCGTCTCCTCGTTGATCGCGATGCGGCGGCGCCGGGCGAGACGATAACCGCGGCGCTGCAGCTCACGCTTGCGCCGAATTGGCACAGCTATTGGAAGAATCCGGGCGCGAGCGGTCTTGCGACCAGCATCGCCTGGGAGGCGCCGGAGGGCGTCGAGATCGGACCGCTGCAATTTCCTGCGCCGAAGCGTCTGCCATTCGGCGAACTGATCAATTTCGGCTTTGAAGGCGAAGCGATCCATCTGGCGGAGATCACGCTGCCGGCGAGCTGGCCCGTCGGCGCGCCGCTCGAAGTGAGCGCGCAGGCCGATTGGCTGGTGTGCAACGATATTTGCTTGCCCGAGGGACAGCGCTTCACGCTCACGCTGCCGGTGCGCGATGCGGCGGAGACGGATTTCGCCGCGGCGCTTGTGGTTGCGCGCGGCAAGGCGTCGCAACCGGCGCATATGGCGGCGCTGGCGCGGATCGCGCGGCTCGGCGCCGAGCGGGCGCGGCTCGAGGTCGACGCGCCAGCCTTCGCGCGATCGGAGCTGAGCGAGCATTTCTTTTTTCCTGAGGAGTGGCGCGTCGCGCAGCCCTCGGCGCCGCAGCGCGTCGAGATCCGGGACGGCGGCGTGGTGGTGGAGTTCGCGGTCGCCGATCCGAGCTTTGCGGCGCCGGTTTCGGGCGTTCTGCGCGCCGAAGATCAGTCGGGCGCGCCGATCGCGATCCATATCACCGCCGAGGAGGTCGCCGCGCCGGCGGTTCCTGGCGCTTCGGCGGCGGACGTCGACGCGGTCGCGGTCGCGGTCGCGGCGGCGTCGAGCGCGTCAGGCGGCGACGGGCCGGCGCGCGGCGTCGGTCCACTGGGCGAGGATGCGGCGGAGGCCGCGGGAGTCGACGTCGACGGCCCCGCCGCGGCGCCGATCGTTCGGACGGATCGGGAGGCGGCGGATCTTGGTGGGGAACGCGGCCTTGGTGGGGAACGCGGCCTTGGTGGGGAACGCGGCCTTGGTGGGGAACGCGGCCTTGGTGCGGATCTTGGCCTTGGTCTTGGAGCCAGCCTGCCGGCCGCGGCGCTCCTGGCCTTTCTTGGCGGGCTGATCCTTAATGTGATGCCCTGCGTTTTTCCGGTGCTGGCGCTCAAAGCGATGGCGATCGCCAATCGCGCCCATAGCGGCGCATCTGGCGCGGCGGCGAGCGATCTCGGCCATGGGCTCGCTTACGGCGCGGGCGTGCTGGCGAGTTTTCTGCTGTTCGCCGGGGGCTTGATCGCCTTACGCGAGGCGGGCGTGGCGGCCGGCTGGGGCTTTCAGTTGCAGACGCCGGTGGTGGTCGCTCTGCTCGCTTATGTGTTGGTGCTGGTCGGGCTGAACCTCTCCGGCGCGTTCGAGATCGCGCCGTCCTTCGCCGGCGCCGGCCAAGGGCTCGCGGCGAAAGAGGGCGCGACGGGCAGCTTTTTCACCGGCGTGCTCGCGGCGCTGGTGGCGGCGCCCTGCACGGCGCCCTTCATGGGCGCTGCGCTCGGCTATGCGATCACGCAAGACGCGCCCATGGCGCTGATCGTGTTCGCCGCGCTCGGGATCGGTTTCGCGGCGCCGATCGTCCTCTTGTCCGCCGCGCCGTCGGTCGCCCGCCTCGTGCCGAAGCCTGGCCCATGGATGGAGCGGTTCCGCCAGGCGCTGGCCTTCCCGATGTATCTCGCGGCCGCCTGGCTCTTTTGGGTGCTCGGCAACCAAGTCGGCGTCGACGCGCTGTTCGCGGCGCTCTGCGGCGCAGTGCTGATCGCTTTCGCCGCATGGGCGCTGGGCGCGGGCTATCCGGCGAGCCGCGGCGGGCGGATGGCGGCCATGGCGGCTGCGGCGCTCGCGGCGCTCGGCGCGCTCTACGCGCTCAGCCCCTCGCTCGCAGCCGATCCGCTCAGCGGGACGGCGCGCGCGGCGGTCGAGCGCGGCGAGGGCGCCCTTGCGCTCCGCGAGCCCTATGCTGCGGACCGTCTCGCGGCGCTGCGGGCCGAGGGGCGGCCGGTGTTTCTCAACGTCACCGCAGATTGGTGCATCTCCTGCAAAGTCAATGAGATGAACGTTCTGAGCGGGCCGCGTTTCGAAGCGCTGCTGGAGGGGTCCGGCGCGGCCTATATGGTCGGCGATTGGACGGTGCGGGACGATGCGGTCACTGCGCTGCTCGCCGAGTTCGGGCGGGTCGGCGTGCCGCTCTATGTGGTTTTCCCAGCCGATGGCGGCGCGCCCCTGGTGCTGCCGCAGATCCTGACCCACGGGCTCTTGGCGGAGGCGATGGGCGCCGCGTGAGCGGCGGACCGTCCCGGCGAGCCGGGTCTTGATACGCAACCAAAAAGTGAGCGCGCGCCCCTGTCGAAACGCGGCGGGAGGCGCTATGTCACGCGCTCTGGGGGGAGAACGCGCGGCGCGCCGGCGAAAGCTCCCACGACACGGATCCATGCGGCGCCCGCTTTGGCCTCGCACTTCGCCGTCTAGCGGCTTGGTCCATCCGCGCCGCCGCGCCGGAGGGATAGATGATCACGAAAGGCGGCGATGAACGTCCACGATAAGAACGCCTTCCGCCCGGGTGAGGCGGAGCCCGAGCCTGTCCTTGAGCGACCGTCTCAAGAGGAAGCCGAACAGGCCGTGCGCACGCTGCTCCGCTGGGCGGGCGATGATCCGGATCGCGAAGGGCTGCTCGACACGCCGGGCCGGGTGGTGCGCGCGTATCGCGAATGGTTCCGCGGCTATGAAGAGGATCCGGTCGCCTATCTTCAACGCACCTTCGAAGAGGTCGAAGGCTATGACGAGATGGTGGTGCTGCGGGACATCCGCTATGAAAGCTATTGCGAGCACCATCTCGCGCCGATCATCGGCGTCGCCCATGTCGGCTACATTCCAACCGATCGCGTCGTCGGCATCTCAAAGCTCGCCCGCGTGGTTGAGACTTACGCCAAGCGCCTGCAAGTGCAGGAGAAGATGACCGCACAGATCGCGAAATCGATTGAGGAGGTGCTGCAGCCGCTCGGCGTCGCCGTGGTGGTCGAGGGCGAGCATCACTGCATGAGCACGCGCGGCGTGCACAAGCCGGGCGTCTCCATGGTGACGAGCACCATGCTCGGCGCGTTCCGGAGTAATCCAACCACGCGGCGCGAGTTTCTCGATTATATCGGCAATCCGGTGAACCGCGGCCGCTGAGGCTGCGGTGGAAGCGCCGACCGTTTCGATCGGCGCTTTTTCTGCGGCGGCGCCGCTCCTCGGCTTGCGCGCCTGCGGCGCTCAGCCCTCCTCGCGGCGCGGCACCAGCTCTTCGATGAAGCGCGGCAGCGCGAAGGCCGCCTTATGCAAAGCGGGCGTGTAGTACCGCGTCGTCAGACCGGCCTCCGCGTAGCGCTTCTCCAAGGTCTTTTCGGCGACCAGGCGCCGGCGCGGCGTGTCGCAGCCCCAGCCGAACGCCATCAACCCACCATTATAGGTCGGCACCGCGGCGATGTAGGCGGCGTAATCTTCGAACAGCGCGCTGAAGAGCGCCATGTCTTCGCGCAGCTCATCCGCCTGCAGAAACGGCACGCCGCCCTGCGTCACAAGCACGCCGCCTTTGCGCAGGCGCGCCCGGCAATCGCTGTAGAAGCTTTTGGTGAAGAGCGCGGCGCCCGGCCCGATCGGATCCGGCCGGTCGGCGATGATCACATCGAACTTCTTGCGCACGCGCTTCACATAGGCGGCGGCGTCCTCGATCACGAGCTCCAGCCGCGGATCGTCGAACGCGCCGGCCGAGAGCGTCGGCAGATATTTCTTGGAGAACTCGACGACCGCGGCGTCGATCTCGACCATCGTGATCGCCTCGACGCCGGCATGCCGGCTCACCTCGCGCAGCATGCCGCCATCGCCGCCGCCGATGATCAGAACGCGTTTGGCCGAGCCATGCGCCAGGATCGGCGTGTGGGCGAGCATCTCATGATAGACATGCTCATCGGCTTCAGTGGTCTGCACCACGCCGTCGAGCAGCAGCATGCGGCCGAAGCGCCTGGTTTCGACCAGTTGCACATGCTGCTGATCGCTCTTCTCATCATAGAGAACGCGGCTGATCGCGTGGCCTTGGGCGTAATCGGGATAGAGGGTTTCGAACCGCCATCCCGGCAGCGCCTCCTCGGTCAGCGGAGCGGAGACGATCTCCGCGCCGCTGGGGGAGGCGCGTTCCATGCGATCATGCGCCAACGAGACCCTCGCCTCGAAGCAATTCGCGCACGCGGACTTCGCCGGCGCTGAAGGCTTTTGCGAGCACCGGCACTGCCTGATGAGGATCGGCGTCGCCGCACATGAAGACGTCGAACGCGCCGTAACCGCGCTCGGGCCAAGTGTGCACGGAGATGTGGCTCTCCGCCAGCACCGCCACGCCGCTCACGCCCTGGGGCTGGAAGCGATGCAGATGCATGTGCAAGAGCGTCGCCCCGCATTTGTCGACGCAATCGCGAAAGGCCTGTTCGATGCGCGCTTGGTCATCGAGACCGGTCCCGTCGATCACCTCGATGATGAGATGCGTGCCGGCGAAGACCTTGCCGTCGCGGCGGATGAAGTGATCCGCCTCGGTGTTCCCGGCGAGCGCCGCGTCAGGCGGGCGATGACCCGGCGTCTCCGCCGGCCTCGGCCTCTCCTTCAGCGCTGTGTTCCCGGTTTCGCGATGAAGCGCCGGAGATCTCTCCGCGCTTCGATCCCAAACGCCTTCCTTTTGGGCGGTGCCTGACCCCAGGTCCGTCGTCCCCAATTGGAAGAGGTGTCGTGCGTCCATAGCGGACCCTCCCCAACCAGCAGATACAGAGCCCAGAAGCCCCAGCTTGGTCACCGCTCGGCGCTTTGAAGCGCGCCAGCGGGCCCGGGAACCATGTGGAACGGGGGGACATACGGTCGCTGCGAGCGGTTCGCAAGGAAAGATCGCCGAAAAGTGGTGGTTTTTTCTGCGACGCTGAGGCTCAGGCGGCGGGACCCGAGGCGATGCGGAGGCCTAATTTGCGCTCGCGATAAGCGATGTAGAGCGTCGCCGCGGCGATCACAGCGCCGCCGAGAAGGGTGTGGCTTTCGGGGATCTGCGAGAAGATCAGCCAGCCGGCGAGCGCGACGAAAAAGAGGCGCACATAGGCGAAGGGCGCAACGAAGCTCGCCTCTCCGGTCGCGTAAGCTTTTATATCCGCGTACATTCTTAGCGATGAGGAGAGCACCAACAACGCCGTCCAGGCCCAGAGCGACGGTGTGTCCGGCAGGGCCCAAACTGGTGCGGCGAAGGGCAGGCAGATCACAGTCGCCACTGCTGTGGAGGTGACGAGCACCGTTCTGGCGCCATCCTCGCGCCCGATGATCGACGCGAGCATCAGCGAGACCGAAAAGCAGGCGGCGCTGCCGACGGCGGCGAGCATGCCCCAATCGAGCGGCGCGTAACCGGGCTGCAAGATGATCACCGCGCCGAGAAAGCCCGCCGCCACAGCCGCCCAGCGCGGGGCGCCGACGCTTTGGCCCAGCACGGGACCGGCGAGCATGGTGGCGAAGATCGGCGCCAGAAAGAACAGGATGGTCGCGGTGGTGAGGTTCAGCGTCGCCAGCGCGTAAAAGCCGAGATTGAGCGCCGCGCCCATCAGACAGCCGCGCAAGAGATGCAGCCAGGGCCGCGTCAGCCGCATCCGCAGAAGCGCGCCGCTCAACAGCATCGGGATCACCACCCAGAGCCCGAGGAGGCAGCGCAAAAACGCGATCATCGGCGTCTCGATGCTGTCTGAAAGCGCCTTGATCGCCACCGACATGGCCGTAGCGGCGAGGCCGGAGGCGATCATCCACGCGGCGCCGGTCAGATTATCGCCCCAGCGCGTCGCCGCGACGTCTGCTCGCCCGTCTGGAGCCGAAAGCGGGGAGGGGGAGGAGGCGGCGTCGCGAGACATGATGATCGCATTGTTCTGAGAGGCGCCCCGCGCTTCTCGCAGAGCGGCGCGGGCGGCGAAAGGGGCGACGGAGCCGCCGTGGCCGCGCGTTTGTCGCAGGAGAGCGTCGCGCGGCTCTTGAAAGGGACGGAGCGACGGTCCATCTATGTAAATGTGAATGACATTCACATGCGCTTTGATCGCCGCCGCGGCGGTCCGGAGCGGTTTGGCGAACGACGCGCCGCCGGGGTCTCGGCTCGGCGCTCAGAGGAATGAGGGAGATGGAGCAAGCGAAAGAGATGTTGCTGAAGGTCCGCGATGGTCTCGACCATTACGGCTTTGGCGCGTGGATCGCGGCGATGGTGGTCGGGTTCATCGTGTTTCTGCCGATCGGGCTCGGCGTGCTCGGCTATATGATTTGGAGTGGAAGAATGGGGTGTAGAGGACGAAGCGCGCGCTGGCGCAAGCGCCTTGGGGCGGGCGGCGAGACGGGAAACGCGGCGTTCGACGCATATCGCGCGGAGACGCTGAAGCGTCTTGAAGAAGAACGCCAGGCCTTCGCCGAGTTCATGGAGCGTCTGCGCAAGGCCAAAGACGAGGCGGAGTTCGAGCAATTCATGCGCGAGCGCGGCCAAACCGGCGGTCAAACGGGCGGTCAAGCCGCGTCCTCGGGCGGCGCCAGCGGCGGGCCGAGCGGCCCGGCGCCGAGCGGCGGGTTCGGACCCTCGGGCGGCTTCACGCCTCAACCCGCGGGCTGATCACGGCGACGGCGCCGACGCAGGCGGAAGGATCAACGGAGGGCCGGGCCATCGAGACCCGGCCCTCCGTTCGCGAGCGGGCGGCGCCCGCGGCGCATCGCTCGCATCGCAGGTCTTGGCGCCCTCGGGTCGAGAACGCGCCGCTCATCATCGCGAAAGACTGAGGCGTCGGGGAAGTCCGTCTGGCGGCGTGCGTGAAGCCGCCTCGAGCCCGCCCGGCTCTTAGAGCCTACGCGTCACTTCGAGCCCGCCCATCGCTTAGAGCTTGCCCGTCATGGCGTAGCGCAGCGCCGCGACCACTTGTTCCGGTGTTTCGCAGACAGCCAGCGCCGCGGCGTCGACCTCTTTCAAAGGGTGTGTCAGTTCAGGGGCGTGGTTGATGATCAGCGGCTTGCCGAGGGCGGCGGCGTAGCCGGCGTCGAAGGCGGCGTTCCATTGTTTGTATTTGTCGCCGAAGCGGACGACCACGACATCCGCCTGCTCGATCAGCGTGCGGGTGCGGATCGCGTTCAGCTTCGCACCTTTATGATCCTTCCAGAACGATTTCTCCTCCGCGCCCATGATGGCGACGCCGCACTCGTCGCTGGCGGCGTGATTGGTGACCGGCGCGCTGAACTCGATGTCGAGATCGGCGGCGCGGCAGCCAGCAATGATCCGCTCGCGCCAATCGGTGTGGATCTCGCCGGAGAGATAGACGCGCCATTCCTCAGCGATGATCGTGGGGCTTTCGTAATCGGACATCGTCACTCTCCTTCTTGCCGCCGCCGCCGCAGACGACGGACGCGGGCGTTCGTGAACCAGATAGAGCGAAGCGGCACGCTGCGATATAAGATGACGCATGAATGAGCGAGGTCCTTCTGAGCGCGCCGATCCGGCGTCGACGCACGCGTTGAAAGACGCGCTGAGCGATCTGGCGGCGCGGGGCGAGGCGGCGGCGGCCAGCGCGCCGGAGAGTTTCTCGGAGGATCAGCGCGCCGCGGCGCGGCTTCTCGGCGCGGCGCTCGCGGGCGCCGGCGTCGATCTGGGCGCGCGGCGCGCGCTGGAGACGGTTGAGAGCAGGGCGCCCAAAGCGGCGGCGCGCAAGCGCGCGGTCGTCGCCGTTCTTGGCAAGGCCGGCAGCGGCAAGACGCATCTCTTGAGCTGGGTCGTCGGCGAGCTGCTCGCGGCGGGCGTCAAGCAGATCACCGCGGAGGGCGAGGCGCGGCCGGAACGTTCGAAAAAGAAAACCAGCCGGCCGGTGAGCTTCGCCGTGGTCGCGCCCACGAACAAGGCGGCGAGCGTGCTGCGCGCCCGCGGCGTTGCGGCGACGACGCTCCATCGGATCCTCTACTCGCCGGTTTACGATCCCGATTACGAGGCGCTGGCGCAGTGGCTCGCCGAACCTGGCAAGCATGATAAGCCCGATGGCGTCGGCGGCGTCTCCGAAGGGCAGCTCGACCGGGCGCTCGAGCTCTTCAAACAGACGCGATCCGCGCCGGCGGCGCTGGCGATGATCGGGCTGCGCGGCAGCGACTTCATCACCGGGTGGAAGCGGCGGGACGAGGAGA
>JBCBCG010000087.1:0-17014 GCA_038530925.1 Pseudomonadota bacterium
GGTCGCCGGGCGAAAGGGTGTTCACCAGCGCCGCCTCCCACGCGCCAGTGCCGGAGGCCGCGTTCTGATGTTTGAGACCGGCCATTTCGCGACGCTCTGGAAAACGCTGGCGGAGCGGCTCGGCCTTCGCCCGGAATTCATTGAAGGCGATTGGCGCTCCGGCGCGGATCCCGATCAGATCGAGGCGCGGCTGCGCCAGGATGACGGCCGCGAGATTAAAGCGGTCTGCGTGGTCCATAACGAGACCTCGACCGGCTCGGTCAGCCCCATCGCCGAGGTGCGCCGCGCCATCGACGCCGCCGGGCATCCAGCGCTGCTCATGGTCGATACGATTTCCGGCCTCGCCTCGATACCCTTTGAGCATGACGCTTGGGGCGTCGACGTCACCGTTTCCGGCAGCCAGAAGGGCCTGATGCTGCCGCCGGGCCTGTCGTTCAACGCGCTGAGCCCGAAAGCGATCGCGGCTTCGAAAACGGCGAGCCTCCCGAAATCCTATTGGGCCTGGGACGAGATGCTCGGCCCGAATGAGACCGGCTATTTTCCTTACACGCCAGCGACCAACATGCTCTACGGTCTCAACGAAGCGGTCTCGATGCTGCATGAGGAGGGGCTGGAGACCGTGTTTGCGCGCCATGCGCGCCATGGCGAGGCGACGCGCGCCGCGGTGCGCGCCTGGGGGCTCGAGGTGCTCTGCCAGCGCCAGGGGCAGGAAAGCGGCGTGCTAACGGCGGTGATGATGCCCGAGGGGCATTCCGCAGACGCCTTCCGCCGCGCCACGCTGGAGCGCTGCGACATCTCGCTGGGCAACGGCCTGTCCAAAGTCGCCGACCGCGTCTTCCGCATCGGCCATCTCGGCGATTTCAACGACGCGATGCTGATGGGAACGCTGAGCGGCGTTGAAATCGGGCTGCGCGCGGCCGGCGTCCCGCATCGCGCCGGCGGCGCGCAAGCGGCGCTCGATCATCTCGCGTCGACGCCGCCGCCCCACGCCAAAGCGGCGTAACGCTTGATACCTGAGGCCTGACAAGGTCCAGCGATCGGAGGAGAGACAAGGTTCGACCGGCGCTGCGCCACCCGCGCCGGCTCGCAAAGAAATCCAACAAATCCGGATCAACCGGTTGGATGAGGAAAGAAAGGGAGATCACCTACATGAAGCTCTGGAAGCTTATGCTCGGCGCTGGCGCCGCGGCTTTGGTCAGCAGCGCCGCGCACGCTGAAATGACGCTGAAATTCGGCCATGTCGGCGCGCCGGGCTCGCTGTTCGAAGCGAGCGTCAACGCTTTTGCGGAATGCGCCAACAGCGCGCTGGGCGGCGTCGCCAAAGTCGAGACCTTCGGCTCGAGCCAGCTCGGCAAAGATAAAGAACTGCTGCAAAAGCTGAAGCTTGGCCAAGTGGACTTCGCGCTGCCCTCATCGGTGATGTCGTCGGTCGACGATACGTTTGGCGTCTTTGAGATGCCGTACATCATCCAGGATCGTGAGCATATGAAGCGCGTGCAAGCCGCGCTCGGCGACAAGTTCCAAGCGGCGGCGCAGGCGAACGGGTATCGCATTCTCGGTTACTTTGAGAACGGCTTCCGCCACATCACGAATAATGTGCGCCCGATCAACAAGCCTGAGGATCTCGCCGGCATCAAACTGCGCACGCCGAACGGCGCTTGGCGCATCAAGATGTTCCAGCAATACGGCGCCAACCCGACGCCGATGTCCTTCTCAGACGTGTTCACCGCGCTGCAGACGAACACCATGGATGGGCAAGAGAACCCTTACGCTCAGATCGCGTCCGCCAAGTTCCAAGAGGTGCAGAAGTATCTCTCGATCACCGGGCATGTGTACACGCCGGCCTATGTGCTCGCTTCCGAGCGGCATTTCTCCAAGCTGCCGGCCGACGTTCAGGCCGCTCTCGAAAAATGCGGTCAAGACACCCAGGCGACTGTCTATGAGACCGCGGCGCAGTTCGAGGTCGATCTTCTGAAGGTGATCCAGGATGCGGGCGTCGAGGTGAATGAGGCCGACAAAGCCGCGTTCATCGAGGCCTCTCAGCCGATCTATGATGAGTTCGCGAACAGCGTCGATGGCGGCTCTGAACTGATCGAGACGGTGAAAGGCCTCGCCGAAGGCGACAGCTAAGCGGCGCGGCGCGCTCTGATCCCAGCGGTCGGACAGCGCGCCCGCTCCGCCCTTCGCGGCGACGCGGATCCAGCGTCGCCGCTCACCCAAGACCATGAGGCGGCTTGTCTCCATCCTCCCGCCGAACTGGCGCGAGGGAGCAGGGAAGCCTCGCCGCCGAGCGGGTCTCTCACGCCGCCTTTCTCGCTGCGCATCCGATCGCCCGCCTGTCTCCGCGACGCCTGCGCCGCGCACCGCGCCGACGCCCTCGCTGACGCCGACGCCCCGACCTGACGCCGCCCGAGCGCGGCGCATCTATGGAGGCTCGAGACCGCGATGCTTGAGGCGGCGAACCGATTTATGGAGACGCTGCTGGAGTGGTTCACCATCTTCTTGATGGTGCTGCTGACCATCACCGTCGTGACCGCGGTGATCTTCCGCCTCTCCGGCAACAGCTTGAGCTGGTATGACGAGGTCGCCTCCATCCAACTCGCCTGGATCACCTATTACGGCGCGGCGCTCGCGGCGCTGAAACGGCGGCATATCGGTTTCGACACCGTGCTCCTCGCCATCCCGATGCCGGCGCGCATGGTCGCGGTGGCCTTCGCCGAGATTGTGGTGATCGGCTTCTTCGTCCTCCTCGCGATCACCGGCATGGAGGTGCTGCTGGTGCTCGAGGGCATGTCGCTGACCTCGCTCACCTGGGTGCCGATCCAATTCACGCAATCCGTGATCCCGATCGGCGCGGTTCTCTTCATCCTCTGCGAGCTTTTGAGCCTGCCCGAATACTGGCGGAAGACCGCCGCAGGCGTCTCGCTCGAGCATGCGGAGATCGAGGACGAGGTTGAGACCGAGATGCAGAAGGCCGACGCCATGCGCGCCGAGCAAGCGCAAGCAAAGCAAGAGCAAGCCACGCTGCGGCGAGAGGAGCGTCCCTAAATGATGATGCTGTTGCTGTTCCTGCTGCTGCTTGTTCTGATATGTTTGAACGTGCCGATCGGCATCGCACTGGCGGTGGCCGGCATCGCGGGGCTACTCGCGACCGAAGGCGTCGACAGCATGGTCAGCGTCGCGCTGGATATGTATGACGGTTCGACGAAATTCTCGCTGATCGCGATCCCAATGTTCGTGCTGGCCGGCGCGATTATGAACGCGGGCGGCATCACTGATCGCTTGATCAACTTCGTCGCCGCGCTGATCGGGTTCGTGCGCGGTGGTCTCGCCATGGTGAATATCGGCGTCTCCTTGTTTTTCGCCGAGATCTCAGGCAGCGCGGTGGCGGATGTCGCCGCCATGGGCAGCATCCTGATCCCGCAGATGAAGAAACGCGGCTATTCGGCGCCCTTCGCTGCGGCGGTCACGTCATCGAGCGCCTCGCTCGCCATCATCATCCCGCCCTCGATCCCGATGATCCTTTACGCGACGTCGGCCGGCACCTCGGTCGAGCAGCTCTTCGTCGCCGGCATCGTGCCTGGGCTGATGGGCGCCGCGGGACTGATGTTCGTCGCCTACCTCTTCGCCGTGCGCTACAATCTGCCGGTCGAGGAAGCCTTTAACCTGCGCCGTCTGCGCGACGCCTTCATCGACGCGCTGCCGACCTTCGCGCTGCCGGTGATCATCCTCGGCGGCATCTTCGGCGGCTATGTCACGGCGACCGAGGCGGCGGGCCTCGCGGTGCTGGCCGCGATCGTGGTGAGCCTTTGGTACAATGAGATGAATTTCAGCGCGCTCCGCCGGGCGATGCTGGATGGCGGCATGCAAACCGCGGTGGTGATGGTGCTGGTCGCCGCCTCCGTCGTGATGGGCGGGTTCCTGACGCGGGCCCAAGTGCCGCAGGATCTCGCCGCGTGGCTGGTCGGGATCACCGACAATAAGTGGATCATCCTCCTGATCCTGAACTTCTTCTTCCTGATCGTCGGTTTCTTCCTGCATTCGGCGGCGGCGATCATCCTGGTGGTGCCGATCGTGATCCCGCTGATCCAGGCGGTGGATATCGATCCGATCCATTTCGGCCTGGTGGTGACGCTGAACCTCGCCATTGGACAGCAGACGCCGCCGGTGGCGAGCGTGCTGATCACCGCCTGCGCGGTGGCGCGGGCGAACATCTGGGAGGTCACGAAGGTCAACATCTACTTCGTGATGGTGCTGCTGACGGTGCTGTTGATGTGCACTTATATCCCGTCTATTCCGTTGTTCCTGGTGGAGTACTTCTACCGTTGAGTGGGAAGAGGGGCGCGCGCTGATGAGCGAAGAGTTGGGGATCGCCATGGAGGGCGACGTCGCCTGGGTCACGCTCAACCGGCCGGCGCAACGCAACGCGCTGACCTTCGAGATGTATGACGGGGTGGCGGCGTTCTGCCGCGCGGCGCCGATAGATGGGACGGTCAAGGCGATCGTCATCAAGGGGGCGGGCGATAAAGCCTTCGCCGCGGGCACCGACATGGCCCAGTTCCGCGGTTTTGAGAGCGATGCGGATGCGCTCGCCTATGAGCGGCGGATCGACGGTGTGCTGAGCGACATCGAGCGCTGCCCGATCCCGACCATCGCCGCGATCACCGGCGCGTGCACCGGCGGCGGGGCGGCGATCGCGGCGGCGTGCGATCTGCGCATTTGCGATCAGCGGTTGAAATTCGGCTTCCCGATCGCCCGCACGCTCGGCAATTGCCTCTCGCTCGCCAGCCTCGATCGCCTCTCGACGTTGCTCGGGGCCGGGCGGCTGCGCGAGATCTTGTTCACCGCACGGCTGATCGAGGCGGAGGAGGCGCTGGCGATCGGGCTGGTGGCGGAGGCGCCGCCGGATGCGCCGTCGGTGCGCGCGCGGGCGGCGGAACTGGCCGAGACGCTGGCGGCCCACGCGCCCCTCACTTTGCGCGCCACGAAAGAGGGCCTGCGCCGCCTCCGCGTCCACGGCGCCGCGGCGACAGGCGACGATCTGGTGCTGTCGACCTATTTGAGCGCCGATTTCAAAGAGGGGCTCGAAGCCTTTTTGGCCAAACGCAAACCCGAATGGAGAGGGCGATGATCGGTCCGCCGGCGCAGGGGGGAAAACGCCGCTCCCGGCCATCGAGGCCGGTCGCGCCGTTCGCGAGCGGACGGCGCCCGCGGCGCTCGGTTCATCCGATCGGGGATGGCTCCGCTCACCAAACGGGAGAGGCCGCCCTCCCGTTCGGAGCCGCTTCGGCGTCCCTGGATCGACGCGCGCCCGCCACGGCGCAAGGACGCGATCTGAGATCGCGCCGCCTTGCGGCGGTCTTCGATCCTTGCGCCGCGGCGGGCGCGCTCCGCGTTCCGGCCTGCGACGCGGCTCCGAACGGGAGGGCTCGGGACGGCGGCGCCGCGGCGAGGAGCGCGCGATGAGCGCCGAGGAGCCGCCGCGCTTCGGGCCGTTGCAGGGCGTGCGGGTGATCGAACTCGCCCATATCATGGCGGGGCCGGTCTGCGGTTTGATGCTTGCGGATATGGGCGCCGATGTCGTGAAGGTCGAAAAGCCGAGCGGCGATGATAGCCGCCGTTTCGTTCCGCCCGAGATCGGAGGCGAGAGCGCCGCTTTCATGATGATGAACCGCAACAAACGCGGTGTGAGCCTGGATCTCAAGCAGGAGAGCGCGCGCGCCGCGCTGCGCCGGCTCCTGCGCGAGGCGGATGTGGTGATCGAGAATTACCGCCGCGACACCATGGAGAGCCTCGGCCTCGGCTATGAAAGCCTGCGCGCGGAGAACCCGGGCCTCATCTATGTGTCGATCTCCGGCTTCGGGCGCAGCGGGCCCTACGCCGATCGCGGCGGGTTCGATCTTATCGCTCAGGGGATGTCGGGTTTGATGTCCGTGACCGGCGAGGGGCCGGGACGGCCGCCGGTGAAAGTCGGCCCGCCCGTCACTGACATCACCGCCGGCATCCTCGGCGCCATGGGCGTGTGCGCCGCGCTCCATCGGCGGAGCGTCACCGGCCAGGGGCAGATGATCGACACTTCGCTTTTCGAGGCGGGGATCACCCACACTTATTGGCAGTCGGCGATCGCCTTCGCCACGGGCGCGGCGCCGGGGCCCATGGGCTCGGCGCATCCGCTCAACGCGCCTTACGAGGCCTTCGAGACCGCCGATGGCTGGATCACGCTCGGCGCGGCGAACCAGGCCAATTGGGAGCGGTTGATCGCGCTGCTGGGCCACGAGGAGCTCGGACAAGATCCGCGCTTTTCGACCAACGCCGACCGGATCCAAAACCGCGCGGTTCTGGCGGCGACGCTGAACGGCTTCTTTCGCGAGAAGCCTTCGGCGCACTGGCTCGCCGCGCTTCAAGAGGTGGGGTTGCCGGCCGGGCCGGTGCTGACGGTCTCGGAGATGCATGACGATCCGCAGACCCTTGCGCGGGAGATGACGCCCACGCTGGCCCATCCGAGCGCTGGGCCGACGCGCTGCATTGGGTTGCCGGTGAAGTTCTCTGAGACGCCGGGCGCGGTGCGGCGCCCTGCTCCGCGCTTGGGCGAGCATGGCGCGGATGTGCTGGCGGAGGCTGGGTTCTCCGAAGCCGAGATCGCCGCTCTGCGCGAGAGCGGCGCGGTCGGATAACGCCGATCCGCGGCGCCGGTGGTGGCCGCAGCGACGCGCACGATCCTCTCGGCGACGCCGTTCCGGGGGGTGCGGCGTGCGGCCGCGGGTGGTGGACCGCGCCGCGATCGCCGCGTTTTCCGCAGCGACACCTGATCTTTATCATTTTTCCTCAAGCTGCCCTAAAACGAGAGGCGGCTGAGAGTAATGTCTCTAAAATCGATCAAGCATTACGGCATCGACCCGCGGCGATTAATGTCTCGCTACATTGTCGCTTTGTCGTTGATTTTGTTCTGCGTCGCCGGCGGACATTACCTTTCGATTTCGGTCGTCGACTCGATCCGCAGCAGCAGCGATCTGATCTCGGAGAGCATCAATCAGAGCGCGCGGGTCGAGCGCGTGGTCTCCGCCGCGCACATGGCCGATGCGCTGAAAACCAGCACCGCGCGCCAGCGTCTTAAGGCTGAGATCGATGAGATCGAGCAGTTTCACAATGCGCTGCTGAACGCCGCGGCGGCGGAGCAGGCGGTGCATGCGCTCTATGCGTTCGGCGGCAAAGGGCCGGCGCTCGACCCGGTCATGCGCAAATTCATCGCGGATGCGCGGCTTCTGACGGTGGTCGAACAGGACGCGCAGGTGGCTGAAGCCGCACTCGGGCGGCTGCGCTGGGTGAGCGGCGGCATGCTGCCGACGGCGCTGCAAGAGGCCAACCAGGGTCATCAGCTCGCGGGCCGCACCTTCTCCAGCCGGCTCAGCATGGTGCAGAATTGGGCCTTTGCTCTTGCTGTGATCATCCTGATCTTCGAGGCGGTGTTCATCTTTCTGCCGGCGCACCGCTCCGTGCGCGCCGCGGTGGACAGCTTGTCGCAGCAGGCCGCGGATCTAACGGTTGCGCGCAATGAGGTCGAAGCGCGGAATGAGGCGCTCGAAGCGCTGCGCAGCGCGGCCGAGCATGACGCGCTGCATGACGGTCTGACAGGTCTGTCCAATCGCCGAGGGTTTGAGCGGCGCATCGAGGCGCTGAGCGCGGCGGCGCGCGGGGCGAATGGCGGCGTGGCGCTGCTGCATATCGACCTCGATCGCTTCAAAGAGATCAACGACACGCTGGGTCACGCGGCGGGCGATGAGGTGCTGCGCCATGTGGGTCGCGTGCTGCGCGAAGAGGCGGGGCCGACGGATGTGGTGGCGCGCATCGGCGGCGACGAGTTCATCCTCGCCCGCAAAAGCGATGGACGACGCGATGCGCTGTCGGATCTCGCCGCGCGGATCATCGATCGCTTGAGCCGCCCGGTGTCGCTCAGCGGCGAATCGTGCCAATTCGGCGCCAGCATCGGCATCGGCATCGGCATCGTCTGCGAGGCGGGCGAGGAGCTCGACGCGAGCCGCCTCATGGCCAACGCCGACATCGCGCTCTACCGCGCCAAGGAACTCGGCCGCGGACGCTACGAGTTCTTCAGCGAGGATCTGCGCGACAGTCTTGAATCGCAGAAATCGCTGTCTGACGATCTGATCCTAGGGCTCGAGCGAAGCGAGTTCTTCCCGTATTACCAACCGCAAGTCGACCCGACTTCGGGCCGCTTAGTCAGCGTCGAAGCGCTTGCGCGGTGGCGGCATCCTGAGCGCGGCGTGTTGGGGCCGGCCACCTTCCTGCCCATCGCCGCACGGCTGAAGCTGACCGACCAGATCGACCGCGCGATCCAGAATCAGGCGCTGAAGGATCTGGCGCATTGGGACGAGATTGGCGTGCATGTGCCGAAGCTGTCGCTGAACGTCTCGAGCGACCGTCTGCGGGATCCGGAATTGCTCGAATTGGCGCGCTCCGGCGCGACGCCGCGCGGCCGCGTCGCCTTCGAGCTTCTGGAGACGATGTTCAGCGATCAGCTCGACGAGCCGGCGCGCTTTGCGGTGGACGCGCTGCAAGAGGCGGGCATCGCCATTGAGATCGATGATTTCGGCACGGGTCACGCCTCGCTCTTGGCGCTGGTGTCGCTCTCTCCGGCGCGCCTGAAGATCGCGCGCGAGTTGGCGCAGCCGGCGCTGGTGTCGCCGCAGCATCGGGCGTTGGTGCAATCGGTCTGCGAGATCGCGCGCTCGCTGGAGATCGGCGTCACAGCCGAAGGCGTCGAGACCGAGGCGCAGCGCGTTGCGCTGGCGGAGCTCGGCTGCGACCGCATGCAGGGGTTTTTCTTCGCGCGGCCGATGCCGGCGGACGCGCTCGTCGAGAGCCTTCAGGAAGGCCGGCTGATCAGCGCCTCGGGCGAGCCGATCCCGATCGCCGGGTGATCCGCGCGCCTTGCCCACGCGGGAACGCCGTTTACGGTGCGCCCTGTGGCCGGTTTTGATCCGAGGCGCTGATCACATGACGCCGTTAGAGCTGTTCGCGCGGATTATCGGGCCGCTCTTCGAACTGTACTTCTTGTATCACACCGTCTTTCGTCGGCCGCTCGATCCCGAGACGGATGCTCTGCCGCTCGGGCGCTTGCGCGGACTGGCGCGGCTTCGCGCCCTCAAGCGCGGCGAGCAGTTCTTGGTCTCGTTGCATCAAGAAGACGGCGGCGTGGTCGGATCGCAGCCGGCGCGGACGCCTCGTGCGGCGTTCGCGCTCATTCGCCGCGCTTTTCGCAAGAGCGGTTACGCGCGCGCGCGGTTCGATGTGAATTCCGCTGGGACCGTTACGTTGCTCCCCGTCGCAAGCAGGGTTCGATGGATCAGATCGCATCAGCTGGTCGGATATATGAGCGTCCGCATCGAACCGATCCGCTGAGCCGCCGGCTCACCGTCCGGCGCCGGGCTCCGCCGCGACGAGCTCCGCTTTGGCTTCGTCGAGGATCCGCGTCGTCGCCGCGCCTTGGATCTTGGCGATGTCGTCCTGGTATTTCAAAAGCGCGCCGAGGCTGTCGGCGATCACCTCCGGGCTGAGCGCCAGCGCGTCGAGCGCGACCAGCGCTTTGGCCCAATCGAGCGTCTCGGCGACGCCGGGCTTCTTGAAGAGATCTTCGGTGCGCAGTCGTTGAACGAAAGCGACGACCTCCGCGCTCAGCCGCGCTGGCGCTTCGGGCGCTTTGGCGGCCAGGATCGCGCGCTCGGTGGCGAAATCCGGATAGTCGACCCAGTGATAGAGGCAGCGCCGCTTCAGCGCGTCATGCACTTCGCGCGTGCGGTTCGAGGTGACGATGGTGAGCGGCGGCGCCGGCGCGGCGACCGTCCCAAGTTCCGGGATCGTCACTTGAAAATCGGAGAGCGCTTCGAGCAGGAAGGCTTCGAAGGCTTCATCGGCGCGGTCGAGCTCGTCGATCAGCAGCACCGGCGCGCCGCCAGGCTGCGGCCGCATCGCCTCCAGCAGCGGGCGCGCGATCAGGAAGCGCTCGGAGAAGAGATCGGAGGAGAGCGCCGCGCGATCCCGCTCGCCCGCCGCTTCGGCCAGGCGGATCTCGATCATCTGCGCGGCGAAGTTCCACTCGTAAACCGCCGTCGCCGCGTCCAGCCCTTCGTAGCATTGAAGCCGGATCAGGCGGCGGCCGAGCGCGGCGGCGAGCGCCTTGGCGATCTCGGTCTTGCCGACGCCGGCCTCGCCTTCGAGAAACAGCGGTCGGCCAAGCGAGAGGCTGAGAAACGTCGCCGTGGCGAGACTGCGCGGGCACACATAACCGACAGCGCCGAGCAGCGCCTGCGCAGCGTCGACGGTTTCCGGCATCGTAGCGACGGGCGACGCGCTCACGCGGCGCCGCCTTCCTCACCAGCCTCTGCGGGAAGCTCTTCGGCGGCCGCGCCAATCTCCGCCGCGAAGCCTTCGAAGAACTGCGCGGCGAGCTTCTTCACGGTCCCGCCGATCAGGCGCGAGCCGATTTGCGCGAGTTTGCCGCCGACTTGCGCCTCGCCCGCATAGGCGAGGATCGTCGCCGCGCCATCCTCGATTTCCGTCAAGGCGACATCGGCGAAACCTTTGCCGAAGCCGGCGACGCCGCCTTTGCCTTCGCCGCGGAGACGGTAGCTCGCCGGCGGCTGGACATCCTCTAGCGCCACCTCGCCTTTGAAGGTGGCGCCGACCGGCCCGACCTTCAGCTTCACCGCCGCGGCGAAGATCCGCCCGCCATCCTCGCCCTCTTTCTCCTCAAAGCTCTGACAGCCCGGCACGACCTTCGCCAGCACCTCCGGATCATTGAGGTTCCTCCAAACCGTCTCCCGATCCGCCGCGATGCGATAGCGCCCGCTCAGCTCCATGGCTGGCCTCCCGTTCAAGTGTCTGGGACACCAGAAAGGCTAAGCGCCGCCGCCGCAAGGGGCTTGGCGGGGGAGAGGTGTCGCGAGAGAGCCAGGGCCGCCGCGCCGCCCGCGGATGCGGCCGGACGCGCGCTCCGATCCGCACGAGGGGCGCGCGATCGGGCGAGACGTTAGGCCGTCTGCGGCGCGGTTCGATGGGCGGCGCCGAGCTGCGTGATCAGGAGCGCGGCGCCGGTCAGCGCGACGCCCTTCAGGAAATGAGCTTGCTGGTTCAGGCGTTCGGCCTCTTGCGTTGCGGAGACCATCTCATAGCCATGCACGACGATCGTGACCGGGACCATGAAGAGAATGATCAACCACGCGCCGAGACGCGGTCTCCAGTTCAGGAGGATCATGATCGCGCCGAACAGCTCCACAACGCCCGAGACATAGATCAGAAACACTGGGAAGGGCGCGCCGTCGGGCATGAGCGACAGGTAGTAGGGAACGTTGGTGAAATGGGTCACGCCGGAGAGAAAGAAGAGCGAGGTGAACAGGACCCGCGCCGCAAGCGTCAGGCCGGGATGGGTGGGCAATTGAGCGTCTGCAAGCATTTCGTCTCTCAGCTGTTCGCGGCGGAGGCCAAGTCCGAGGCGGAGCGCCACAGCGGCGGCGCAAGGCGTGAGTCGCCTATTGCGGATATTTTATATCCATAATAGGCGGAGCGGTAAAGGGAAGGGTCGATGAAGATCGGCAAAGGCGTTGAATGGGCGGCGCACGCCTGTGTGCTGCTCGCCGCGCTACCCGAGGGGCGGGCGCTGCCCGGCGAGGCGCTGGCGGCGTTCCTGGGCGTGCCGCAGCCCTATATGGCCAAGCAGCTCCAAGCCTTAAGCCGCGCAGGCGTCGTCATCGCGCAGCGCGGCGCCGCGGGCGGGTACCGCCTGGCGCGGCCAGCCGCCGAGATCTCTCTTTGGGACGTCACCGCCGCGGTGGAAGGCGAGGCGCCGAGCTTTCGCTGCGCCGAAGTGCGCCGCAACGGACCCTGCGGCGCGGCGCCGGCGGAATGCGCGCGCCCTTGCGCCATCGCCGCCGCGTTCCACGAGGCTGAGTCCGGCTATCGCCGCGCTCTGGCGGCGGCGCCGCTCACGGAACTCGTCGCCAACATCACGCGGGAGGCGAGCGCCGCCCGAAAGCAGCGCATCGCCGCCTGGATCGAGCAACATGCGACCAAGCGCGCGTAAGAGCGCCGCCGCCTAGAGCAACACTAACGCCGCGATGCCGAGGAAGGCGAAGAAGCCGACCACATCCGTCACGGTCGTCACGAAGGCTCCGGAAGCGAGCGCCGGGTCGGCGCCGGCGCGCTCGAGCCCGATGGGAATGACGATGCCGGCGACGCCGGCGATCAGGAGATTGATGATCATCGCCGCGCCGAGCACGATGCCGAGCAGCCAATCGCCGAACCAGACATAGCCGACAATCCCGACCACCACCGCGAAGGCGAGGCCGTTGACGAGGCCGACCAGCGTCTCGCGCCCGATGATGGCGAGCGCATTAGTGCTGGTGAGGTTCCGCGTCGCCAGCGCGCGCACGGCGACGGTCAGCGTTTGGGTTCCGGCGTTTCCGCCCATCGAGGCGACGATGGGCATCAGGATCGCCAGCGCCACCTGCTGCTCGATCACAGCATCGAAGGCGCCGATGACGAGGCTCGCGAGGATCGCTGTCGCGAGGTTCACGGCGAGCCAAGGAAAGCGGCGCGTCACGATGGTGCGCACATTGTCGGCCAGCTCCTCATCGCCGACGCCGCCAAGGCGCAAGAGATCCTCCTCCGCCTCCTCATCCAGCGCGTTCATCGCATCGTCGATCGTGATCACACCGACGAGGCGCCCGGTGGCGTCGACCACCGGCGCGGAGACGAAGTGGTACTGGTTGAACGCGTAGGCGACTTCCTCTTGGCTCTGATCGACTTTGAGCACTGTGAACTCGTCGGTCATGACCTCGCCTAAAGGCGTCTTTCGTTTCGCGGCAATCACGCGAGAGAGCGGCGCTTTGCCGAGCGGACGGAAGGCTGGATCGACGATCATGATGTCGTAGAATTGCTGCGGCAGCGATTTCTTGTTCGCGCGCATACTGTCGAGGATCTCGCCCACGGTCATGAAGGGCGGCGCCCAGACGATTTCGCGCTGCATCAGGCGTCCGGCGGTGTATTCCGCATAGGCGAGCGACTGCTCCACCGCCGCGCGCTCGCCCGCTGCGAGGCCGGAGAGCGCTTCGGCCTGGGCCTCAGGCTCGAGATCTTCGACGATATAGACGACGTCGTCGCTCTCCAGCTCGGCGACCGCGCCCGCGAGATGTTCAGGATCGATGACCTCGAGCACCTCGTCGCGCACGGGTTCGCTCAGCTCGGGCAGCACCTCGCCGTCGAGATCCGCGCCGACCATCTCGACGAACGCGCGCCGCTGCTTCGGGCGCAGCTGCTCCAGCAAGTCGGCGATGTCGGCTGCGTGAAGGCCTTCGAGCTGCGCGAGCAGCGCGTCGCGATCCGCGCCGTCCAGCGCCTGCTGCACCGCTGCGACGAGATCCGTGTCGAGATCGAACGCGCGCTCAGCCGGCTCCTCCGCGGCGCTTTCTGCGGCGTCGTCGTGCGCCGCGTCGTCGGAGCGGGCGTCATTTTCAGAGCGGGCGTCATTTTCGGAGCGGGCGTCAGAGAGCGGCGCCGCGTCCGGCGTCTCCGACGCCGCCGAAGCGCCCGTGTCCGGCGCGGGCTCGGAGGGATCGGCGGCCGGATCTGACTGCGGCTTCTCCACCGACATCGCCGCCCTCCCTCATCCACCGCGCATCATCGCGGCCGGTCTTGGCACAAGCCCGCCTGCGCCGAAAGACCAGCGCCGGATTTTCACGGCGTGGATGCGATGTTTAGCGCGCTGGTGAGCGGCTATGCCGCGCCGCGTCGCGAAAGGCGTCGCGAAGCTGACCAGCCAAGGCGCGGCGCTCTCCTGGAGTCAAGAAGGCCCCAAGCTCAATACTGCGGCCTGATGCCGACAGCACCAAGTAATCCTTGATGCGCCGTGTCTCCATCAGATCGACGCGAACCCAATGGGGATGCGCCTCCCAGCATTTGGAGGCGCCGTTCGGCTCAATCCGCTCCACGCGGAGGCGGTCCGGCCAGAGGCTGACGATCTCGCGCACGCGGCCGCTGCGGTAGGTCAGCGCGATGAGGCCGAAGAGCAGCAGGAAATCGAAGAGCGCGAAGCCGCCGAGCACGTAGACGGCGTCGCTGCCAAGCGCAGGGATCAGCGGGATCGCCAGCGCGATGGTGGTCGCGATCATGATGAAGGGCAACGTGCGCGGATCGAGCGACCGATACGGCCACAGCGTCAGCCGCAGGATCGGAGCGTCGTCCGTTCCCTCGGGCCGCGCGCCGTCTTGGTTGGATATCGCCGACACTTCTTGCGGGCGGTGCGGTGTCATATCGCCAGCCGCCATGTCGCGCCTCATCGCCGCTTCGGGGAGCCGTCTCTCAACGCTACCGCGTTGGTTTGGAAAGCCCAGAGGTTTCTTGGGTTAACGCCGCAGCAAATTGAAGCGCGCGCCGCCCGGTCGACGGTCCGAGCGGCGCGCGCCGTCAGTCACAGTGCTTAGTGGCCGCCCGCCGGCTTGTTGCGGAAGTCAGGCAGCGTCTCAAAAGTGTGCTCCGGCGGCGGCGAGGGCAGCGTCCACTCGAGCGTGTCGGCATGCTCGCCCCACGGGTTGTCGCCCACGCGTCGGCCATAGAGCAGCGCATGGACCATCAGACCGATGAAGAACAGGAAGCTGCCGATGGCGATGAAGGCGCCGATCGAAGACCACCAGTTCCAGAGCGCAAACTCGGCCGAATAGTCCATATAGCGCCTCGGCATGCCGGCGAGACCGAGGAAGTGCTGCGGGAAGAAGGTGATGTTCGACCCGATGAACATGAGCCAGAAATGGATCTGGCCACCTAGTTCAGAGTACATCCGACCGGTCATCTTCGGGAACCAATAGTAGATGCCTGCAAAGATGCCATACACTGCGCCGAGCGACATAATGTAATGGAAGTGCGCCACCACAAAGTAAGTGTCGTGATAGACGCGGTCAGTTCCCGCCTGGCTCAGCATAATGCCGGTCACGCCGCCGAAGGTGAACAGGAAGATATAGCCGATCGCCCACATCATCGGCGTCTTGAAGCTAATCGAGCCGCCCCACATTGTGGCGATCCACGAGAAGACTTTCACACCGGTTGGCACCGCGATCGTCATGGTCGCCAGCATGAAGTACATCTGCGCTTCGAGCGTCAGGCCCGAAGTGTACATGTGGTGCGCCCAGACGACGAAGCCGAGCACGCCGATCGCCACCATCGCGTAGACCATCGGCAGGTAGCCGAACACCGGCTTGCGGCTGAAGGTGGCGATGACATGGCTGATGATGCCGAAGGAGGGCAGGATCAGCAGATACACTTCCGGATGGCCGAAGAACCAGAAGATGTGCTGGTAGAGCACCGGATCGCCGCCGCCGGCCGGATCGAAGAACGCCGTGCCGAAATGGCGGTCCGTCAGCAGCATGGTGATCGCGCCCGCCAGCACCGGCAAAGAGAGCACGATCAGCCAAGCGGTGATGTAGATCGACCACGCGAACAGCGGCACTTTATGCATCGTCATGCCCGGCGCGCGCATGTTCAGGAAGGTCGCGATGATGTTGATCGCGCCGAGGATCGAGGATGCGCCGGAGATGTGGATGGCGAAGATGAGGAAGTCCATCGCCATGCCCTCTTTCACAGAGAGCGGCGCGTACATCACCCAGCCGACGCCGGTGCCGCCATCCACGAAGACCGAGAGCAGCGCGAAGGTGGTGCCGACCACATAGAGCCAGTAGCTGAGGTTGTTCAGCCGCGGGAACGCCATATCCGGCGCGCCGATCTGCAGCGGCATGAAGTAGTTGCCGAAGCCGCCGAACAGAGCCGGGATGACGACGAAGAACATCATCAGCACGCCGTGGCCGGTGATCATCACGTTCCAGAGATGACCATCAGGCGCGCCATCGGGCGTCAGCATGTACTGAACGCCCGGCTCCATCAGCTCGAGCCGCATATAGCCCGTGAACAAGATCGAGATCAGACCGGCGATTCCCGCCGTGATCAGATACAGGATCCCAATGTCCTTGTGATTGGTGGAGCAGAACCACCGCGTGAAGAAGCCACGCTCGTCATGCTCCAGATGCGCCGTCGCTTCGGCCATTCTCTGTTGCTCCTCGCCTTTTTCAGTCGACGCGCCGCCAAGGCGCCGAAGATGCGCTGCGCCGCCGGCGCCTGTTCCAGGCGAAGGCGCGCGATCCGCGTGATAGATCCGTTCGGCCTAGAGTGGCCCAGCGTTCCTAACCAGCCCTTATGCGCCGCGTCCAATCTTTCAATGCCCGCATGCGGAGTTTTAGAGCGACCCTAGCCGGCTTCGACCCTCGATCCGCCGCTGCGGCGATGCGCCGCCGGAAGTGAGGTAATCGCGCCAGCGACGGCGCCGGCGCAGAGCGGCCAAATGGGGTCGGCGGCGAAACGATGAAGGGGCGCGGGACGCGATGGCGGGACATGGCTATGAGAGCGGGCGGCTTGATCTGCCCTTCGTCGGGGTCGCGACCTTCGCCAAGCGGCCGCTCGTCACGGAGTGGGCGGCGATCGAGGCCGACGCCTGCATCCTCGGCGCGCCCTTTGATGCGGGAACGCAATGGCGCTCGGGCGCGCGGTTCGGGCCGCGGGCGATCCGCGAGGCCTCGACGCTGTTCTCCTTCGGCCATGCCGGCGCGTATGATCATGAGGAGGACAAGGTCTATCTCGGGCCGGAGGTGCGGATCGTCGATATCGGCGACGCCGATGTGGTCCATACGCTGACCGAGAAGAGCCACGCCAACATCCGCGCCGGCGTCGAGGCGATCCTTGATAATGGGGCGCTGGCGGTGACGCTGGGCTGCGATCACTCCATCACGATCCCCGCGATCGCCGCTTATGAGGGC
This sequence comes from Pseudomonadota bacterium, assembly GCA_038530925.1. GTDB lineage: Bacteria > Pseudomonadota > Alphaproteobacteria > Rhodobacterales > Rhodobacteraceae > JALEGB01. Next base: position 16,869 of record JBCBCG010000087.1, read on the forward strand.
CGCGAGAGCCTGCATGGCGGCAGGCTCCACGTGGTGCAGATCGACGCGCATCTCGATTTCGTCGATGAGCGCCATGGCGTGCGGTTCGGCCATGGCAACCCGATGCGCCGCGCCGCCGAGCAGCCTTTCGTCAGCGGGCTCAGCCA
>JBCBCG010000088.1:0-16926 GCA_038530925.1 Pseudomonadota bacterium
AAAGCCCGATCTTCGCCATAGCGCTGCGCCTTCTTCTGACCCTGCGCGAGTAAGGTTACCCGCGCCCTAAAACCGCTTAAGCAATTTTGGCGCCAACAGCTGAAGCACATCTTTTTCAAATAAAATCAATAGACTAAAAGCGCTCCAATGAGCGCTTTCGCGGAGCGTGAGCCGCTGAGCAAACCTGATTGTCGGGTTTCGCCCTCCACAATGTCGCATCCGCGCCAAGCCCTTCCAAGGCTTGGCTTTAGTCCTCGTCATCCTCCTCAAGCCGCACCACAACCGCGGTGACTTCCGGCTTTTTGCCCCAACGCCGGTCGCAGAGCTTGCGGCAGGCGCCGATGGCGGTCTCTTGGATCTGCTTGTCCGAGCGCCGATCCCGCGCGCTCATCTTCTCAACCGCCGCATCGACCACCTCTTCGATCATCTCCGAAAGCGGGCTCGGCCAACCATCGCCGTCCTCCGGCGCGCCGATCACGCGGATCTCAGGATCGGCGATCAACTCGCCCTCTTCATCCACCACCAGCACGATCGTGACATGCCCTTGCCGCGCCAGGCGCAAGCGAGAGCGGATCACGCCGTCAAGCGCGCCCACCATGGTCTCGCCATCGAGATAATCGCGCCCCGCATCCACATCCTCGATGATCGTCGGGCTCTCCGCGCCGTCGCCGCCGCCGGCCAGGCGCACCATCTTGCCGTTCGGCGCGACGATCGCCCGCTCCGCGCCCCAACCGGGCGCCAGCCGCGCATGCTCGGTCAAATGACGATGCTCGCCATGGATCGGCAGCGAGATCACCGGCCGGAGCAACCGGTACATCGTCGCCATCTCATCACGATAGCCATGGCCTGAAACATGGATATTGGCGTGATCGGCGTCGATCACGCGCACGCCGCGCTCGGAAAGCCGGTTATAGACGCGGTGCACTTCGCGCTCATTGCCGGGAATGGTGCGCGACGAATAGACCACGAGATCGCCCGCGGCGAGGCTGACGCTCGGATGGCTGTCGGTGGAGACGCGGCCGAGCGCGGCGCGCGGCTCGCCTTGGCTGCCGGTGAGGAGATAACAAACATGGCGCGCCGGCAACTCCGCCGCGCGGTCCTCATCGATCTGTTCCGGAAAATCGGGGATCGCGCCGGTCTCGAGCGCGGCGTCGATCATGCGCTTCATCGCGCGGCCCGCCACCACCACCGAGCGCCCGTTCTCTTGGGCCACTTCCGCAATCGTACGCAGGCGCGCCACATTGGAGGCGAAGGTGGTGCAGGCCACCGCGCCCTCGCAGTCGTTCATCACCTGCGCCAGGCCCGGCCGCACGCTCTCTTCCGAGCCGGCGCGGCCTTCCTCAAACACATTGGTGCTGTCGCACGCGAGCGCGAGCACGCCTTCCTCGCCAAGCTTGGCGAGCCCCGCCTCATCCGTCGGCGGGCCGATCAGCGGCGCTTCATCCAGCTTGAAATCGCCAGTGTGGAACACGGTTCCAAGCGGCGTGCGGATCACCGCGGCCATCGCTTCGGGCACCGAATGCGTCACTGGAAAGAAGCTGACGTCGAAGGCGCCGATCTTCTGGCGCTGATGCGGCTCGAGCACCGTCAGATTGTCAGCGCCGACGCCGTTCTCCTCAAGCTTGCGCTTGGCGATCGCCGCGGTGAAGCGCGTCGCATAGATCGGCGCCTTCAGCCGCGGCCAAAGCCGGCCGAGCGCGCCGACATGATCCTCATGCGCATGCGTGATCACGATCCCTTCAATGCGCTTGCGCTCAGCAGCGATGAAATCGATATCCGCCATCACCAAGTCGACGCCGGGCGCGCTGGCCATATCGCCGAAGGTCACGCCGCAATCCACGATCAGCCAGCGCCGCTTTTTCGGCTCGCCGAACCCGTAGCAATAGAAGTTCATGCCGATCTCGCCCGCGCCGCCCAAGGCGACGTAGACCAGCTCTTCCGATCCGCTCATGGTGTCTCAGTCTTTCCTGCTCGGCCTCTCATCCACGAAGGAGCCGTTGTTGTTGGGACGTCGTTCAGGCCGGCCGACGTTGCGCCGATGAATTTCAACAAGACCGCGCAGCGTGAGATCCTCGTCGACATGGTCGATCATCTCCGCGCCCTGCGCGAACAAGGCCGACAAGCCGCCGGTGGCGATCACGGTCATGGGCCGCGCGCGCTCCGCCTTCACGCGCGCGCAAATCCCTTCGATTAAGCCGACATAGCCCCAAAAGAGGCCTGATTGCATCGCCGGCACCGTATCAAGACCAACCACTTGCGGCGGCTTGGCCACATCGATGCGCGGCAATTTCGAGGTCGCTTGGAACAGCGCCTCGGACGAGAGGTTCACGCCCGGCGCGATCACGCCGCCCGCATAAGCGCCGTCATGGTCGATCACATCGAACGTCGTCGCGGTGCCGAAATCCACCACGATCAGATCCGGGCCATAGCGCCGATACGCGGCGAGCGCATTGACCACGCGGTCGGCGCCCACTTCGGCGGGCCGCGCCGTGCGCACCTCGACGCCGAAATCAACGCCCGGCTCGCCGACGATCAGCGGCGCCAAAGCGAAATAATCCATCGCGAGCCGGCGCAGATTGAACAGCGTCTCCGGCGCCACCGAGGCGATGACGACGCCGGTGATCGCCTGACGCGGCACGCCGGCGTGGTTCATCAGCTGGCTCAGCCAAACGAAATACTCATCCGCCGTGCGCCGCCCTTCCGTGCGGATCCGCCAGGTCGCCGCGAAAGCCTCATCGTCATGCACCGCGAACACCGTGTTGGTGTTGCCGACATCGATCGCGAGCAGCATGGCGTTGCGTCTCCGCTCAAAAGGGCCGCTCGGATCGCGCGCCCGCGCCGCCTCGCGAAACGTCAGACCGCGCCCGGAAAGTACACATCCGCCGCATGAACGCGGCGGCGCGTCGTTCCGGTCTTTAGAACCAGCGCGCCGTCTTCGTCCACATCTTCAAAGACGCCCGAGATCTCTTCCGCGCCGCTCTTGGCGATCAGCGGCGCGCCAAGGCCGGCGGCCTGCGCCAGCCACTCGTCGCGTTGGCCCGCGAAACCCTCCGCGCGCCAGCGGCCGTAGCGGGCGGCGAACGCCGGCGCGAGCGCGGCGAGCGCCGCCTCCGGCGCCGCGTCGACGCCATGGCGGCTGAGAGCCGTCGGCCGCGCCGCCGCGTCCGTCAGCTCATCGACATCCGGCGCCGAAGCGAGGTTCACGCCGACGCCCAGCACCAGCCAAGCGCCGGCCTCGCCGCCGCCCGCCTCGAGCAGCAAACCGGCGATCTTCTCGCCCTCGACCAGCACGTCATTCGGCCATTTCAGGGCGATCGAAGCGCCAAGCCCCAGGGCCCGCAGCGCATCGACCACGGCCAACGCGGCGATGAAGGAGAGCGTCGCCGTCTCGGCCGGCGTCCGCTTCGGCCTCAGCAGCAGGCTCGCCGTCAAGTTCCCCGACGCGCCTGAGCGCCAAACCCGCCCTTGGCGCCCGCGCCCCTCGGTTTGCCGATCCGCGATGATCCAGATCCCTTCGGCCGCGCCTTCCGCCGCCCGCTCCCGCGCCGCATCCATCGTGCTGGCGACGGTCTCGCGGCGCTCGATCCGGTAATCGCTCATGGCGCGGCGCGGACGGTCATTGCGCCAGAACCGCCGGCGCCTCAAGGAGCGCCGCGTCGTCCTCAGCCGCCTCATCCTCGGCCAAGATGGCCTCGCGCGGCGCGGCGGCGAAGGGCGCGCGCTCCCCGCCGATCTCCAGCGAGGCCGCCGCGCGCGCCGCCGCATCCTCGGTTCCAAACCCGTTCAAAAGCGGCGCAGGCGCGATCGCCAAGATCATCGCCGCCGCCGCGGCGCCGAAACAGAGCCGGTGCGGGAAGGCGGCGTTTAGCTCGATCGGCCGTTCGGGATCGTTGAAATACATCCGGCGCACGATGTTGAGATAGTAATAGGCGGAGATCACGCTCGCCACGACGCCGGCGGTGGCGAGCCAAACCAGCCCGCCTTGCACCGCGGCGGAGAAAGCGGCGTATTTGGCGAAGAACCCCCAAAGCGGCGGCACGCCCGCGAGCGAGAACATCAATAGCGTCAGACCGATCGCCCAGCCGGGATGGGTTTGGCTGAGCCCGTCAAGATCGGCGATGCGGGTGGTTGGCTCGCCGTCCCGGCTCATCGCCAAGACGAAGGCGAAGACGCCGATGCTCATCACCAGATAGATCGCGAGATAGACCAGCATCGCCTGCACGCCCGCCTCGCCGCCGACTGACAGCGCGACAAGAGCAAAGCCCATATGCCCGATCGAGGAATAGGCGAGCAGCCGCTTCAGCTCGGTCTGGCCGATGCCGGCGAAGGCGCCCAGGAACATCGAGCAGATGGCGAGAAAGGCGAGGATCTGGCTCCAGGCGTCGGTGATCTCAGCGAAAGGCGTCATCATCGCCCGCGCGAAGAGCGCCGCCGCCGCCACTTTCGGCGCGGTGGCGAAGAAAGCGGTGACCGGCGTCGGCGCGCCCTCGTAAACGTCTGGCGTCCACATATGAAACGGCGCGGCGGAGATCTTGAAGGCGAAGCCCGCGATCAAGAAGGCGAGGCCGAACAGCAGCCCCACCGGCGGATCGCCGCCATCCGCAAGCGCCGCCGCGATTTGATCAAAGCGCGTCGAGCCGGCGAAGCCGTAGATCAGCGATGCGCCGAAAAGCAGCAGGCCGGAGCTCAGCGCGCCGAGCACGAAGTATTTCAGCCCCGCCTCGGTGGAGCGCAGGCTGTCGCGCTGGAAGGAGGCGATGATGTAGAGCGAGAGCGATTGCAGCTCGAGCCCCATGTAGAGCGTCATCAGATCCCGCGCCGAGACCATCACGCACATGCCGAGCGCGGCGAACAGGATCAGGATCGGATATTCGAATTTTAGGATCCCACCCTGGCGCATCGCATCGAGCCCAAGCGCGAGCACGATGGCCGAGCCCGCCAGAATCAGAACCTTGGCGAAGCGCGCGAAGGTGTCGTCGACGAAAAGGCCGTTGAAGGCGATGCGCTGGCCTTCAAGGCCCGCCACCCACACCGCCGTCACCAGGAGCAGCGCCACCGTCGCCCACGAGACGAGGAGCCCCGCGGCGGCGTTGCGCGGCGCGACCTCCGGCCCTTCGGCGGCGCCCGGCGCGCGGAAGACGCCAAGCAACAACAGGATCATGCCGCCGACCGCGAGGGTGATTTCCGGCCCAACGGCCAGGAGATCCATCTCAAGCGCGCTCATATCTCACTCGCTTTCATACCCGTCCGGCGCTCCGCGCCGCGCATTTCTTAAGTTTGGCGCGGCGCGCCGCATCTCGCTTCCCTCCGCCCTAAGGCGGTCTAATGCGCGCTCACCGCCGCCGCCTGCACCGGCTCCAGCGCGGCGCTCGCGGCCAAGGCCGCATCGTAGCCTTCAAGGATCCGCGTCACGGTCGCGCCGAACATGTCAGAGGCGAGCGATGGATAGACGCCGAGCACGATCACGCCGATCGCCAGCGGCGCGGCGATCGCGATCTCCCGCGACGACATGTCCGGCAGTGTGGAGAATTTCGGGTTCTTCATCTCGCCCAGCATCATGGTGCGATAGAGATGCAGCATATAGGCGGCGGAGAGGATCACGCCGAGCGTGGCGATGAACGCCGTCAGGGTGCTCACCTGGAAAGCGCCCATCAGCGCCAATATCTCGCCTACGAAACCGCTCGTGCCCGGCAGGCCGAGATTAGCCATGGTGAAGAGCATCATGATCGCGGCGTAGACCGGCATGCGCTCGGCGAGCCCGCCGAAGGCCGCGATCTCCCGCGTATTGGCGCGTTCGTAAATGACGCCGACCAGAAGGAAGAGCCCGGCGGATACAAAGCCGTGGCTGATCATCTGGAACACCGCGCCGTCGACGCCCTGCTGGTTTGCGGCGAAGATCCCCATCGTCACATAGCCCATATGCGCGACCGAGGAATAGGCGATCAGCTTCTTCAGATCCTCTTGGCAAAGCGCCACAAGCGAGGTGTAGACGATCGCGATCACGCTGAGCGCGAACACGAAATCGGTGAAGTAGGCCGAAGCGTCCGGGAACATTGGAAGGCTGAAGCGCAGGAAGCCGTAGCCGCCCATTTTCAGCAGCACCGCCGCCAGCACCATGGAGCCCGCCGTCGGCGCCTGCACATGGGCGTCCGGCAGCCAAGTGTGCACCGGCCACATCGGCATCTTCACCGCGAAGCTGGCGAAGAAGGCGAGCCAGAGCAGCGTCTGGATCCCCGCGGGAAGATACATCCCCATCACATCGATCGGCGCCGACGGGAAGTCGTAGCCGAGCATCACGGTGATGTCGGAGGCGACCGGCAGAGGTTGGCCGGGCTCGGTCTTCGCGACGAGCTGCGCGAAATACTCGGAGGATGCGACCTCGCCGATCATCCAAAGCATGGCCACCAGCATCAGAACCGAGCCGAGCAGCGTGTAGAGGAAGAACTTGAACGCGGCGTAGATCCGCTCTTTGCCGCCCCAGACACCGATGATGATGAACATCGGAATAAGGCCGCCCTCGAAGAACAGATAGAAGAGGATGATGTCGAGCGAGACGAAAACGCCGATCATCAGCGTCTCAAGCACCAGGAACGCGACCATATACTCCTTGATGCGGTGCTCAATCCCCCAAGAGGCGAGAATGCAGAGCGGCATCAAGAAGGTGGTCAGCAGCAAGAGCGGCAGCGACAGGCCGTCGACGCCAAGCTTATAAGTCAGCCCGCCGAGCCATTCGGCTTGCTCGACGAATTGGAAGCCTTCCTTTTCGGGGTCGAACGCCGCGAGCAGCACCAGAGAGGCGAAGAACACCACCACGGTGACGCCGAAGACGAAGCGTTTGATCTGCAGCCGATCGCGCGCCTCTTTCTCAGAGAAGAGCAGCGTCAGCGCCGCGCCGATCAGGGGCAGGAAGGTGACGAAAGTCAGCCAATTGTCAGGGACGCCGCCGTTCATCAGCTGAGCCCTCCGAACAGAATGTAGGAGACGATGATGGCGATGCCGATGATCATCACGCTGGCGTAGCGGAAGATGTAGCCCGACTGCGCCCGCCGCGTGGCGGCGCTGACCGCCGGCGCCGCGCCAAGCGCCAACCCATTGATGGTCCCATCGATCACCGCGCCATCGCCGCGCCGCCAGAGGAGCCGCCCGATCCAAAAGGCCGGCCGCACGAAGATCGCGTCATAAAGCTCGTCGAAATACCATTTGTTCAGCAGGAAGGCGTGGAGGCCTGTGTGCCGCGCCGCCAAAGCGTCTGGGATCCAGGGCGAGCGGATGTAGAAGATCCACGCGCCGATCAGCCCGAGCAGCATGGCGATGAAGGGCGAGACCTTCACCCAAGTCGGCACATAATGCGCATCATGCAGCACTGTGTTCTCGGCGCTGGTGAAGATCGAACCGCCCCAGAAGCCGGCTTCGCCATCGCCGACCATGGCCGCGTAGAACACCGCGCCCGAGAACACCGCGCCGGCCGCCAGCACATAGAGCGGGATCAACATGACCATCGGGCTTTCATGCGCATGGGCGTGGGTGTGCGCATCGCCGCGCGGCGCGCCGAGGAAGGTCTTGAACCAGAGCCGCCAGCTGTAGAATGAGGTCATCGCCGCGGCGATTACGCCGATCCAGAAAGCGAAGATCCCGGCGCTGCTAGGGCTGGCGTAGGCCGCCTCGATTATGATGTCCTTCGAATAAAAGCCTGCGAACCCGATATACATCGTCGGGATGCCGACGCCGGTGATCGCCAACGTGCCGATCAGCATCATGATCGCGGTGATCGGCATCTTCTGATAAAGCCCGCCATAATTCCGCATATCTTGCTCGTGGTGCATCCCATGGATCACCGAGCCCGCGCCGAGGAACAGGAGCGCCTTGAAGAAGGCGTGGGTCAGAAGGTGGAACATCGCCGCCTCATAGGCGCCGACGCCCGCGGCGAAGAACATGTAGCCGAGCTGCGAGCAGGTCGAATAGGCGATCACGCGCTTAATGTCGTGCTGCACCAAGCCGACCGTCGCGGCGAAGAAGGCCGTGCTCGCGCCGATGACGGTGATGAACCACATCGTGTCCGGCGCCAGCTCGAACAGCGGCGACGCGCGGCAGACCAGGAACACGCCCGCCGTCACCATGGTGGCGGCGTGGATCAGCGCGGAGACCGGCGTCGGCCCTTCCATCGCGTCCGGCAGCCAGGTGTGCAGGAAAAGCTGCGCCGATTTACCCATCGCGCCGATGAAGAGCAGGAAGGTCAGCAGCGTGAGGATATCGAGTTCAAGCCCGATGAAGGAGATCGTCTGCCCCACAAGCTGCGGCGCCGCGGCGAAGACGGTCTCGAAATCGACCGAGCCGAACACAAGGAAGATGCCCATGACGCCAAGCGCGAGGCCGAAATCGCCAACGCGGTTGACGACGAAGGCTTTGATCGCGGCTGAGCCTGCGGATGGCTTTTTCCAGTAATAACCGATCAGCAGGTAGGAGGCGACGCCGACGCCCTCCCAGCCGAAGAAGAGCTGAAGGAAGTTATCCGCCGTCACCAGCATCAGCATCGAGAAGGTGAAGAACGACAGATACGCGAAGAAGCGCCCTTTCGTGCGATCATCCTCCATATAGCCAAAGCTGTAGAGGTGAACGAGCGCGGAGACCGTGGTGATGACGATCAGCATCACGCGGGTGAGCGCGTCGATGCGGAAGGCCCAATCGACGACGAAGGAGCCTTCAGCCGCTGGATCGCCCGAGACGATCCAGCGCGCCACCTCGACGCGCAGGCTGTCGCCGAAAGCCCCGACCATGGCGTGCGCGCCCTCGCTCGCCGCATGGGCCGCGCCGCCGCCGAATGAACCGCCAAGCCCTTCGAGAAACACGACCCAGCTCAGCACCGCCGAGAGCACCAGCACGCCGGTGGTGACGATCATGGCGATGCGGTCGCCGACGACGCGGTGGAACAGGCCGGCGAAAATCGCGGCGAAGAGCGGGCCGAAGACGATGAGTTGGTAGATCACGCGCTCAGCCTTTCATCACGCTGATATCCTCCACCGCGATGGAGCCGCGGTTTCGGAAGAAGCACACGAGAATGGCGAGGCCGATCGCCGCCTCCGCCGCGGCGACGGTCAGCACGAACAGCGTGAAGACCTGACCGGTGAGATCGCCCTTGGCCGCGGCGAAGGCCACGAGGTTGATGTTGATCGCCAGCAGCATCAGCTCGATCGACATCAAGATGACGATCACGTTCTTGCGGTTGAGAAAGATGCCGAAGACCCCGATCACAAACAGGATCGCCGCCACGGTAAGAAAATGTTCGAGGCTAACGCTCATCATACCCTCATCGCCAACGCGGCGTGGACCGTTTCACTGTGCGCCGGATCGCGCGCCCGCCTAATCTCGTGACCGCCCCGCGCGATCCGGCCTTAGCCGAATGACGCGGAGAGCCGCCGCGCTCGCCTCGATCAAGCGCGACCTTTTGCGGATTTCTAGAGGCGTCGTCGCCGCGGACGCGCGGCCTATCCACACCCTGTCGCTCCTCTTTGAGCGCGCGCGAGCGCGCCGCCGCTAATTGATCCCTTGTCCGGGCTTCACATCCTTCAGCTGAACCGCCTCCTCGCGAGAGCGGTGCATCTGCGCGACCGGATTCTGGCGCTTCACCCCGTCGCGTTGGCGCAGCGTCAGCGCGATCGCGCCGATCATCGCCACCAGCAGGATCAGGCCGGAAAGTTGGAATAAGAGCGCGTAGTCGTCATAAATGATCAGACCCAGCGCCTTAGTGTTGTCCACGCCGTCCGGCGAGGGATTGAGGCGTAGTGCGACCGCGTCGCCGCTCGCCACCCATGATCCCACCACCAGCGCGATTTGAATGAGCAGGATCAGCCCGATCACCGCGCCCAGCGGCAGATATTGCGACATGCCCTGGCGCAGCTCCGCGAAATCGACGTCGAGCATCATCACGACGAAGAGGAACAGCACCATCACCGCGCCGACATAGACGATCACCAGGATCATCGCGAGGAACTCGGCGCCGAGCAGCAAGAACAGGCCCGCCGCCGAAAAGAAGGCCAGGATCAGCCACAGCACCGCCCGCACCGGATTACGCGCGATCACCACCATCAGCGCGGAGATCACGGCGATGCTGGAAAACATGTAAAACGCCAACACCGGCAGCGTCTCGGCAGCGCTCATCGCCTCTCCTCCGTCACAAGGCGAGCCGCGCTCGCCGCCGTCATCCTCATCGCGCCCGCGCGCGGCGCGCAGCGCCCTCGCCGCTCAGCGATACGGCGCGTCCAGCTCGAGATTGCGCGCGATCTCCTGCTCCCACCGGTCGCCGTTCGCCAGCAGCTTGTCCTTGTCGTAGAACAGCTCCTCGCGCGTCTCGGTGGCGAACTCGAAATTCGGCCCTTCCACGATCGCATCCACCGGGCAGGCCTCCTGGCAGAAGCCGCAATAGATGCATTTCGTCATATCGATGTCGTAGCGCGTGGTGCGGCGGCTGCCGTCGTCCCGCGGCTCGGCCTCGATGGTGATCGCTTGGGCTGGGCAGATCGCCTCGCACAATTTGCAGGCGATGCAGCGTTCTTCGCCGGTCGGATAGCGGCGCAGCGCATGCTCGCCGCGGAAGCGCGGGCTAAGCGGGCCTTTCTCATAAGGGTAGTTCAGCGTCGCCTTCGGCTTGAAGAAATACTTCATCCCGACGCGGAAGCCCGCCCACATATCTGCGAGCAGGAAGTACTCGATCGCTTTGTTGAGCTTGAAACGGGTCGCCGCCATGGGCTGTCGTCTCCTGTCCGTTTTGGGGCGCGGCGACCCTTATGGCTCATATCGCCGCGCTATTCTGGGGAAGGCTCAGTCTGGCGAAGGTTTCTAAAGATCCTGGGCTCCCGCAACGGCGCTCAAAACCGGCGCTTCGGGCGGCGCGTCCACCAGCGCCGGCTCAGCGACGGCGTTCACAGCAGCTTCGGCGGCCGCACTGGCGGCGTCCGCGGTTTGCGTCGCGATCCAGGGATCCACATCGAAGAGACGCATCATGATCGCGACGAACACCACCCAGAAGAGCGACAGCGGCAGGATCACTTTCCAACCGAGCCGCATCAGCTGGTCATAGCGATAGCGCGGCACGATCGCCTTCACGATCGAGAACATGAAGAAGACGGCGCAGATCTTCAGCACCATCCAGAGCACGCCATCCGGCACGCCCGGGATCGGCGACAGCCAGCCGCCGAGGAACAGGATCGTCACCATCGCGCACATCAGCACGATGTTGGCGTATTCGCCGATCATGAAGAGCAGATATGGCGTCGAGGAATACTCGACCTGATAGCCCGCCACGAGTTCGCTCTCCGCCTCCGGCAGATCGAAGGGCGGCCGGTTCGTCTCCGCCAGCGCCGAGATGAAGAAAAGCACCAGCATCGGCAAATGGGTCAGCCAATACCAATGGAAGAGGCCATACGGCCCATCCTGCGCGCGCACCACATCTGAGAGGTTCAACGAACCAACGGTCAGCAGGACGGCCACCAGAATGAAGCCGATCGAGACTTCATACGAGACCATCTGCGCCGCGGAACGCAGCCCCCCCAGAAACGGGTATTTCGAATTCGACGCCCAGCCGCCCATGATCACGCCATAAACGCCAAGGCTGCTGATCGCGAAGATGTAGAGGATGCCGACATTGAGATCGGCGATCACCCAGCCTTCCGCCACAGGCACCACCGCCCAGGCGACGAAGGCGAACACGAAGGCGAGAAACGGCGCGAGAAGGAACACCACCTTGTCCGCGCCCGCGGGGATCACGATCTCCTTCAGCACGAATTTGAAGAAATCCGCGAAGCTCTGCAGCAGACCGAACGGCCCGACCACATTCGGCCCACGCCGCAACTGCACCGCCGCCCAAATCTTTCGGTCCGCGAGCAACAGAAACGCCAGGCTGATCAGAATCGCGACCGTGAGCGCGAGGCATTGCAGCAGGATCCAGCCGCCTGGCAGCAGGTACTCCGATACGAAGGTCGGTTCCGTGCCGGTCATCTCACGCCTTTCTAGCGTCTGACAGCGCGCCCTGCGGCGCGCGCGTCTCATTCACACTCGCAGGCGCCGCATCAGCGGCGCGCCTACTCCGCAGCCACCGCGGCGCGGCGTTCCTGCATCATTTTCGACAGCTCCGCCATCGTCACGCTGGCGCGCGCGATCGGGTTGGAGCGGTAGAAATCGCGGCCCTCATCCGAGAAGGGCGCGTCGCTGAGCGCGCCGGTTCCAAAATCGCTCGGCAAAGGCGTCCAGCTCGGCTCCGGCCGCGCGCCGATGCTGGCGGCGATCCAGGGCGCCTCAGCGAAAATCGCCGCGCGCAGCTGCTCGAGGCTGTTGAAGGGCAGCGTCCGGCCCAGCTCCGCCGAAAGCGCGCGCAACACCGCCCAGTTCTCCCGCGCATCGCCCGGCGGGAAGGCCGCCCGCGCCGCCAGCTGCGGCCGCGCCTCCATATTGAGAAAGAGGCCGTTCTCCTCAGTGTAGGCCGCGCTCGGCAGCACCACATCCGCGCGGCTCGCGCCTGCGTCGCCATGGCTGCCTTGATAGATCACGAAGGCCCGGCCGAGCCGCTCCATCGGCAGCTCATCGGCGCCAAGGAGATAGACCGCCTTGATCTCGCCCGTCTCCGCGCCCGCGAGGATGCCGGCGGTGTCGCGCCCGCTCGGCGCATCCGAGAGCGCGCCGGGCGTCTCCGTCTGATGCGGCAGGAAGCCGGTCGCCAGCCCGCCAAGCCGCGAGGCGGCGCTTTGCAGCACCGCGAAGCCGAGCCATCCGGCTTGCAAGGCGCCTGCGGCCTCCGCCAATTCGATGCTTTTGCGCAGGATCGCCGCGCCATCCGGCCGAGCCAACGCGCCCGCGCCGAGGATCACGAGAGGCCGCGCGCCCGCCGCGAGCCAATTGCGCAGCTCGCCCGGCGGGTTCGCCAGCGTCTGCGGCCCGGCGCCGACGATCGGCGCGTCGTAGGTGAGATCCGCCGGCGCGCCGATGCGGCGCACTTCGGCCCCATTCAGCCAAGATTTGCGGATCCGAGCGTTCAAAACCGGGCTCTCGAGCCGCGGATTGACGCCGATCAGCAGGATCCGGTCCGCCTCTTCAACCGCCGCGACGCCCGGGTTGAACCGCACCGCGGCGGGCGCGCCGCCGCTTTCAGCGCTCACCGGCGTCGCCGCGCCGTCTTGGCGGCAGTCAAGGTTGGGCGAGCCGAGCGCGCGCATCAGCTCGCGCAGACCATAGATCGCCTCCACTGGCGCGAGATCGCCCGCCACCGCCGCGATCTCTTCGCCGCGCAGCGTCGAGAGCCGCCGCGCGATGGCCCCGAACGCCTCCGGCCAACTCGCCGGCGTCAACCGACCATCCGAGCGGCGCAGATACGGCTTATCCAGCCGCTGACGCCGCAGCCCATCCCAGATGAAGCGCTGCTTATCGTCGAGCCATTCCTCGTTCAGATCGGCATGCTCGCGCGGCAGGATCCGCATCACCTCGCGCCCGCGCACATCGACCCGAATATTCGCGCCGAGCGCGTCCATGACGTCGATTGATTCGGTTTTCTTCAGCTCCCAAGGGCGGGCGGTGAAGGCGTAAGGGCGCGAAGTCAGCGCGCCTACCGGGCAGAGATCGATCACATTGCCCTGGAGCTCCGAAGTGAGCGCCTGATCGAGGTAAGAGATGATCTCCGCATCCTCGCCGCGGCCGGTGCAGCCCAGCTCCGGAACGCCCGCGATTTCAGTCGCGAAGCGCACGCAGCGCGTGCATTGGATGCAGCGCGTCATATGCGTCTTGATGAGCGGCCCGAGATGGATCTCGTCCATCGAGCGTTTCGCCTCCTTAAAGCGGGACGCGTCCACGCCATAGGCCATCGCCTGATCCTGCAAATCGCACTCGCCGCCCTGATCGCAGATCGGGCAATCAAGCGGATGATTGAGCAGCAGGAACTCCATCACCCCTTCGCGCGCCTTCTTCACCATCGGCGAATTGGTCAGCACTTCCGGCGGCTCGCCGTTTCGGCCGCCGCGCAGATCGCGAACCTGAAGATGACAGCTCGCCGCCGGCTTCGGCGCGCCGACAGGCTCCACCAGGCACATACGGCAGTTGCCGGCGATGGAGAGCCTCTCATGGTAGCAAAAGCGCGGGATCTCAACGCCCGCAAGCTCGCAGGCCTGGATCACGGCGAGGTTGGGATCCGCTTCGATCTCAACGCCGTCGATGATGATCTTCCGCAGCTCGCTCATCGCTCCTCCAGCTCTCCGCCCCCTCGCCCGCAAGCCGCTCGGCCCGCCGCGCCGCCGTCGGCTTGGAACGCGTCGCGCCGCCGCCAACTCAACCCTTTGGACAAGGCCCGCTCGTCTTAACGACACCGCCGGCGCCCGTCGAGCGCGCGGCGCGGCGCGCTCAGGGGCGATGCAGCGCGCCGCGGGTCTGATCTCTCCTCGCGCAGCGCAATATCAGCCGGGCGATGCGGCCGCCAGCCACTAGATCATGTTATGGTGAAAAAGTTGCGCCAAGGCGCTCGCACGCCAGAGACGAATCGTCGCTGGCGCGTCCGCAGGCGGCCTTAGCCGCAGACGCCGTCGATCACCCAAACGCCGACCGGATCCCATACCGCCTGCGTGACCGCCAGGTCGCTGCCAGAGCGGCAATCGCCGCCATAAGCTTGCGTCACGGCGAGTTCGGCGCGCTCGCGCGACCATTCGAGGTCGAACATCGGCTGCAGATCGGACCGGTGCACCATGAACTGTCGCTCGCCAGCCCGGCGCAGCCAGAGCGAGACGCTGAACGGCACCTGCGCCACCACCGCGCCGCGCTGGCGATCCGCCGCCGCGATCACCTCAGAGCGGGCGGTCGATGGCGTGTAAGCGGCCGTCGCTTTTTGCAAACCCGGCCCAAATCCCGGCGCGGCGCGCACCGCCGGATCCACGGCGCAGGCGCTCAGCGCCATCGCCGCCGCGCATGCGGCGAGCCCCGCCGCCGCGCGGCGCGCCCACTCTCCGCGCGCCCGCTTCATCGCCGCGCCGCAGCGCCCCCAGGCCTGACCCATCCCGCGCATCGCGTCCGCCCTCCACCGGTCTCTCCACCATCTCCGTCGCTAGCACGCGCCATGCCTGGTAAAAAGAACGTCAAGAGAGCGAGCGCGGGCTTCACACCCTCTCAAGGGTATGTTGCGTTGCTGCCGCAACAGAGCGTTAGACGCTCAGCTCGTGATTGAACGCGCGGCGTTTCATGCGGAAACGCCGACAGACACGACAAGCGCTTGACGCCTCCGCGTCCCTGCGCTGCGATCCGCGGCGTCGCCGCCGAAGCGTTGCTCGTAGAGCGCGGCGCGCCGCCTCCGCGCTGCGCGAAAAGGTCTGCGCGGCGGCTTACTCCGCCGCCACCGCCGAGAGCCGGCCCGTCCGCCGGGCCTTGATCCGGTCCTCGATCTCGTCTCGGAAGTGACGGATCAAACCTTGGATCGGCCAGGCCGCCGCATCGCCAAGGGCGCAGATGGTGTGGCCCTCAACCTGCTTGGTGACGTCGTAAAGCGCGTCGATCTCTTCGATCTCCGCATCCCCGCGCACCAAGCGGTCCATCACCCGCATCATCCAGCCCGTGCCCTCGCGGCAGGGCGTGCACTGCCCACAGCTCTCATGCTTATAGAATTTCGCCAGCCGCCAGATCGCTTTGATCACATCGGTCGACTGATCCATCACGATCACCGCGGCGGTGCCGAGACCCGACTGCTGCTCGCGCAGAAAGTCGAAATCCATCACCGTCTCATCGCAGATCGCCTTGGGCAGGCATGGCACGGAGGATCCGCCCGGGATCACCGCTTTGAGATTGCCCCAGCCGCCGCGCACGCCGCCGCAATGGCGGTCGAGCAGCTCTTTGAGCGTGATGGACATCCGCTCCTCCACCACGCAAGGCCGCTCCACATGGCCGGAGATGGCGAAGATTTTCGTGCCAGAGTTGTTGTCCCGTCCGAAGCCTTTGAACCAATCGGCGCCGCGGCGCAGAATAGTCGGCGCCACCGCGATCGACTCGACGTTGTTCACAGTGGTCGGGCAGCCATACAGGCCCACGCCCGCCGGGAAAGGCGGCTTCAGTCGCGGCATGCCCTTCTTGCCTTCCAAGCTCTCGATCAGAGCCGTCTCTTCGCCGCAAATATAAGCGCCCGCGCCATGGGTGAGATACAAATCGAAATCCCAGCCCGATCCCGCGGCGTTTGCGCCAAGAAGACCCGCATCATAGCATTCGTCGATCGCTTTTTGCAGCGCCTCGCGTTCGCGAATGTATTCGCCGCGGATATAGATGTAGCAGGCATGCGCGCGCATGGCGAAGGACGCGATTAGACAGCCCTCGATCAGCGTATGCGGATCATGGCGCATGATCTCACGGTCTTTGCAGGTCCCAGGCTCGGACTCATCGGCGTTGACCACCAGATAATGCGGCCGCTCGCCGACTTCCTTCGGCATGAACGACCATTTCAAACCGGTCGGAAAGCCCGCGCCGCCGCGCCCGCGCAGACCGCTCGCCTTAATCTCCTCGACGATCCAATCATGCCCCTTGGCGATCAGCGCCGCCGTCCCATCCCAGCATCCGCGCTTCTTCGCGCCCGCGAGGCTCCGATCGGCCATGCCGTAGAGGTTCTGAAAGATCCGATCCTGGTCTTGTAGCATCGTGGCTCTCTCGGTTCGGCCGCGGACCGGTATGGTCGCGAGGCGTTGACTGTTTCACCTGCGTTGCGCGCGCGGCCGAGCGCTCGCCGGCTCACACATTATACGGATCATAGCCGCCATCCGCCTCGGCGCGCTCCCGCACTGCGGCGCGATGGGCGAACCACCCCGCTAGGAACCCGACCAACCCCGCCCCCATCACCGCGCTGGTGACGACGATGTTGATCGCGCTGAACGTCCACATCCCCCGATCCCTCTTTCCGATCCGGCGCTCGCCCCACGCTCAGCC
>JBCBCG010000089.1:0-16906 GCA_038530925.1 Pseudomonadota bacterium
GCGCGATGCGCAGGCGCGATGCGCCCTCCGGCACAGTCGGCGGACGCACGCCGCGCACAAGACGCCGGAGTTCCGCCGTTGGCTCGCCCGCCATCCGCGCTGGACCCTCCACTTCACCCCGACATCGAGTTCCTGGCTGAACGCCGTCGAGGGCTTCTTCGCCAAGCTTTCGCGCAGACGGCTCAAGCGCGGCGTCTTCTGCTCCGTCGCGGAGCTTCAGGCCGCAATCAACCGCTTCATCGGGGAGCACAACGAGACGCCCAAGCCATTCGTCTGGCGCGCCGATCCCAACGCGATCATCGTCGCCAGATCCCGAGGGTTCCAAGCGTTGGAATCAGACCACTAGGCCACATTACACTTTTAAATCGATTTGAAAAATATCCTGCGATATTTGGCAAGTGATATGACGCAGAGCGTTTATAATGAACAGATTTGGTTCCGCTGATACCACCCAGGAGATTGGCATGGCTCATGATTTATTGACGAAAGTGACGATTTTTTATGTAGGCGCAATTGCCGTATTTATTATATTATCTATTGTCGCGCCGATTGCAATTATTCTTAGCATTTTTTCGGTAATTGGGCGGAGAACGGCGGAGCGGCACGAGGGTGAGGATTGTCGAATTGTGGTTTTGTTTTTCTTGTGCGCCGTCTGTATGGTAATTCTTTCCGCGCGCGCCACCATCGGTAATAGATAAAGTGCGTCCTAACGATTTTGTGATTCAGCGATTCGAGAGCGGAGCGCGCGCATTGTAGGGCCGCGCGGATCATCTATTCGGGTTTCACGCGCATCGTCTTTCGCCTCGCGCTCGACCATTTGCAATATCTCTAGGAATAGTGGCGCATTTTCTTTAAGCGGGCTGCGTAAAGCCGTCTTGAGCTTGGCGGAGATCGACGATGGTGACGCCGTCCCCCCCCCCCTCGATCGTCTCCCACGCAACGCCGGTGTTCCGAGTTGGTCGACCGCCCGTCGCTCTCGGAGGCCTGTCTCACTGAGGGAGCCCTTGGCCTCAGCGAGGGCGAGCGGGCCGTCGTCCTGAGCGCCGCGCCCGTCGACCCGTATCCGGCGCGCTCGCTCAGAGCGCCGCGCGCCAGCGGGCGATCTGCGCGCGCACGCCGCTCGGCGCTGCGCCGCCATAGCTGACGCGGCTCTCCACCGAGCGTCGCACGCCGAGCACGTCGAAGACGCCGGCCTCGATCTGCGGATGAATCGCCTGCATCTCCGCAAGGCTGAGATCCTCGAGCCCGCAGCCCTTTGTCTCCGCGGCTTTCACCAACGCGCCGGTGACGTGATGGGCCTCGCGGAACGGCAGCCCGAGCGCGCGCACCAGCCAATCGGCGAGATCCGTCGCCGTGGCGAAGCCGGCGCCCGCCGCCGCTTCGAGCCGCGCGCGATTGGGCGCCATATCCCGCGCCATGCCCGCCATCGCGGCCAGGGCTAGGGTTAGCGCGTCCGAGGCGTCGAAAACGCGCTCTTTATCCTCCTGCATGTCTTTGGAATAGGCGAGCGGCAGGCCCTTCATCACCACGCTGAGCCCCACCAGCGCGCCAAGGATGCGGCCGGTTTTCGCGCGCACCAGCTCCGCCGCGTCCGGGTTGCGCTTTTGCGGCATGATCGAAGACCCGGTGGTGAAAGCGTCGGTGAGGCTGACGAACTGGAACTGGGCAGAGGCCCAGACCACGATCTCCTCAGCCAGGCGAGAGAGATGCGTCGCGGCGATCGAGGCCGCCGCGAGATATTCGAGCGCGAAGTCCCGGTCGGACACCGCGTCGAGCGAGTTCGCCGCCGGCCGATCGAAGCCCAGCGCTGAAGCGGTCGCATCGCGATCGATGGGAAAGGAGGTGCCGGCCAGCGCCGCCGCGCCGAGCGGGCATTCATTCAGCCGCGCCCGCGCGTCGCGGAACCGCCCCCGATCGCGTCCGAACATCTCGACATAAGCCATCATGTGATGGCCCCAGGTGACGGGCTGCGCGCTTTGCAGATGGGTGAAGCCCGGCATCACCGCATCGGCGCCGGCTTCGGCTTGATCGAGCAATGCGGCGATGAGCGCGGTGAGCTGCGCGTCCTGCGCGTCGATCACATCGCGCACCCAGAGCTTAAAGTCGGTCGCCACCTGATCGTTGCGCGAGCGCGCGGTGTGGAGCCGCCCCGCCGCCGCGCCGATCCGCTCGGTCAGCCGCGCCTCGACATTCATGTGGATGTCCTCGAGCGCGCGGTCGAAGCGGAAGCGGCCCTCGGCGATCTCCACGCCGATCTCGGCGAGCCCGGCGATGATGGTCTCCGCGTCCTCGGCGGTGATGATCCCTTGCGCGGCGAGCATCGCCGCATGCGCTTGGCTGGCCCGGATGTCTTGCGGCGCAAGGCGCTGATCGAAACCGATCGAGGCGTTGATCTCCTCCATGATCTCGTCGGGCTTGGCGTCGAAGCGCCCGCCCCACATTTCATTTCCTGCGCCGCCGCGCTTATGTTCGCTCATATCGTCGCCCTTCCCCGGCGCTCGCATTGGATGGAGACCGCTACTCATGGAGATCTCGCGTTCCCTTCGTCTCGCCGCCCCTTACGCGCTCCGCCGCGGCGCGGCCAGCCTCCTCGCCGCCGCGCTGATGAGCGCGGCGCTCCTCGGCGCGGCTGGACCCGCTTTCGCCAGCGAGACGGCGCCTCTTGACGCCGAGGCCGCTGCGGAGCCGGCGCCTGGCCGGGTGAGCGCGGCGGCGATCGAAGCGTTGATCCCGCTCGCCGCGGAGATCGGCGATGTCGGCAAGCTCGAAGTCTATTACGAGCCGGCGCCGGCGCCGAATATCGTCTTCTCAGACGTCGATGGCGATCCGGTCGCTCTGTCGGATTTCCGCGGTCGGATCGTGTTGGTGAATTTTTGGGCGACCTTCTGCCCGCCTTGCATCGAGGAGATGCCGGCGCTCGACGCGTTGCAGACGGCGCTCGGCGGCGAGGCGTTTGAGGTGGTGGCGATCAATGTGGATCTCATCAGCGCCGCGCGGGCGCGGGCTTGGCTGGCGACCAACGGCATCGACGCGCTTGCCTTCTATCGCGATCAGAGCCGTCAGAGCGCGTTGGCGTTCGGAGAGCGCGCCTTGCCTCTCACGCTGCTGATCGACCGCTCCGGCGCGGAGGTCGGCCGGCTGATCGGCGCGGCGAAATGGGATAGCGAGACGGCGAAAGAGGCGATTTCGCTGTTGATCGACGATATCGACGACATGGCCGCCGCGAAGCCCGATGCGTGATCCTCGAGCGCGTGGCGTCTCATCCGCCGGGAGGGCCTTGTGACGACCTCTGATCCAAGCGCGCCCGATCCCGGGCTGACCGATCTCGCCCAGCGCGGCGGGCTCGCCTTGGTCGGCTGCGGCAAAATGGGCGGCGCGCTGCTGGAAGGCTGGCTCGCCGCGGGGCTGGCGCCTGAGGCGACGCTGGTGGTCGAGCCTGCGCCGACGCCGTCGCTGGCGGCGCGGCTGGGCGCGCTCGGCGTCCGGCTTGCGCTGAATGTTCCGGAGGCGCCGGCGCCGGTCGGCGCGCTGGTGATGGCGGTGAAGCCGCAGATGATGGGCGCGGCGCTGCCTCACGCGACGACGCTCCTCGGGCCTGACGCCGTGTTGATGAGCGTCGCCGCCGGCTCGCCGATCGCTCTCTTCGAAGCCGCCGCGCCGGGCGCCGCAGTGGTGCGCGCGATGCCGAACACGCCGGCCTCCATCGGCGCCGGCGTCACCGCGCTTGTCGCCAACGCCGCCGCCAGCCCAGCCCAGCGCGCTTTGGCCGAGGCGCTGGCGAGGGTGGTAGGCGAGACGCTCTGGCTCGAGAGCGAAGCGCAGATGGACGCGGTCACCGGCGTCTCGGGCTCGGGCCCGGCTTACGTGTTTCACATGATCGAAGCGCTCGCCGCGGCGGGCGCGGCGGAGGGTCTGCCCCAGGATCTCGCCATGCGCCTCGCGCGCGCCACGGTGTCCGGGGCCGGCGCGCTTGCGGCGGCTAGCGAGGAGAGCGCGGAGACGCTGCGGCGGAACGTCACCAGCCCGGGCGGCACCACCGCAGCGGGGCTCGACGAGCTTATGCATGAGCGCGATGGGCTCACGCCGCTGATGCGCCGCACCGTCGCCGCCGCCGCGGCGCGAAGCCGCGCGCTCGCCAAGGGTTGAGCGTCATGGCAAGCGACACCGACGAGGCGCTCGGATGGGCCGGCGGCGCGGAGCAAGCGGCGGCGAAGGCTGAGCTCGCGCGGCTCAAGAAATTCGGCGAGGCGCTGCGCGATCTGACGACTGCGGCGCAGCGTATTGAGGATCCGGAGGCGCGCGCCGCGCTGCAGGACCGCAATCTCGAAGCGTTCGAGCGGATGACCGCCGAAGTCGGCCTCTTGTCGCTCGAGCGGATGCGCGATCTGCTCGGCGCCTTGGCGGAGGCCGGCGTCGCGGCGGAGCCGGGCGCCGCGGCGGCGGCGGAGGCGCGGATCGCGGCGACGCAAGAGGAGATCGACGCCGCCCGTGATCGGGAGAGCGCCGCCTTGATGCGCCAACTCCGTGAGAGCTACCGCCGCGCGGCGGAGGCCGCGGGCAAGGCGGTCGAGGCCTTCGAGCCGTTCGATGGCGGGCCGGATGCGCCGGTGGGACAGCGCGAGAGCTGAGGGGGAGGCGGAGCGATGGCGAGCGGTGCGCGTGAAGGTGCGAGTGAAGGTGCGAGTGAACAGGGCGAGGCGAGCGACGGCGCCGGCGCGACGCCGGAGACCGATTTCGAGACCTTCATGAAGCTGGATGTTCGTGTCGGCGAAGTCGTGGACGCCCAGCCCTTTCCCGAGGCGCGCAAGCCCGCGATCAAGCTCTGGGTCGATTTCGGCGCGCCGCTCGGCGTGAAGAAAAGCTCCGCTCAGATCACCAAGCATTACGCGCCTGAGCGCCTGATCGGCCGTCAGGTGGTGGCGGTGGTGAACTTCCCGCCGCGCCAAATCGGCAAATTCCGCTCGGAGATCCTGGTGCTTGGCGTGCCGGATGAGGAAGGCGAGGTGATCCTGCTAACGCCGGATCTGCCAGCGGTGAAAGGCGGGCGCCTTTACTAAGCGCCTCCCAACGCTGAGCGCCCGCTGCGCGCCGATCATTCCGCCGCCACCCGCCGCGCCGAACCACCGCGCCTCCAGGCCTGATGCAGCGCCGCCGCCCCGGCGAAGAGAGCGCCCAAAAGGCCGACGCGCCAGGCCGGGCTCAGCCCCGCCGCCGCGTTGAAATTGGCCTCCCAAATCACCGCCGGGGGGACGTTCGTGGCTGAAGCGTACCAGGCGAGCTCGAAGCCCATCGTCAGCGCCGTCGCTAAAACCGCCGCGCCCAAGAGCGAGGCCGGCGTCAAAGCGATCCGGCGCCAAAGCGCGATCCGGTGGAGCATCAAGAGCGCAAAGAGGCCCGTCATCGTCACCGCCGCGCCGGCGTCGAGTTTCGATTGCAGCAGATAGTGCGTCAGGCCCAGCGCGGCGATCGGATAGGCGAGCTGATGCAGTCGCCGCCAGGTCGGGCCGAGCCGTCGGATCCAGGCGTCTGTGGAGGTGACGCCGAGCGCCACCAGTCCGATAACGGCGATGAAGCCGATGGTGAGATAGACGCGCAGCCAAATCTCTGACGCGACGCGGCCAAGATCGAGCCCTTGGTCGAAGACATACGCCGTCACATGCGCGAGCGCGTAGATCAGCGTCGTCAGCCCCAACATGCGGCGGATCGTCAGGAGCTTGCTCCAGCGGAACGCGCGCTGCATCGGTGTGACCGCAAGCGATAGGAGAAGAAACGTGACGGCCCATTCGCCCGTGATGTGGAGCGCGGTGTCGATCGGTTCGGGCCCGGCGCGCCCGCCGCCGAGCGCCAGCGCGAGCCAAAGGAGCGGCGCTGCGGCGAGCGCGGCGGTGGCCAGGCGCAGCGCCGAGAACCGGCCCGCGCGATCGCGCCACAGCGCGCTCAGAAAGCGCCCGCCTCCGCGTTTCGCCGCACCCGCCGCCGCACTCGCCATCCTGCTCTCCCGTCATCAACGCCGCTCCCAGCGGCGCGCTCTGTGAGAAAGATAGGCGCGGCGGGCTGAAGATGCTCCTGACGCCGCCTCACATTCTCGCCAGCAGAGCCTAGCGCTGCGACGACGCCGCCGGGTCGGCCAGCAGCGGCAGGATGCGCGCCACCACGGCGGCGCGATCATCAAGTCGCCGCCGTTGCGGCGTCGCCAAAGCGCCTGCGTCCAACGCGGGCGGCAAAGGCTTCGCATAGCCGCCCTCGACCAGCGCCGCGCCGAAGCGCGCGAGCTTCGGCGACAGCCGATCGAGCGGCGCAAGGAACAAGGGCTTGCCGGCGC
Source organism: Pseudomonadota bacterium (assembly GCA_038530925.1). Taxonomy (GTDB): domain Bacteria; phylum Pseudomonadota; class Alphaproteobacteria; order Rhodobacterales; family Rhodobacteraceae; genus JALEGB01. Next base: position 6,323 of record JBCBCG010000089.1, read on the forward strand.
CCGCCGCCTCCGACGCCATATTCGCGCTATCCGCCGTCACTACGAGCGCATCCGCTTGCGCGAGGATCGGGCGCAGCGGATTGGGCTCGGCGCCGTCCCAGAAAAAGCCGCCCATCGCCTCAATCGCCGTCCGAAGTCTCTCTTTCACGGGCTCGGGCGTTCGGCGCGACGGCGTCGCAGCGAGGCCCGCGCCCCGCGCCGCCGCCGGCCGCAGCGCGGCGAGCAGCCGCTCCGCATCGGTGAGGCTGAGCCGCGTGCCCTTGGCGTCGCCGCCGACCAGCACGCCGATCAGCGGCGACGCTAGAGCCTCCAGCCGCGCATGGCGCTCGCCGCGCAGCGTTTCGGGCGCGACGTCGTGGAGCGAGCCGATGGTGCGATGCGTGTTCGGGCCGGACAGCCCGTCATGCGCGGGCGCCACGACCAGATCGAACGCCGTCGGCGCCAGTTTGGGATCGAGGATCTGCACGGCGCGGGCGCTTCCGCCGCTCAGGCGTTTCAGCGCCAGCACGAAAGGCGCGCTCCGCCGTCCGGCGCCGATCACGAGCGCCGGATAAGGCGGCGCCAGCGCGGCGCCGCGATCGTTAAGCGCTGTGAACGGCCAACCACCCAGCCGCGGTCCGCGCAGCATCCAGAGCGTCGGCGGCAGCGCGGCGGCGCCCGGGCGGAGCGCGAGGCGGATCACCCGAACCGCATCGCCGGAGGAACCGATCGCGCGCGCCACGCCCGCCGCCAGCGCTTTGGCCGGGTTCTCGTTCCCAGCGCGGCCATCGGTGACGACCCAAATCGCCGCGCGCTCGACCGGCGCGCTCATGTCTTCGGCGTCGCCTCGGCGCCCAGGCGACGCCGCGACGCGGAATTTCGGCGAGAGCCTTGGTTGCGCAATTTTCGGTCTTCTTTTAAGTGCTGCGGCACGCCGGCGCCCGGTCGGCGGCAGTAGCGGAGCCTTCATGCCCGGCGTCAAGCTCGATCAAATCGACCGCAAGATCTTGGCGGAGCTTCAAACCGACGGCCGCATGACGAATGTGGATCTCTCCAAACGGGTCGGCATCTCCGCGCCGCCCTGCCTGCGCCGCGTGCGCGCGCTGGAGGAGCGCGGCTTCATCCAAGGCTACCACGCCCAGGTTGACGGCCGCGCTTTGGGCTTCGATGTGACCGTCTTCGCGATGGTCGGCCTTTATAAGCAATCAGGGCCCGATCTCGCGGATTTCGAGGCTCGCGCTGCGGAGTGGCCCTTGGTTCGCGAATGCCACATGCTCAATGGCGAGATCGACTTCATTCTAAAGTGCGTCGCACCGGATATTTCGACCTTTCAAAGCTTTCTGACCGACGAGCTGACCGCCTCGCCCAACATCGCCAGCGTAAAAACGTCGCTTGTGATCCGCGCCAGCAAGGATCTGCCCGGCGTACCCTTCGATGTGCTGGAGACGCGCTGGCCCGGCGAACGCTAAGCTGCGGCGTCTTGGCGTCCTTCGTTCAATATCAACAGATTGCCGAGGCGCTTGCATGGCGGGACGCTTTGGCCTTTCCTGTCGCTGCGAGGTTAGGAGCCAACGACAAGGAGCGAGAGACGTGTCGGGCGAAAGGGATAAATTCGAGACCTATCAGGATAAGCGCGGCGAATGGCGCTGGCGGCGCATCGCCACCAACGGCAAAATCGTCGGCGCGGCCTGTGAAGGCTACAAGGCGAAGTCGGACTGCGAAGCGAATATGAAGCGCGGCGCGAACGACAAGGACAAATGGGAATTTTACGAGGACAAGCGCGGCGAATGGCGCTGGCGGCGTAAAGCCTCGAACGGCAAAATCGTCGGCTCCGCTTCGGAAGGCTATAAATCGCGCAAAGACGCGGTCTCGAATGCGGAGCGTCAGGGCTTCACCGGCAAAGCCTGACGTCTCGCAGCCTCCGCGCTGCGGACCGACCCGATGATTGGATCGTCGGGTCGGCTGTTCTTAGAGGCGTTCTTAATGCTTTGATTACTTTGATGGCCGTCAGCCTAACGGCGCCGCCGCCGCGTTTCGTGTGCGGACACGCTGATATTCGCAGTTGCGAGATCTTTTTTTCACGCCGCCTCATGCGCTGAGCGACCGCGTGAAAGCTTCATTTCAGCTCTCCTGACGCCGCGTTCATTCATGTTAATTCGAGCAGCCGCTCCGCTCCGACGCTGGTTGCGGCGCGATCTCTCGTAAATGTGGAATTCGCAGGAGACATCAATCTCTTACGCTGACGCCGCACGCGGTGCGCCGCTTGCGGCGTCAGCGTGAAGCCGGCTGCCCTTCAACGGAGCTTAGGGCAAGATTAACGCCGCGTTTCCGCTTACAAGAGTTAATTCATAACTTCTAATACACTGAAACCGCGCAGATATTTCGCAACGACTTGTTCATTTGTGTTGGCGATTGTCACACTTGTCTTTCGGCGGCGTTAGAGAAGCTGACGCGGTTCCTAAGCGGAACAACGCCTGAGAACACTTTGTCAGAACGACCGAGACCGTGAGCCGCCCAGGCTCGCCGCGCGCGACATGGCGTCGAGCGCGCCTGGGCATCCTGTCTTATTGCGGCCCGCAAGGCCGAACCGCCCGAGCCTTCGCGCTCTGGCGGCGCGTGAAAGGTTTGCCTGATGACCGGCGTTTTTCTCACCCAATCCGCTCAAACCGCGCTGTCGATCCTCAACGGCGTCAATCGCGAGATCAGTCAATTGGAGGGCGTCATAGCTTCCGGAAAGAAAATCAACTCCGCGGCTGACAACGCGGCGATCTGGACGGTCGCTCAGAACCTCCAGGCGCAACAAGCCGGCTACAACGCTTTGGCCGAGTCGCTCGATGGCGGCAAGAGCACCATTTCGGTCGGCCGCACCGGCGCGGAATCGGTGGTGAGCCTCCTCAACGAGATCAAGACTGAAATCACCAACTCGACCGCTGGCGGCGCCAACACCTCGGCGATCCAGTCCACGATCGACGGCCTGGTGGCGCAAGTCGGCTCCGTGGTCAGCTCGGCCAGCGTCAATGGCGTGAACCTCCTCCAGAACACCTCGAACACGTCGGGCTCCGACACCTACTCGATCCTCGCCAGCTATTACACGGACTCGGCCGGCGCGCTGGTGACCCAAGACATCACCGTGCAGAAGACCGATCTGCAGACCACCGCTGCGACCTACGGCGCGACGGGCACGGTCGTCGCCAACTACATCAGCGCCAACAACGCGACGATCGCGGTTGGCGGCGGGACTTCGACGATCAGCGTGCAATCGCCGACGATCGCCTATGGCGCCGGCTACCGCGTCACTCTGGCCGGAAACGGCTCGCATAATCTGAGTTCGACCGTGTTCGAATACGTCGCGCGCGAAGGCGACACCGCCGCGGACATCTCGAACGCGCTCTACAATCAGATCAACGACCACATCAGCGCCAACAATCTCTCGGCGGATATGTCCGTGTCTGTGAACACCTCGAGCGGTCAGATCACGGTGACCAACAACGATGCGGATGGCGGCGACACCATCGGCGTGACGCTCGACGCCACCACCGGCGGCACGGCGGGCGGCGGCCTCTCGGATCTCACCAGCATCGACGTCACCACCTCGTCCGGCCGCGATGCGGCGCTGGTCCAGATCGAGACGCTGCTTGAGGCGGCGACGGCGGCGGCGGCGGCGATGGGCTCGGCGGAGCGGCGCGTCGACATCCAGTCGCAGTTTCTGACTGAAAGCAGCGCCGAGCTCGGCAAAGGCATCAGCGCCTTGATCGACGCCGATCTGACCAGCGCCAGCGCCAAACTCGCCGCGGCGCAGGCGCAGCGGGATCTCGCCTTAGAGGCGCTGTCCATCGCGAACGACCGGCATAAGAGCATTCTGGCGCTGTTTCAGTAACGCGCCACGACCCGAATAGATCGACGCCGCCTCAAGAAGCGGCGCGGTCTCGCCTCGCTTCGCGCGAGGCCAATAAGAAAACGGCTCAATGAAAAACATGGCCCAAACAGGGCCGAAGGCTCAATGAAAAAGAGCCGCGCGGGCGAGAACGCCGGCGCGGCTCAACTCATTTCGGCATGGCCGCCGAACGCCTCGGCGCTGCGATCAGCCCCAGGCTTGCTCGGCCGTATCTTCGAGCGTGCGCAGTCCCGGCGTCTTGGCGCAGACCAGAGCCGCCATGTTGCCCGGCTGATGCTCGTTCCGCCACATCTTGGTGTGAGCCTTTGGAATGTCGGACCAGCTGAAGAGTTCGGACATGCACGGATCGAGGCGCCGCTCGATCATCAGCTGGTTCGCTTGGCTCGCCTGATAGAGATTGGCGAAGTGGCTGCCTTGCACGCGCTTCTGGTGCATCCACACATAGCGAGCATCCATTGTGAGATTAAAGCCGGTGGTGCCGGCGCAGATCACGATCATGCCGCCGCGTTTCGTCACCAGCGTCGAGACCGGCATGGTCGCCTCGCCCGGATGCTCGAACACGATATCGACGTTCACGCCCTTGCCGGTGATGTCCCAAATCGCTTTGCCAAACTTCTTAGCCTCGGAGAACCACTCCTTATACTCAGGCGAGTTCACTGTCGGCAGCGCGCCCCAGCATTTAAAGTCTTTGCGGTTCAGAACGCCTTTGGCGCCGAGGCCGAGCACGAAGTCGCGTTTGCTCTCATCTGAGATCACGCCGATCGCGTTGGCGCCGGCGGTGTTCACCAGCTGGATCGCGTAAGAGCCGAGACCGCCAGAGGCGCCCCAGATCAGCACGTTCTGTCCCGGTCGCAGGATGTGTGGGCGATGTCCGAACAACATGCGATACGCGGTGGCGAGCGTCAGCGTGTAACAGGCGCTTTCCTCCCAGCTTTGATGCCGCGGGCGATGCATCAGCTGCTGCGCCTGCACGCAGGTGAATTGCGCGAAGGCGCCGCCCGGCGTCTCATAGCCCCAAATCCGCTGCGTCGGCGAGTACATCGGATCGCCGCCATTGCACTCCTCGTCGTCGCCGTCATCCTGGTTGCAGTGGATCACGACCTCGTCGCCCACTTTCCAGCGCTTCACCTTCGCGCCAACCTTCCAGACGATGCCCGCCGCATCCGAGCCCGCGACGTGATAGGGCGAGTTATGCCCATCGAACGGCGTGATCGGCTCGCCCAGCGCGGCCCAAACGCCATTGTAATTGATGCCGGCCGCCATCACGAGGACGAGCACCTCATGGCTGTCCGGCTCCGGCACATCGACCGTCTCGAGCTGCATCGCCTCTTCCGGCGCGCCATGGCGCTCACGGCGAATCGCCCAGGCGTACATTTGCTTTGGCGTGTGGCCGAGCGGCGGGATCTCGCCGATCTCGTATAGATCCTTCACCGGCGCGTCGTAGAGCGACTGCGTCTGATCGGTGTCTAGAGCAGGCATCGTTATCTCCCTTGGGTCGCCCACCCGGGCTTTCGCAACTGCGAGACGCATAATCGTAAGAAACTTGCGCAGCAAGCCGGTAGGTACGAAATATATGTCTAATTCCGTCGCGTCGGCGGCCTGGACGCGCTCAAAACGTCGCAGATGCGGGTGTTGTGTCGCGAAGTGACACGGCGCACCTGGCGTCGCGCAAAGGGCGAGTCGCTCGGCGTTCGGACCGAAGATTGCGAGAAAGACCTTGATCGCGCAGTTTCATTTCGCTTCACCCTGCTGCGGCGCAGCGTAAACTGAGGGAAGCGATGCTGCGCGGCGGCGGGTGCACGGGCCGAGGCCCGACAGGGAAGGAGTGCTGACGGATGAGCAACGCGTCTGGAGCGGCGAGCGCGCAACCACCCGCGCGGGAGCGTGATCGGCCTTGGCTGTTCCGCACTTACGCCGGCCATTCGACTGCGGCGAAATCCAACGCGCTCTACCGCAAGAACCTGTCGAAAGGTCAGACCGGCCTCTCCATCGCTTTCGATCTGCCGACGCAGACCGGCTATGACAGCGATCATATCTTGGCCAAAGGCGAAGTCGGCAAGGTGGGCGTGCCGATCGCGCATCTCGGCGATATGGAGACGCTGTTCCAGGACATCCCGCTCGAGCGGATGAACACTTCGATGACGATCAACGCCACCGCCGGGTGGCTGCTATCGCTTTATGTCGCGGCGGCGGAGCGCCAGGGCGCCGATCCGAAAGCGCTGCAGGGCACGGTCCAGAACGACATCATCAAAGAGTATCTAAGCCGCGGCACCTATGTGTTCCCGCCGAAGCCCAGCCTGAAGCTGATCGCCGACATCGCGGCCTACACCTACACCGAGGTTCCGAAATGGAACCCGATGAATGTGTGCTCCTACCATCTGCAGGAGGCCGGCGCGACGCCGGAGCAGGAGCTGGCTTACGCGCTGGCCACGGCGACGGCGGTGCTCGATACGCTGAAGGCGCGCGGCGAGATTCCTGAGGCCGAGTTCGCCAGCGCCGTGGCGCGCATCTCCTTCTTTGTGAACGCCGGCATCCGCTTCGTGACCGAGATGTGCAAGATGCGCGCATTCGTCGATCTCTGGGATGAGATCTGCGAGCAGCGCTACGGCGTCGACGATCCGAAGAAGCGCCGCTTCCGCTATGGCGTGCAGGTGAACAGCCTCGGGCTGACTGAGCAGCAGCCTGAAAACAACGTCTACCGCATTCTCATCGAGATGATGGCGGTGACGCTTTCCAAGAAAGCGCGCGCACGCGCGGTGCAGCTGCCGGCCTGGAACGAGGCGCTCGGCCTGCCGCGGCCTTGGGATCAGCAATGGTCGCTGCGCATGCAGCAAGTGCTCGCCTTCGAGACCGATCTTCTCGAATACGGCGATCTCTTCGACGGCTCGAAAGTGGTCGAAGCGCGGGTTGAGGATCTGAAGACGGGCGCGCGCGAGGAGCTGGCGCGCATCGACGAAATGGGCGGGGCGGTCGCGGCGATCGATTACATGAAGGCGCGGCTGGTGGAGAGCAACGCGGCGCGGCTGCAATCGATCGAGACCGGCGACATGACCGTGATCGGCGTCAACGCCTACACAGAAACCGAGGAGAGCCCGCTTTCCGCCAATGAGGGCGCGATCGAGGTGGTCGATCCGGCTGTCGAAGCCGAGCAGATCGGCCGTCTAAACGCCTGGCGCGACAGCCGCGACGCCGCCGCCGTCGACGCGGCGCTCACCGCCTTGAGAGAGGCGGCGGAGCAGGATCGCAACGTCATGCCCGCCTCCATCGCGGCGGCGAAGGCTGGCGTCACCACCGGCGAATGGGGCCTGGTGATGCGCGAGATCTTCGGCGAGTACCGCGCGCCGACCGGCGTCGGCAAAGCCGCGGCGTCGGATGCGGAGGATCTCGCGCCGGTCCGCGCTTCGGTCGAGGCGGTGTCGGAGGCGTTGGGGCGCCGGCTGAAATTCCTGGTCGGCAAGCCTGGCCTCGACGGCCATTCCAACGGCGCCGAGCAAATCGCCGTGCGCGCCCGCGATTGCGGCATGGAGGTGGTCTATGAGGGCATTCGTCTAACGCCCGCGCAGATCGTCAACGCGGCGCTCGAGGAAGGCGTCCACGTGGTCGGCCTCTCGATCCTGTCGGGCTCGCATCTCGCGCTGATCAAGGATGTGATGGACCGCATGCGCGCCGCAGGTCTTGAAGACGTGCCGGTCGTCGCCGGCGGCATCATCCCGCCCGAAGACGAGCAGCAGCTCCTCGCCTATGGCGTCGCGCGGGTCTACACGCCGAAGAACTTCCAGCTGACGCAGATCATGAAGGACATCGTCGAGATCGTGGGCGAGAAGGCGGAAGCGGCGTGAGCCACAGCGGTTCGTCATCTCTAAACAGTTGTAGGCACTTAAATGAAACCTGTACTGATTACGCTGTTGCTTATAGTCGTCGCGGGCTGCGCCTCGACCGCTGAGAAGGCGTCGCTGCCGCCGCCGCCTGATCGCGCTGAAGCGCTCTCTAGCGCAGATTACGCAACGCTTGACGAAGTCGAAAAATATGCTGCGGCTTTCGGAACCTTATGCATTGATAACTTCGAAGACTTTGGAGCAATACGGGAGCAAGCGGTCGCGCTTGGCTTTCGCAAGACAGAAGGGCCCTTCCACACCGGCAGCCGTGATGGAAGCCTCTCTCAAGAAACGTATATTTTGAGCGATGGGACTGCATTCATTTCGACAAAAAAGGCGAAAGGCACTTTCTACGATATATGTCAAATTGAGTTCAAACACCCTTCTGACCTTCCGCTGGTGACGGCCATACAATCTCAGGTAAAGGCACGTTATCCGAACGCAGTTACATTTGAGTCTGGCTTACTTGGCGCAGGAGCTGATGCAAGATCTGAGGGAGGGGGGGCTATACTTTTTGGCTAGGCATCGCCGGCAGCCCATTACACGCTTCACCGCAACTAAAATAACTAACTAAATAATACCACTCAACAATTTCAAAGTGAGAACTGTTCAGATGCTAAAGACACAAGGCGGCGGCGATTGATCGACTTGCTGTAGCGGCGTCGCGATCTCTCAGAGCAGGTGTCGATGAAGACGTTCGTCTACAAGCCCGGCGCGTTCAGCGAAGCGCAACGCGTCGAAGTCTCAAAAGACGGCCTTCGCAAGGGCGACGGTCCGCTCCGCGCCTGGCGCCACGTCACGGAGATCCGCTTCACCTATTGGAGCGCAAGAGGCATGGAGAATTTGGGCCTCACCCTGCGCTTCGGCGAAGACAGCGAGCATTTTTCCATCAACATGCCGAAACATGAGGTCGTAAACTTCGTTGCGATGAGTCGCGCGATTTTCGGCCAGTTGGAGGTGGCGCGACCGGATCTCGAAGTGATCTTCGGCCATGCGGGCGTGGCGCGTTGGGCGTTATTCGCTCTGGGCTTGATACTGCTTGGTTGCGCCGGCCTGCTCGCTGCGCTTGCGGCGGACCAGGGCTTGGACCCCACCTCCGCGGAGGATCTCGGCTTCGTCGCCGTCGCCGCGATCAGTGGGATCGCCGCGCTTCACTACATCAGGGAAAACGCGCCATGGGCTGCAGGGCCGCGCCGCTCTTTCGCAGCGATGCGTCAAGCGTTGTCCGAGGGCGGCCGCTGAAGCGCGTCATCCAAAGCCCGCCAGCGGCGGAGCGCCTCTGGCGGTGAGGCCGAGGACTTTGAAAAGGGCGCCCATTTCGCGGGGATCGATCAGGCGCGTGACGCCTTCCATCACCGTTTCGGCCGCGTCGGGCTGCGCTTTGGCCAGGGCCGCGGCGCGCATCTCGGCGCCGAGGGCGCGCAGGACCGCGCCTTGGGTCGCGAGGGGCGCCGCGGCGGCGCCCGCCGCCTCGGCCGCGGCGCTGAGCGCCGAGAAATCGACATGCGCTGTGAGATCCGCTTCGCCGGGCGCTGCGAACGGATCGGCGAATTCGTGCCGGCGCGCCGCCTGGAAGGTCTCGCGCCATCCCGCCGACCGCCGCATCGCCGCGTCATAGCCGTAATCGATGATCAACGCCGCGCCGCCGGAGGCCGCGAGCCGCCGGCCGATCTCCGCAGCGATCGCCTCGCCCGCCTCGCAGCGCTCATACCAGGCGCCCTCGGGCGCGGCGTCGAGGATCGCGGCCTGGTCCGCCGGGCGATCTGCGGGCGCGGCGCTCAGCACCGGCGCGAGGCGTCCGGCCTCCAGCCCGATGAGGCGTTCGCGCCAGCCGCCAGGCGCGCGGCGCCATTGGCGGATCGGCAGGGCGTCGAAGAACTCATTGGCCAGCAAGAAGAGCGGCGCCGGCTCGATCTCCTCGATCCGCGCCGCCCAGCGCGGCGTCAGCGGAGCGCTCTCCAAGGCGCGTCGTTGCGCGGCGCGGAGCGGTCCGGAAGTCTCCACCAAGGTGAGGCGCGCACTCTCGAGAAAGCCCGGCGCGGCCCGGGCGGCGCGCAGCGCATCCGCCATCAGCCGCCCGCGCCCCGGCCCGAGCTCGACGAGCGCGAACGGCGCCGGCTGGCCTTGGTCGATCCAGGCTTGCGCCAGCGCCAGCCCGAGAAGCTCGCCGAAAACCTGGCTGATCTCCGGCGCGGTGATGAAATCGCCCGCGGCGCCGATGGGCGCGCCGGTGCGATAATAGCCATGCTCAGGGTCGTTGAGACAGGCCTCCATATACGCGGCGAGCGTGAGCGGCCCGTCCCGCTGGATCCGCTCCGCCAGCGCGCCGGCAAGCGCAGTCACGGCGCGCCGCCCATGCGCTCAGCCGGTTTCGGCGCGAAGACGCCGCGGAGCGCGAGCGTGATCACCACCGCGCCCGCCAGGATCATGGGAAGCGACAGCGTCTGACCGCGCGTCAGCGCCGCGCCGAGGATGATGTCGAAACCGTCTCGTCCGAGCGCCGGATCATACTGCCGCCAGAACTCGGCGACGAACCGGCCCAGCCCATAGCCGGCGAGGAACACGCCGATGCAGAGCCCTGGCCGCTTCAGCGCGCCGAAGCGCCAGACGAGGATCGCCAGCACGAGCGCCAGCAGCAGCCCTTCCAGCGCCGCCTCGTAGAGCTGGCTCGGATGACGCGGCACGTTCACGCCATCGGTGTGGATGTCGGCGAAGCTCGGGCCGAGCGTTCCATCCTCATAGCGTGGGCGCAGCGCCGGGCCGGGAAAGACCATGCCCCAGCTTCCATCGGTCGGCCGGCCCCAGAGCTCGCCGTTCACGAAATTGGCGATCCGG
>JBCBCG010000090.1:0-16759 GCA_038530925.1 Pseudomonadota bacterium
CGACCGCGCGGCGAAGGAGGCGCTGAGCGAGGAGCGCGCCGAGGCGGAGGCCGCTGCGCTCGAGGCAGATGCCGCCGCCAAGGCGCTCTTCGCCGAGGAGCGCGCCGCCGCCGAGGCGGCCGCGCTCGCGGCCGACGCGGAGGAAACTCTGGCGCTGCTCGACGGTCCGGCCGGCGACGAGGCCGCCATCGAGGCGGCTCGCGAAGAGGTTGAAGCGCGCCGCCAAGCGCTGATGGACGCGCGCGCCGCGCGCGATCAGATCAGCCGCCGCTCGGAGGCGCGCACGGGGCGGCTCGCATCGATCGAGAAGGATCTCAGCGGCTGGGAGAAGCGGCGCGACGCGGCGGCGGCGCAGACGAAGGTCATCGCCGCGCGGATCGCGGATGCGGCGTTGGAGCTGGAGACCGCCGAGGCGGCGCCGCTGGCCATCGCCGAACGCCGCTCCGAACTGATCGAGGAGGTCGCCGGCGCCGAAGCGCGGCTCACCGCGGCGGTGGACGCGTTGGCGGTGATCGAAGCGCAGCTCAAAGACGCCGCGCAGGCCGAAAAAGCCGCCGAGGCCGAGCTCTCCGAAGCGCGCGAGGGCCGCGCCCGGCTGGAGACGCGGATGGAGGCGGCTAAAGAACGCGCCGCCGAGTTCCGCAAGCTCATTGAAGACGCTGCGGGCTGCGCGCCCGAAGAGTTCCTGGAGCGCTTTGAAATCGATCCGGAGCTGCTGCCGAATGTGAAGGATCTCGAACGCGCGATCACGGCGCTCCGCCAAAAGCGCGACAAGCTCGGCGCGGTGAATCTGCGCGCCGATCAAGAGCTCGCGGAGGTGACCGCGGAGCGCGAGAGCCTCAGCCGCGAGCGCGCGGATCTCGAGGCGGCGATCGGCAAGCTGCGCCAAGGCGTCAACGCGCTGAACCGCGAGGGTCGCGAACGGCTCTTGGCGGCGTTCGAAGAGGTGAACCGCAATTTCGCGGCGCTCTTCACCCATCTCTTCGATGGCGGCGACGCGAAACTGGCGCTGGTCGAGTCGGACGATCCGCTTGAGGCGGGGCTTGAGATCTTCTGCCAGCCGCCGGGCAAGCGGCTGACAAGTCTCTCGCTGCTCTCCGGCGGCGAGCAGACATTGACCGCGATCTCGCTGATCTTCGCCGTGTTCATGGTCAATCCGGCGCCGATCTGCGTGCTCGACGAGGTGGACGCGCCGCTCGACGACGCCAACGTCTCGCGCTTTTGCGATCTCTTGGACGAGATGACGCGGCGCACGAACACGCGCTTTCTGATCATCACGCACCACGCCGTCTCGATGAGCCGCATGGACCGGTTGTTCGGCGTGACGATGGTTGAGAAGGGCGTCAGCCAGCTCGTCTCCGTGGACCTGCGCACGGCGGTCAGCATGGTCGACGCCTGAGCGAAGGCCTTCGCCATACTTGTGAAACACCCGGCGCCGCCCTTTCGCGTTTGCGGCGGCCTGGTTTCGCGTTTGCGGCGCCCGCCGCGGTTTCGCGGCGCGCCAAGCCTGATCCTCCGCAGCGCCGCGCCCGGCGAACGTCCTGGAAATCCGCGCGTTCCCGGCGCCATCCAAGCGACAAAACAGCGCCCTCTTCTCGTCTTGACTTCGCATAGGCCGAGCGTAAATGTCCGCCGCGATCGCGGGGTTTTGCGGTCGAGCGGCGAGGGCGTCCTCTCGAGATGACCAACCAGGGCAAGGATCGCGACGGCGATCTCAGCGCGCGCATCGAGCGGGCGCGCGAGGCGACGAAGCCTCCTCCTGGGCGGAACATCGCGCAGAAGTACAACCACCTCTCCTTAGCTTGGCGCATGACTTTGGAGCTGGTCGTGGGCGCTGGTCTCGGCGCGGCGATCGGATGGGGTCTTGATGAGCTGACGGGGCTGACGCCGCTGTTTCTGCTCGTCTTCGGGCTCTTGGGCTTCGTCGCGGGCGTGAAGGTTGTGATGCGGACCGCGCAAGAGGCGTCGGAAGCGCGCGACCGGACCGAAGGCGAGGACGAGGATGGCCGGAGCGAGGGGCGCTGAGCGCGCGCTGCGACGAGGCTGCGAGAAGAACGCGCCGCATGGTGGGCGCAAGACGACGCGCCGAGGCTAGGGCGCGAGCACGGCGAGGGAGCGCGCGGCGTGGCGGAAAAAGAAGGCTCAGGCTTCTATGCCGATCCGATGGGCCAGTTCGAGATCTACAATTTCTTCGGCGCCGGTGCGGTTGAGTGGAGTTCCTTCACAAATTCGTCGCTGATGATGCTCATCGTCGTCGGCGTGTCGACGTTGCTCCTGACGCTCGGCGCCTCGGGGCGCGCGCTGGTGCCGTCCAAGCTCCAGTCGATGACGGAACTGACCTACGAATTCATCCGGCGGATGGTGTCGGATACGGCTGGCGATGAAGGACTGAAATACTTTCCTTACATCTTCACAGTCTTTATTTTCATCCTCTTCAGCAATCTTCTGGGCTTGATCCCGTATTCCTTTACGGTGACGAGCCATCTGGCGGTGACCGCGACGCTGGCCCTGGCGGTGTTCTTCACCGTAACGATCACTGGCTTCATGAAGCATGGCGTGCATTTCCTGAGCTTCTTCGTGCCTCATGGCGCGCCGAAACCGCTCTTGGTGCTGCTGGTGCCGATCGAAGTGATCTCGTATTTCGTGAGGCCCATCAGTCATTCGGTGCGATTAGGCGCGGCGATGCTCGCGGGCCACGCGGTGATGAAGGTGTTCGCCTATTTCGTCGCGCCGCTTGGCGTCGGCGGCGTGCTTCCGCTCGGCATGATGGTCGGCATCTATGGGTTGGAGCTGCTGGTGGCGGTGGTGCAAGCGTACATCTTCACCATCCTCACCTGCATCTACTTGAACGACGCGCTGCATATGCACTAACGCGCGGCGCGGCGGATGTCGGGCGCGCCGGCGGACGCAGAGAACTGTGAGCGACAGAACAAACCGAATGAATGGAGACGTGAGATGACGGGCGATATCGCAGCGATGGGTCAGTATATCGGCGCTGGTTTGGCTTGCCTCGCCATGGCGGGCGCCGGCATCGGCATCGGCCATGTGGCCGGCAACTTCTTGAACGGCGCCATGCGCAACCCGGCCGCGGCGCGCGAGCAGCAAGGCAACTTCTTCGTCGGCATGGCCTTCGCCGAAGCGCTCGGCATCTTCGGCCTCGTCGTCGCGCTGCTGCTGCTCTTCGCCGTCTAAGCGGCGCGCACAGATGAACCGATCGCTCCGGCGCGCATTCCGCCGCGCCGGAGGTCTGCGCGCGGCCGCTGTCTTCGGCGCTGGCGCACCGCATTTCGTTTAGACGCTTTTCGTCAGAGGAACGCCCCATGGCGGCTGATCCCACGGCCGAAGCAGCCTCCTCCGGAGGATTGCCGCAGCTCAATTTCGAAACCTGGCCGTCGCAGATCCTGTGGCTGGTCATCTCGCTGGCGCTGCTCTTTTTCTTCCTCAATCGCTTTGTGCTGCCGCGCGTCGCGCTGACGTTGGAGGAGCGGCGCGACACGATCGCGGGCGATCTCGATCTCGCCGCCGACTACGACCGCAAAGCGCGCGACGCCGAAGCGAGCTACAAGGCGGCGCTGGACACGGCGCGCGCGGAGGCCCGGCGGATCGCGGACAAGACGCAGACCCAGATCCGCGAGGAGCTGAACGTGGCCGTCGCGGAGGCCGATAAGCGGATCGCCGCGCAGGCGGCCGCCAGCGCTGAGCGCATCGCAGGCATCAAGGCCGAAGCCGGGCAGAAGGCGGCGGAAGTCGCCGAAGCGACCGCTGCGGCGCTGCTTGAGAAGCTGAGCCCGACGGCGCAATCCGCAGCGTCTGTTAAAAAAGCTGTGAAATCCGCGTTGAGCAGCCGTTTGGACGGCATTTAAGAGGTCACCGAGAGAGCGGCGCGCCGGCCGCTCCTCGCCTGTTTTCGCGCATCCGCGCTGTTGGGAGCCGCCCATGACGACCGCCTTTTTGAGCCAGCCGTTTTTGGCAGCGCCCTTCGCCGGCGGCGGCTTTCTCTCGCCATCGGATGCGAACACCTGGGTGCTTGCGGCGTTTCTGATCTTTATCGGCGTGCTGATCTACGCTGGTGCGCCGAAGCTGGTCGGCGACGCGCTGGATCGGCGCGCGGACGGCATTCGCAAGCAGCTCGATGAAGCCCGCCAGCTCCGCGAAGAGGCCCAGAAGAAGCTCGCCGAGTTCGAGCGCAAGCACGCCGAGGTGGAGCGCCAGGCCGAAGAGATTGTGGAGCGCGCCAAGCGCGAGGCGGAGGCGGCCGCGGTCGAGGCGAAGAAATCTATCGAGGCCTCGGTGGCGCAGCGCCTGCAAAGCGCTGAGGATCAGATCGCCATGGCCGAGGCCGACGCAGTGCGCGCGGTGCGCAACGTCGCCGTCGACGCCGCGGTGGAGGCGACGCAAGCCATGCTGAAGAGCGGCATCGACAGCGCCGCCCACGCCAACCTCTTGGACGCCGCCGTCCGCGAAGCGACCGCCAAGGCGCATTAATGCGCGCCGAGGAAGCGCTGGCGCGGCCTGCGAAGATGGTCGGCGCGCGGACGGTGACCACGGTTTTCTTTCCCTAATCAAAAATTTACGCAGCGTACCGGCTGAGCGCCTCGGCGCGCCAAGAGAGGCCGAGCCCTGGGCCTTTCGGCGTGAGCGCGCCATCCTCGACCTCCCATGGCTCTTCAAGGACGCTTGCGGCGACGTCGAGGAATTCCAGCCGATGCCGGCCCGGCGTCGCCGCCAGCACATGGGCGCTCGCCTCGATGAAGAGATGGCTCGAGATCGGCAGCGAGGCGGCGTGGGCCAGAGCCGCCGCGCGGCGCCAGCCCGTGACGCCGCCGATCTTCATGACGTCAAGCATGGCGTGATCGCTGATCCCAAATGAGATCGCCCGCGCCGCGTCTTCCGGCAGCCACCAATTCTCGCCTGTCTGGATCGGCGTCCGCACCGCCGCGCGGATCGCGCGATGTCCGGCGTAATCCTCGGCGCGCACCGGCTCCTCGACCCAGTCGAGCGCGATCTCATTCTCCAGGCGCTGAATCCGAAGGATCGCCTCCGGCGCGGAGAGCGACTGATTGTAATCGACCATCAACCGCGTCTCAGGACCGATGATCTCGCGAACGCGTTTGAGCGCCGCGAGATCCGCCTCTGGCGCGCCGCCGATCTTCACCTTCACGGCGTCGAACCCATCGGCCAACGATTGCGCCAGCGCCGCGTCGTCGCGGCCTGGCTGGAACGCGCCGTGGCTGTCGTAGCAAGGGATCGGCGCCGGCGCAGCGCCGAGCAGCGCGGCGAGGCTTTCGCCTCGGGCCCGGCCTTGCGCGTCCCAGAACGCCATATCGAGGCCGGCGATCGCCATGGCGAGCAACCCTTGCCGGCCCAGAAGAAGAAAGGTTCGCTCGAACGCCTCATAGCGCGTCTCCGGCGCGGCGTCGGCGCCGATCAGCGTCTCGCCCAGCTCCGCGATGAGCGCCGATAACGGGCGCAGCGCGCGCGGCGTATAGGTGAAGAGATAGCTGCGCCCGACGACGCCTTCCTTCATCTCCACATCGATCAGCAGCAGCGGCGCTTTCTCGATGGCGATGGCGGCGGTGGTGATGGGGCGCGCGAGCGGCGCGAGAACAGCGTGGGTTTTCACGCGGTCGATGGTGAGCTGAGGCATCGGCGATCTCCTGGGTTGGATCGCCGCAGCGCTAGGACAGGCGCGCCTGCCTGAATATACACTGGTCGGTGTAACAACGCGGGATCTGGCGATGCCTCGCACCTCCGACGCCACGCTTGAGGCGATCCAAGACGCTGCGTTTGCTCTGTTTTTTCGCAGGGGCTATGCGCGCGTCACCATGGAGGAGATCGCCGCTGAAGCGCAGGTGACCAAGCGGACGCTCTATTACCATTTCGACAGCAAAGACGCGCTGATCGGCGCCGCTCTGGAGCGCCAAGGCGCTTTGTCGCTTCAGGCGATGCGCCGGTGGAGCGATCCGGCGGCGCAAACGCCGGCCGCGTTCTTGGCCGGATTGCTCGAGAAGCTCGCGCTTTGGGCGGAGACGCCGGGGTGGACCGGCTCAGGCTTCACGCGGCTGACGCTGGAGCTCAGCGATCTGCCAGGCCATCCGGTCCGCGCCGCAGCGCGCGCGCATAAGCTGGCGGTCCAGGAGTGGATCGCAGGCGAACTCGCGCGCCGCGCTGCGGCCGATCCGGATGTCGAGGCGGAGGCGTTCTGCGTGATGATGGAGGGCGCGATGATCCTGACGCTGATCCATGGCGACGCGCGCTACATCCGCGATCTGCGGGCGAGGCTCGAAGCGGCGCCATGACCGCGGATCAGAGCGGCCGCCGCCAATAGGCGTAGGCGCCGGCGCAGTGAAAGCCCATGGCCGCGAAAAAGCCGCGCGCCGGAATGTTGCCGATGCGGATGAGCGCCGCGAGACGCGCTGCGCCGGCCTCTTCGGCCATCGTCGCGGCGAGGCCGACGGCTTGAGCCGCGCCGCCGAGCCGCCGCGCCGCGGGGTCGCTGTGGAGCGCGTGGATGAAGCCGGTGGCGTGGCCCGAAGCGGCGCCTGAGCCGCGAGCGACGCCGAGGAACAGCGCGCCGCCGAGCCCATTGCCGGCGCGAAAGGCGATGATCTCGCCGGCGGCCGCGCGCCGCATGACCGCGCGGCGCTCCGGCCCGACCTCGCCCGCATCCCAAATCGCATTGAGAGCGCTTAGCGGCGCGGAGATGGCGCAAGCGCGCAGGCGCGGGTCGCCTGAGCGGCGGCGCAGCGCCGCCTCGCGCACGGCGGAGTGCGCTGCGACCATCAGGAGACAGGGATCAAACAGCGCAAAGCCCGCTGCGGCCAGGGCGCGCTCCAGCGGGTCTTGCGCCGTGAAGACAGCCGCCGCGGCGGCGGGCGCGTCAGGGTTCGGCGGCGCCGCGGCGGCCTCGGCGACGCGCAGCGGATAGCTCGACTGATAGAGCGCCGCCGCGCCGCGGCTCGCGTAAAACGCATTGATCGCCGCAACCGCGGACGGCGCGTCGATCTCTGGGGCGGCGCTTTGCGCTCCGAGCAAGCGCGCAGCGTTGACGCGAGACCCGGCTGCGGGCGCGTCCGCGCGCAGAACCAAACCCGCCCGCTCCTCCCGATGCGCCGGCGGCCAGCTTTCTTCGAGCTGATCGAGCCAAAACCAATCACGCGGCCATAAAGACGCCGCCGATCCGTCGGCGTCGGGCGCGGCGCTCATGCGGGGGTGCTTTGCGCGCTCATTCGAAGCTGCGCTTCAGGAGCCGCTGTTTGTCGCGGTTCCAATCGCGCTCCTTCTCCGTCTCGCGTTTGTCATGGGTCTTCTTGCCGCGCGCTAGGCCGAGCTCCAGCTTCACGCGGCCCTTGTCGTTGAAATAGAGTTTCAGCGGCACCAGCGTCATGCCTTCGCGCGCCACCGCCATTCCGAGCCGGTCGATCTCGCGCCGCTTCAGCAGGAGCTTTCGTCGCCGCCGCTCCTCGTGATTGAAGCGGTTCGCCTGTAAGTATTCCGGGATGTAGCTGTTGATCAGCCACATCTCGTTCCCTTCGACGGCCGCATAGGATTCCGCGATCTGCCCTTGCCCGGCGCGCAAGGCTTTCACCTCGGTGCCGTGCAGCATGATCCCGGTCTCGACCGCGTCCTCGATCGAATAATTGTGCCGCGCCTTGCGGTTCTCCGCCGCAAGGCGGGTTCTGTCTGCGAGTTTCGCCATAATACGGCAGAGTTAGTCGAGCAGACCCGCATGCGCTAGGGCTGCGCGCAATTGCGCCTCGCAGCTCGGCGTCGCCGGCGCGAGCGGAGAGCGCAGTTCGTTGCGGCAAAGCCCCATCATCGCCAGCGCCGCTTTCGCCGGCGTCGGGTTCGGCTCGACGAACAGAGCCTCATGCAGCGGCGTCAGCTGGTCTTGAAGCGCGCGCGCCGTCTCGAAATCGCCCGCGAGGCTCGCCTCCTGGAGTTTCGCGCAGAGCGCGGGCGCGACATTCGCGGTCACCGAGATGCAGCCCGCGCCGCCCGCCGCGTTAAAGGCCATCGCGGTGATGTCTTCGCCCGAGAGCTGGATGAAGTCGGCGCCAGCCAGCAGGCGCGTGACCGAAGGCCTGCCGAGATCCGCGGAGGCGTCTTTCAGCCCCACCACGCGGGGCAGCTCCGCCAGCCTCGCGACGGTTTCGGGCTTGATGTCGGACGCCGTGCGGCCGGGAACGTTGTAAAGGATGATCGGCAGGCCGACGGCGTCATGGATCGCCTTGAAATGCAGATAAAGCCCGTCCTGCGTCGGCTTGTTGTAATAGGGCGCGACGGTCAGGATCGCATCGGCGCCCGCGCGCTCAGCGAAAGCGGCCAGACGGATTGATTCCCGCGTGTTGTTGGAGCCGGCGCCAGCGATGACCGGCAAGCGGCCCGCGGAGATCTTCACCACCCGCTCGACGACGGCTTCATGCTCCTCATGGCTCATCGTGGCGCTTTCGCCGGTGGTGCCCGCGGGCACGAGCCCATGGGTGCCCGCCTCGATCTGGCGCTCCACCAAGCGCTCCAGCGCCGCCCAATCGACCTCGCCCTCGGCGAAGGGCGTCACCAAGGCCGGCATGGAGCCGCGGATCTTCGTCGCGATGCCGTCGCTCATCTCCCAAGACCCCTTTTTCGCACATGGAGTAGGCCAGCGCTTTCAAGAACGGCGCCGCATGAGAGGCGTCTTCTGTCTCAGCTGGGACCCGAACGCGCCAAAGACGCGAACCGTCACAAGCCTCAACGCTCTAGAGGGGAGCGGATGGGATGACAAGCGGGCGCGACGCGTCGCTCACCGCTGACGCTTTTGCGATGCGGCGTCGGCAGACGACCTTGCTTCACGATCAGGGCCGCTGCGACGTTGTTCCCTCTGCGCCAAGACGAGGCGCATGATCAACGCCGCACCGATCGCGAACAGAACCGCGCCGACGCCCATCTTGGCTTCCAGGCCGTCGGCGCGCGTCATGAGCGAAACGCCGCTCCCAGACAAGGCGAGCCCAATTGCCCATCGAATTGAGGCGCGGTCCTTCATCGCCGCATCCTTTGCGTCCGCGATGCCGTTTGCGCGAAAATCAAAAGCAAGGTCCGCGCCCTAAGCGCCCTATCGCCCGCGGGCGGCGTCCCAGGCGAGGGCGCGGAGGGTTGGTTTGTCGAGCGCGTGAAAGGGGAGCGGGCGGCTCACCTCCATGGCGGCGAGGCCGAGCCGGGCGGTCATGGCGCCGTTCACCACGCCTTCGCCGAGCCGGCGCGAGACCTTCGAGGCGACGCCGCCGCCGAGCAGCGGCTCGATCAGATCATCGGTGAGCGCGATCAGCCCGATCGCCATAGCGTGCTCCACCACGCGGCGCGCCAGCCTGAGCGTTCCGGCGAGCCCGGCGCGGCCGCCATAGATCTCCGCAAGCCGCCGGATCATCGCCAGCGTCAGATAAAGCGTCGCGATCGCATCCAGCAGCACGGAGGGCGCGATCGCTGTGATCGTGGCGACACGGCGCGAGGTCCGGCGCACCACCGCGGCGGCCGCTTCATCGAGCGGCGCCATTAGCTTGCGCTCGTAAAGCGCGAGGCGCGCCGCGGCGTCGACGCCGTCATCCGCTTGATCGCGCAGGCGGCGCCAATCGATCTCGAGATCCTTGCGGCTAGCGTAGATCGCTTGAAGCTGGCTGGCGACGCGTTTGGCCGCGGCGGTCTCTCCGCTCTCCCGCGCCTCAAGCGCCGCGTGGCGAATGCCCTCGACGCGGCGCAGACGCCCGAGCGCCCCCAGCTCTCGGATGATCAGCGCCAGCAGCGCGACAAGTGCGAGGCCCGCCAGCGCCGTCGCCGCCCAGCCGAGCCAGGGCGTGAGCGTGAAGAGTTCCGCAATCATCCTCTCGACGCTGAGCGCCAGAGCGACGGAGACGAGCAGGCCGCCCGCGCCAAGCAGAAGCGAGGCCCAAAAGCCGAGCCCGCCGCGCCGCGCCAAAGCGGCCTCGGCGCGCTCCGCGGCGAGCGCGCCGCCCGCGTCCGGCGGCGGCGGCGCGTCTTGCGGCGAGAGCGTGGGCCGCGCGCCGTCGCCCTCCGGCTCGATCACCAACACGCGCCTCGGCGGCGGATCTTTGCGGCGCTCTTCGCTCATCAGCGTTCTCCTACGCGGCGCGGTCTCAGGCCAGCCGATCGCCGATCAGAAAGTCGAGCGCGCGATCAAGCCGCAGATGCGGCGGGCCTTCATCCGGCCGGCGCTCGAGCCGCGGCGGCGCGAAGGCGGGCGTCTCGAAGCGATCTGCGGTCCAGCCCTCCGCCTCTTCGAGCAGCGCGCCGAGAGAGCTCGGCGGCGCGCCGGGATAGAGCGTCGCCTCGCGCCCGTTCTCGGCGAGCCGGCCGCGCACCGCTGGCAGAGTGCGGCCGCCATCGCGCAGCTCATCCTCCACCGTGGCCCGGATCGCCGCGATCGCCATCGCCTCGACCGCGGCGCCACGATACTCCGCCCGATCGATCACCCGCGCCAAGAGATCGCGGACCAACGCCTGCAGATCGCCATGCGCCTCATGATGAATGTGGTCGGCCTTGCTGACCGCCAGCAGCACCCGCTCGACGCGCCGCCCGCCCAGCGTCGGGCCGAGCAGCCGCGCGAGCCAGCTTGTCTCTCCCGGCCGAAAGGCGCCGATGATCTCGCGCAGCGCCGTCGCCATCTCCGCCGTCGCCTCCGGCCCGTTCGAGATGGCGCCAAGCGCGTCGACCAGCACGATCTGGCGATCGAGTTTGGCGAAGTGGTTCTGGAAGAATGGCCTGACGATCAGCCGCTTATAGCCTTCGTATCGGCGCGTCATCTCGCTGATCAGCGCTTTCGGCGCATCGCCGCGGAGCGGCGCGAAGGTCAGCGCCGGCGCGCCTTCCAGATCGCCGGGCAACAAGAAGCGGCCCGGCGCGAGCGCGGCCGCGCCATCGGCTTTGGCGCGTCTCAGCTGCGCCGCGAAGGCCTCAGCGCCCGCGGCCAGCGCCGGCTCCTCGAACGCGCCGCCTGCGCCGAGCCAATCGAGCCGCGCCCAATCGAGAAACGCCGCCGCCGCCGCGTCGCCGCGCTTGTCCGCCCGCCGCTCCGCCGCCGCGATCGCCTCGATGGACCAAGTCGCGAAATCCTTCTCCATCAGCCCGAGATCGAGCAGCCATTCGCCTGGATAATCGACAATATCGAGATGCAGCGTCGCATCGCCCGTGAGCCGATTGAGAAAGCTCGTCGGCCGATAGCGCAGCGAGACGCGCAGCTGCGAGATCGAGCGCGTGCTTTCAGGCCAGCGCGGCGGATCGGCGTAGAGATCGTCGAGATGGGTCTCGAACGCGAAGCGCGGCGCGTCGAGATCGGGCTGCGGCGTCAGCATCGCGCCGAGGATCCGGCCCTCGGCCTCGGCTTCAAGGCCCATCATCCGCCCGCGGCGCAAGAGGTTCGCCACGAGGCCGGTGATGAAGAGCGTTTTGCCGGCGCGCGAGAGGCCGGTGACGCCGAGGCGGAGCGAGGGCTCGAACAGCGCCTCGGCTTGCGCCTGGGCGCGGGCCTGCGCCCGCTCGGCCCAGCGCGTCAGCTCGTCCGCCCAGTCGCCCACGCCCATCAGCGGCGCTCCTCTCCAGCAACCGCTTCCTCGGCGCGTCCCGCCCTCGTCGGCGGCGGCGAAGGCGTGCTACGCTCCAGCGCTGGAAAGCTCAGTGTCACGCATGCCCCGCTACAAGCTCGTCATCGAATATCACGGCGGCCCGTTCCGCGGCTGGCAACGTCAGGAGAACGGTCCCTCCGTGCAAGAGGCGATCGAGACCGCGTTGACGAAAATCGGCGAGATCAGCGCGGAGGGAGCGCCGCCTTTGGTCTACGGCGCCGGGCGAACCGACGCCGGCGTGCATGCGCTCGGCCAGGTCGCGCATGTTGATCTCAGCCGCGACTGGCCGCCGTTTCGGCTGATGGAGGCTTTGAATTTTCACCTCAAGCCGCAGCCGGCGGCGATCCGCGCGGCGGAGCTCGCGGATCCAGGGTTCCATGCGCGGTTTCACGCGGTGGAGCGGCGGTACCTCTACCGCATCATCGCGCGCCGGGCGCCGCTGAGCTTGGAGAAAGGGCTCGCCTGGCGCCGCGTCAGGCCGCTCGACGTCGCGGCGATGCGGGAGGCGGCGGCGCATCTGATCGGCGAGCACGACTTCACCACCTTCCGCGCCGCGCAATGCCAGGCGCAATCGCCGGTGAAGACGCTGGACGCGCTGGAGGTCTCAGACGCCACGACGCCGGGCGCCGCTGAGAGCTGGGAGCGCGAAATCCGGATTGAAGCGCGGGCGCGCAGCTTCCTGCACAATCAGGTGCGCAGCTTGGTCGGCACGCTGGAACGCGTCGGCGCGGGCGCGTGGCCGCCTCAGCGCGTGGCGGCGGCGCTTGAAGCGCGCGACCGCGCCGCCTGCGGCCCGGTCGCGCCGCCGCACGGGCTTTACCTTGAAACGGTCGTCTATCCCGCGGCTCCAGCTCCTTCGACGGACGCTCTATAGATCAAACAGATCCATAATTTTATGCATTCCACTTTTCTTCTTATAATACCCTTTTCGATAATCATCATCGCTGTATTTACGTTTCGCTTCGCGACGGTAATAGCCATCGTCTTCTTGTTCTTGCGTCCGGCTTGCACGCTCAAAATGCTTGGCATCGCTTTCAGCAGATTCCTTAATAAATTGAACGAGTTTTTCAAGTTCGCCCTTATCCAACCAGACGCCGCCGCTGGTTGGACAAACATCCAACTCAATTCCAAACCGATTAATCTGCGTCATCGGCGATCCATCAATTGGCGAGGTCAGCAAAGGCATTTACATCTCCGTATTTTAGATCTTCGCCCCGCGCGAACAGGTATGTTCTCGACGTTAAAAATCTAGAACCAAGCTTAGAAATTTGGTCCGCCGCCGCTGCGCAGCGCCAAGCCGAGCGATCCGCGGCCTCGCTCCGCCGATCGCCGGCTACAGGCCCACATTCACGCCGCCGATGCGCCAGGCGTTGGCGTCGGTGATCCAATCGATCCGCGTCAGCGACAGCGGCCCGATCTCGAAACACAGCGCCTCGCTCGGCGGCAGGCCCAACGCATAGGCGAGCGCCGCGCGGATCGAGCCGGCATGGGCGACGGCGACGATCTCATTCTCTTCGCCCGCATTGTAAGAGACGATGGCGCGGCTCACCCGGTCGCACATTTCGGCGAAGCTCTCACCCTCCGGCGGCGCCGCCAGCGCCGGGTTGCGCCAGAACTCTTTCATCTCCGGCGCGTCGTAAGGGCGGCCTTCCCAAGCGCCGAAACTCTGCTCTCGGAGCTGCCGATCCGGCGGAAGACGCTTTGAATTTCTGCGCGCGATCGCATCGGCCGTTTGCGTCGCGCGGGCGAGATCGGAGCTGAGGATCGCCGCTTCTTCCGGCAAGGCGGAGCGCAGCACGGCGAGGGCGCGATCATCGGAGAGATCGGCGTCGGGATCGCTCCAGCCGCAGAAGCCCAGCGGCTCGTTCGCGGCGCGGCGCGCCGGCGCATGCCGCACCCACCACCAGCGCACCGTGCCCTTGGATTGCCCCTCCAATCGATCGCCTCCCATTCGCTTGGCTGCGGCGCCGCGCGCAGCCCCAGCGCGCGCTGGTCTCCCGCGATACACGCTCCCGCATGTCAAGTCATTACGCGCCGACGCGGCGCGCGCGCCCAGCCGCCCCCCAACCGCTGAGGGCCAAATGTTAATCAAAAGTGAAATTGCGGTGATCCGTCGCAGTCCGGCCTGCGTATCCCTCTTCAAACCCGGTGCGGACGGAGACGGAAATGACGGCTCAAGAGACCCCGGACGCGGCGCAACGGCGCGTCATGACGAAAGCGATGAAGGCCGAGCTTCTGGATGCGGAGACGGAGCTCGCTCTGGCGCGAGCCTGGCGCAATGACGGAGATGAGAAAGCGCTCCATCGTTTGGTGAACGCCTATATGCGCCTCGCCATCGCCATGGCCTCGAAATACCGTCGCTATGGCGCCAGCATGAACGATCTGGTGCAGGAGGCGGGCGTCGGGCTGATGAAAGCCGCCTCTAAATTCGATCCCGATCGCGGCGTGCGCTTTTCGACTTACGCGGTGTGGTGGATCAAAGCATCGATCCAAGATTATGTGATGCGCAATTGGTCGCTGGTGCGAACCGGCTCGACCTCCTCGCAAAAGGCGCTGTTCTTCAACATGCGCCGCATCCGCGCGCGGATCGAGCGAGAGCGGGGTCAGGATTTCAGCGAAGGCGTGCCGCCAGAGGTGCGCCTTGAGATCGCGGAGGAGCTTGGCGCGCCGCTCCGCGATGTGGAGATGATGGAGGCGCGGCTCGCCGGGCCTGACTTCTCGCTCAACGCGACCCAGAGCCATGAGGAAGGCCGCGAGTGGATGGACACGCTCGAGGATGACGGCGAGACGCCCGATCAATCCACCGCGCGCGCCAATGATTTCGCGCGCGTTAAGCAGTGGATCGGCGATGCGCTCGACGTTCTCACGGATCGCGAGCGGCTGATCATCCATGAGCGCAAGCTGGCCGATGAGCCGAAAACCCTCGAAGCGCTCGGCGAGCGTCTCGGCCTCTCCAAAGAACGCGTGCGCCAGCTCGAAGCGCAAGCGCTGAAGAAAATGCGCAGCGCGCTCGAGACCAAGGTCGGCCCCGCGGTGGCGGATTTAGCGTTGTCGCTAAACTGACCCACGCGGCGATCCGCGCCGTTCGAGCGATGGACGAGCGGCGCGCCCCGGCGTAAGAGCAGGCGCGCCGGTCCCGTAGCTCAGCTGGATAGAGCAACCGCCTCCTAAGCGGTAGGTCGCAGGTTCGAATCCCGCCGGGACCGCCATAACAATCAACATAGTATTAGCCTAACCCTCCGCCTCTCTCACACGCAATTCACGCGCAGCTTCAGCGAGAAACGCATCGATCGCCGCCAGCGCGCGAGCAAGATAGTCGGGGGAGAAGGGCGCGTAGCGATCCGTGACGCCGGCGGTCTTGTGGCCGAGCTGAGCCGCGACCTCCCATGCCTGAACGCCTTGCGCTCTCAGATGCCGCGCGACCGTGCGCCGAAAGCTGTAGGTCGTCACGCCCGCATCAACCTGCGCTTGCTAGCGCAGTCGCCGCCAAGCGGTCTTCAGGCTTTTCACATGCGCGCCGTTAAACGCCACGACCGGCGCGTGGGCCGGCTGCTGACGAGATGCGAAATGCTCAGCGATCAGGGTCGGGATGCGCACGTTGGGCCGGAGCTTCTTGTTCTGGGTGCGAGCAGGCGGGTTGAGCCGGATCAGGCCGGCCGAGAAATCCATCTGCGCATAGATCAACGCCAAAATCGCTCCGGGCCGCGCTGCGGCGCCGAGCGCCAGGAGAACGAAGTCGGCGACGTGCCCAGCCTTGGGCAGCGCGCGAGCCGCCATGAGCAGCCGCCATGAGCAGCCGCCGGCATTCCTCTACGCTCAGCGGCCTCCCCATGGGTTCCTGTTCGCCGAGAGGCAGCATCTCGATCGGCGGCGCAGCAGCCAGCTCACCGCGCTTCCACGCCATCCGAAAGGCCGCGCGGCCGCTCTTCAGGACGTGATTGACGCTTTGAGGGCTCAAGCCGCCCGCAAGCAGATGCTTCTTGAACCGCTCCAGCGCTTGAAAAGACGTCGCATCCGCGACGCTGGCCTCGCCAAAGAAACTATTCCAGTGACCCAACTCGCCCCGGATCGATGATGCCGACCGCACATGCTGCGCGTGATCTTCCCAATAGCGCAGCAGCACGGTCGCCAGATCCATTTGGTCTGGCGCTTGGCAGGGTCGAACCACGTGCGACACCAGGCCGGCGAACGGCTTTTCTGGTTCAGCCAATACTCGCCGAGCTGAAACACGCGGTCCTGATAGCGGGGCATTGGGATCTTCTCCGCCGAGGGGTGTTGAAACGTCATCCGTGCTCATCGAGGCGGAGCTGGCGGCCGCCAAAGGCGGCGTCGAGCAGGGTGACGGTTTGGGTCGCATCATCGACCAGGAAGATGATCACGGCCGAGCCCTCGACGGGAACCGTGCGCCGGCCCTGTCTGATTTCGGGTAATGCGTCCCGATGTGGGGCAACCCGCTCAGCTGCTTCGCCCGTTGATCGAGGCGGCTCGTATAGCCGAGCGCACGCTCCACAAAGCCTGTGCGCTCATAGATTTAGACGCCGATCTGCTTCGCGCTGCCGGTGAAGCGCGGCGTCATCTCGACCCGATAGGAGGTGCTCATCTCCCGGAACGGGACGCTGCATGAGCTTCGAGATGGGCGCGGATCTCGGCGAAGCCGGCCTCCAGCGGCGTGACGGCGCTCGGATCCGCGTCGAAGGCGGCGGCGCGCAGCTCGTCAGGCGAGATGGCCGCCCCGTTGATGCGATCGAGGAGCGCGATCACATGCGGATGGCTCTTGCCATATTGCATCAACGTGCTGATCGCCGCCTCGGCGGAAGCAAATGCGCCGCTCGCCACAAGAGCTTCAATGGTCGCGCGGTCTTCCGCGTCCAGTTTCAAGTAGTCGATCGTTTCTACGGTCGTAAGGAGAGTCTCTCATGTCTGATCGAAACGGACAAGCGACGGATTATTCGCGTGATTTGAGCGTTCCGAAGACCCGTGATGCCACTGCATGAGCGCTCGGCGCGGCGGTCGCCTGCCCGCGCGCCTTGGGCGAGGGCGCCCTTTCGGCTGGCGTCTTCGCCTCGGCCTCGGCTTCGGCCGCGTCGAGCGCTCATGCAGTGGCATCACGGGTCTTCGGAACGCTCAAATCACGCGAATAATCCGTC
>JBCBCG010000091.1:0-16478 GCA_038530925.1 Pseudomonadota bacterium
CCGTCATTTGCACAAAAAATTCAATGTGATCGATGTCGAAGCCTGATCCCCTGGGGATGATCAAGTCGAAGCCAAACCGCGGCGGCATTGCGCTGCCGTTCTCGTCTTCGAAGCGCCGGGTCTTAGGGGCGGAAAGCGGCTTCAACTTCGCCACCGCACCACCTGGCAGGTGGATCTCGGCATCCCAGGGCATGCGCGCCCACAGCTCCTGAAGCGCAATCATTGCGAGATGATCCGCGACGGACCGCTGGCGACCGAGAACATCGCCGATGTCAGGGGTTGCGTCTGTACTCATGCCACAACTCCCGCGACCGCGAGAGCGCAGCGCTTGATACACCAATTGATACTCTTTTTGATACACCTAGGTGCGCGAACTGCGGCCAAAACCCTGAAAAGATTGACCCCATACGGAGCCCTTAGCGCGGCGCCGCGGACGCTCTCTCCGCCAGATTGCTCTTTATAGTACTTGCGCCCTCTAACGCGTTGAAAACAATAGAGGTTTTCGGGTTGTGAAACCTGGATTCCGGGAGTAAGCGAGGCGGTTGCCAAAAGCCAGTCTGAGGATGGTTCGGCGTCCAGCGCACTCGAAATTTTCCCATATATTTCAAAATCTTGAGAGGCCCAAAGCGAGTTCGAAGACCTCTCCGAAGGGGCGCTGCGAGCCGACGGTGTTTTGCAGTTTCTCGGCGATCGCCAGCTTTTTGCGCGCGAGCTTTTCGATCCGGGCTTCATAGGCGACGACGACCGTTTCGCTGGAGGCGTCGGCGATCCGGTCGACGAGCTGCGCGGTCTGGCCATCCAACTCCTTGGTGCGGGCGCGCAGCGTCGCAGTCTCCGCCTGCGACTGGGCGTGACGCTGCTCCCAGACCCTTGCGAACATGTCTTTGGCCATGTCCAGCAAGGTGCAGGCGGGCGTCAGGGTCTTGAGGACGGTTTCAAACTCGCCCTCGCTTCGGTCGCGGCGGATCGATTTGCGGCAGGAGCCGCAGCCCTTCTTGAAGCACATGTAATTGGGCTCTCTCGCCCCGGTCTTGGTCTTGGTCTTGGACCAGTAGGTCGTCATGGGGTGGCCGCATTCAACGATGGCCACCGCAAGGACGACCGCCTCCTACACCACGTCCAGGGACGCCACCGCTCACCGGACGTCGGACGCTCACGACTCAGACAACGTCTATCCCACCCAAGAGATTGTAATGCTTACATTCTGAAACGATCCAAGGATCGCCGAACGCCGCCGCCATCTGCGCACGCGGTCATCGCGGGGCGGTGGTTCACCGCGAGGCGTTTTCGGCTGCGGTGCGGGCGGCGGCGAGCCAGGCGTTGAAGGCGGGCTCGTTGGCGGCGATCCAGGCCTCCGCATGCGCTTCGATATCGCTGTCGGCGCGGGCGCCTTCGAACATCAGGATGTTTTGCGCTGAGATGTCTTCGATGGGGATGGATGCGACTTCGAACAGCGCCGCCGCGGCTGGGTTCGCCTCGAGAAACGCGCGGTTGGCGACGATGCGCAAGCGGCTGACGGGCCAGCCGAGCATCCGGCCGTCATGCCGCGCGCGAAAGGATCCGCCATCCGGCGTCGTCGGGAACGGCGTCTCCAGCCACTCGGTCGCCTCGCCCTGGGGCAGCGCGCCGGAGACCCAATAGGGCGTCCAAGTGTAAAAGAGCAGCGGCCGCCCCGCATCCTCCGCCTCAAGCACGCTCGCGATCGCCTGAGCATGGGGCCGGTCGTCATGCGCCACCGTCGCGCGCAGGCCGTACGCGTCGAGATGATGCTCGATCACGAGATTGCAGCCCCAGCCGCGGGGGCAGCCCACCAGATCGGCCTTACCGTCGCCATCTCGATCGAAGCGCCGGGCGATCGCCGGATCGCGAAGATCGGCGAGGTTCGTCACGCCCGCATCGAACGAGGCCTTGTCGACCACATAGCCCTGCACCGCGCCGTCGATCAGCACGCCGAGACGCCTGAGCGTCGATGCGCCTCCCGCCTGGGCGAAGAACCCGTCATGGAGCGGCTCCCAATGCACGGCGGCGAAATCCGCTTGGCCGGAGCCGAGCGCCAAATGCATCGTCTGATAATCATAGAGCGTCGGTGGCGCGATGCGGTAGCCGAGCGCTTGCAGAGCGCGCTCGACAATCAGGGTTTGAAACCGCTCCTCTCGCACTTCCGTCGCCGCAGGCCGCACGGTGACGCCCTGCCCTGGCCGCAACGGCCCGTCCGCCGCGCTGGGGGCGGGCGCAGCGAGGAGCAGCGCCGCCAGCGCGGCGACGAGCGTCGTTCTGTCGCCGCGCCGGCTCAAACGCCCGCCATCATCACGTATTTGGTCTCAAGAAACTCTTCGAGCCCTTGGCGCGCGCCTTCCCGGCCAAGGCCGGATTGTTTGACGCCGCCAAAAGGCGCGACCTCGGTGGACATGACGCCCGCGTTCACACCGACCATGCCGTATTCGAGCTGCTCGGAGACGCGCCAGACCCGGCCGAGATCCCGCGTATAGACATAGGCCGCCAGGCCGTATTCGGTGTCGTTGGCGAGGCGGATCGCTTCGGCCTCCTCCTCAAAGCGGAACACCGGGGCGACCGGGCCGAAGGTCTCCTCGCGCGAGAGCGCCATCTCCGGCGTCGCGTCGCGGATCACGGTCGGCGAAACGAAGAGCGGCCCGGCGGGATGAGCGCCGCCGCCGGTCAGGGCCGCGCCGCCCTTGGCCTTCGCGTCCTCGATATGCCGCAACGCTTTTTCAACGCCCTGAGGCTCGATCAGCGGCCCGATCTCGACGCCCAGCTCCGCGCCGTCGCCAACCTTCAAAGCGGCGACTTTCGCGGCGAGCCCTTCGACGAAGCGGTCATAGACGCCGGCTTGCGCGTAGATCCGGTTGGCGCAGACGCAGGTTTGCCCAGCGTTGCGGAATTTTGAGATCATCGCGCCGTCGATCGCCGCGTCGACATCGGCGTCGTCGAACACGATGAACGGCGCGTTCCCGCCCAGCTCGAAGCTGACCTTCTTGATATGGTCGGCGGAGGCGCGCATCAGGATGCGGCCGACCTCCGTCGAGCCGGTGAAGGTGATTTTGCGCACCCGAGGATCGCTCGTGAGCGCCTCGCCGATGCTCGGCCCATCGGCGCCGACCACGGTGTTGTAGACGCCGGACGGAAAGCCGGCGCGCTCCGCCAGCGCCGCGAGCGCCAGAGCCGAAAGCGGCGTCTGCTCCGCCGGTTTGATCACCACCGGACAGCCCGCCGCCAGCGCCGGGGCGACTTTGCGGGTGATCATCGCCAGCGGGAAATTCCACGGCGTGATCGCGCCGACGACACCCACCGCCTGGCGTAGCGTCACGATGCGCGCATCAGCGCGGTGCGTCGGGATCACCTCGCCATAAGCGCGCTTCGCCTCCTCGGCGTACCATTCGGCGAAGCTGGCGGCGTAAGCGACCTCGCCACGCGCCTCGGCGAGCGGCTTGCCGCATTCGGCGGTGGCGATCTGCGCCAGATCCTCCTGCGCCGCCATAATCAGCTCGAACCAGCGGCGCAGCACGCCGGCGCGCTCCTTGGCTGTCTTGGCCTCCCAATCGGGCCAGGCTTCGGTTGCGGCGGCGATGGCGCGGCTCGTCTCCGCCGCGCCTTGATCGGCGATCTCGGCGATCACCGCGCCGGTCGCCGGGTTGGTGACCGTGAAGACGGCGCCGCTGTCAGCGCCGGCGCACGCGCCGGCGATATAGCCCTCGCTCCTCAGCAACCCCGCATCCTTGATGCGATCCCGCATCAGCGCATCCAACGGCATCGCGCGTCTCCTCCCTCCGGCGTCGGCTGGTCCGCCGACTTGTCGCTCGTCGATGCGCGTCAGCGCAGCCGCTCGGCGTGAAACGCAAGATGGTCCGGCCCGACGCTCGCGACAAAGAAATATGAATGGTCATAGCCCTCATGGCGCCGCAGCCGCGCGGGCTGGCGGCGCTCTTCGATCGCGGCCTCCAGCGCTTCGGGCTTCAGTAGGCCGAGGAACGGATCCGCTGCGCCTTGATCGATCAGGATTTCGTCCTTCCAGCCATGCCGGCGCAGCATCAGCGAGGCGTCATGCGGCTCCCACTTCGCTTCATCCGGGCCGAGATAGGCCGAGAGCTGCTTGCGGCCCCAATCGGCGCCCATGGGATTGGCGATCGGCGCCACCGCCGAGAGGCTGCGGAACCGCTCCGGCGCGCCCATCGCCAGCGTCAGCGCGCCATGCCCGCCCATGGAGTGGCCCGAGATCCCTTGGCGCGCCGGATCGATCGGAAAGCCCTCCGCCAAGAGCGCGGAGAGATCGTCCATCAAATAGCTCTTCATCTTGAAATGCGGCGCCCAGGGAGCCTCGGTGGCATCGACGTAAAAGCCTGCGCCTTGGCCGAGATCGAAGCTCTCATCATCGGCGACGCCCTCCCCGCGCGGCGAGGTGTCGGGGTAGACGATCGCGAGCCCGAGCGCCGCGGCGTCGCGCTGAAACCCCGCCTTCGTCATCGCGTTCTCATGGGTGCAGGTCAGGCCCGAGAGCCACCAGAGCAGTGGAACCGGCCCGGCCTCGGCGGCGGGCGGCAAATAAAGCCCGAAGGTCATGTCGACGCCGCAAGCGGCGCTCGCATGGCGATAGACGCCCTGCACGCCGCCAAAACACTTTGTTTCAGAGACGGTCTCCATCCCATCGCTCCCCTAAGCGCCTCGCCCCGCGGCGAAGCGACGCCTGCGCTTCTCGCCCCTTCCTGCGCCGGGCCGCCGCACGGAGCAAGCCTGTCGGCGCGGCGCGCCCGTCCATCAGCGCGCAAAAGCACGGCGCGTGGGCCGGTATTGGCGTAAACCACGGCGGCACGCGCGCGCGGCGACGGGAAGGGACATGCGAAAGGAAATGCATTGGAAGACGAGATTTCCTTCGTCCGGTTGACCGAGATCGACCCATCTGAGATCGCCGCGCATATGTCGGACCCAAGGCTCGCCAGGCATATGCCGCTTTTGACGGCAGACTGGGACGCAAAGACGGCGTCGAATTTCATCATCGAGAAAGAGCGGTATTGGGCGCGCGATGGACTGGGCCATTGGGCGATTATGTCCCGCGATCGATATGTCGGCTGGGGCGGCTTTCAGAAGGAAGGTGATGAGTGGGATTTTGGGTTGGTTCTGAAACCGGACGCCTTCGGCCTCGGCCGCCGAATTATGAGACGATCTATTGATTTTGCCATCGCCGACGGCCGCATCCCTTCCGTGACGTTTCTCCTGCCGCCCTCTCGACAGAACCTGGGCGCGCTGCTGAAATTAGGCGCGAGACATGTCGGCGAAATCGATCATGATGGGGTTAAGTTCATGAAATTTCGACTTGATACGAATTGATTTGCAGTCCAATTCTTTGGATGCGATGCGCGCGACTTTTCCCGTCGCAGCGAGCCCTTAGCGAAAGCGCTCGGAAAGCGTCCCATCGGCGAGCGGCCGGTCACCCGCCTTTGGGTCAGCGTCCGTCGCGCCCCGCGCGCCGCGGCGGCGTCATCGCTGACGCGAGGGCGCCATGGACAAAGCCGTTCTTCGCTCCAATCCTGCCGTCAGATCACGATCGGGATCGAATGACGGAGGGCGTCGATGAGCGTGGAGAAAGGCGGCGTGATCGACGTGTGGGCGCAGGCGCCGACGGAACGGATGGCGGCGGCGCCGTGGATGGCCTCGCTCCGCCGCTGGATCGGCCAGACCGGCGCGCCGCACGCCACCAGCGTCGAAGAAACGCTCGCAGCGATGGATGCGGCGGGCGTTGAAATCGCGCTCCTCGCCGCCTGGAGCGCGCCGGGCGGGCATTTGATCTCGAATGAGGAACTCGAAGCGCAGATCGATGCGGCGCCCAGCCGGTTTCGCGGGCTGATCAGCCCAGATCTCGCCCAGCCGATGGAGGGCGTGCGCGCCATTAAAGCGCGCGCGGGAGATCCGCGGTTCGTCGGCGTGCGCATCACGCCTTGGGTGTGGGATCTGCCGCCGAATGATCGGCGCTACTACCCGATCTACGCCGCTTGCGTGGAGGCCGGCCTGCCCTTCTGCACTCAGATCGGCCATACAGGCCCGCTGATGCGCTCCGAGACCGGGCGGCCGATCCCCTATCTCGAAGATGTGCTCCTGGAGTTTCCAGAGCTGGTGGTGGTGGGCGGCCATGTCGGCTTTCCGTGGATCGCGGAACTGACGAGCCTGATG
Source organism: Pseudomonadota bacterium (assembly GCA_038530925.1). Lineage (GTDB taxonomy): Bacteria > Pseudomonadota > Alphaproteobacteria > Rhodobacterales > Rhodobacteraceae > JALEGB01. The sequence goes on from JBCBCG010000091.1 coordinate 6,181, forward strand.
GCGAAGTTCCCGAACCTCCATCTCGACACATCGGCCTATGCGCTTAGCCGCTTGCCGCCCGATTTCGTCGCGCTGATGAAGGGCGTCGGCCGCGGCCGCGTGATGTTCGGAACGAATTGGCCGATGCTCGCGCCGGAGCGGTGCCTCGCGGGCCTCGACGCCCTGGCGCTGACAGAGGCGGATAGGGAGAGCTTTCTGTCGGGCGCGGCGCGGCGCGTCTTCAAACTCGGCTGATGGCTGGAGCGGCGCGCCCAGCGGCGCGGCGCCCGTCCAAGTCTCAGGTGGTGGCGATGTCCGGCGCGTCTTCGGCTTTCATGCCGACGACATGATAGCCGCAATCCACATGATGCGTCTCGCCCGTGACGCCCGAGGAGAGATCGCTCAAGAGATAGACGCCAGCGCGGCCGACATCCTGTTGCGAGACGTTCCGGCGCAGCGGCGAGTTCAGCTCGTTCCATTTCAAAATATAGCGAAAATCGCCGATGCCCGCCGCGGCCAGCGTCTTCATCGGCCCGGCGGAGAGCGCGTTGACCCGGATCCCTTTCGGCCCGAGATCCATCGCCATGTAGCGCACGCTCGCCTCAAGCGCGGCCTTGGCGACGCCCATCACATTGTAATGCGGCATCACCCGCTCCGCCCCGTAATAGGTGAGCGTGACCATCGAGCCGCCTTCGCTCATCAGCCGCTCGGCGCGCTGCGCCACCGCGGTGAAGGAGTAGCAGCTGACATTCATGGTGTTGGCGAAATTCTCAGGCGAGGTGTCGACATAGCGCCCGCGCAGCTCCTCCTTATCGGAGAAAGCGATCGCATGGAGCAAGAAGTCGAGCCGGCCCCACCGCTGCTCCACCGCCGCGAACACGGCGTCGACGCTGGCTGGATCGGTCACATCGCAAGGCTGGATCAGATCGGAGCCGACTTGCGCCGCCAAGGGCCGCACCCGCCGCTCAAGCGCCTCGCCTTGGAAGGTGAAACCGAGCTCAGCGCCGGCTTCATGCGCCGCCTTGGCGATCGCCCATGCGATTGATTTGTCATTGGCGACGCCCATCACCAAACCGCGCTTTCCGCGCATCAAACCGCCATCGCCCATTTCGCTGCTCATTTCGCCCCCGCCTTCGCGATCGGATCGATCGACGCGATCCCGCCGCCGCAATTGCGCCGAGAGCGCAGCGCCGCAAGCGGAGATGCTGCGCGTTTCGCCGCGGCGGCGGAACGAGGACGCCAGCCAGGCGGACCTAAGCCCGTCTTTCGCTGTTCGATCACCGCTGTCGCTTGGCCCGAGGAGCGCAGCGCGTCAAGCGCGGAGACGCGACGCGGCCCTCTGATGAAACGGCGCGGGACGCGAAAAAGCCAGGACGCGATAACGCGCGCCACGCCGTAAAAAAGGGAAGGCGCAGCGCGCCTTCCCTGGCGAAAATCCTCGCGCCCACGGGCAAGGGCGACGATGTCAGGCGTCAGCCGTTCACGACGCGCCAAGTGGCGCTGTTCGGATCGCGGCACGCGACGCCTTCGGCGAGCTCCGTGCGCCCGTCCACCGTGATCGCTTGGGTGTAAGGCCGACAATTCTGCCCGCCTTCGACAAACGAGGCCCCAGGCGTGACCGAGCCGGAATAACCGCTATCGGGATTGGACCAAGCCACCGGCTGGCCGGTCGGGCTATACTCCAGCGCGTTTGAGGTCGCTTGCTGGGCGCGCAAGCGGTCGTTTTCATCCATGGTCCGGCCGATCTCGCTGCCGATCAGACCGCCGGCGAGGCCGCCGATGATCATCGCCGCGGTGCGTCCGCCGCCCGAGCCGATCACGCTCCCGATGGCGACGCCCGAGGCCGCGCCGATGCCGGCGCCGAGGGTTTGTTTGTTGATCGTGCCGTCTTGCGCGCAGGCGGCGAGGCTGAGCGCCAGAGCGCCGGCGACGGCCAGGCGCGCGATCGCGCGGGGCGCGCCGACGGCGCGGGAAAGGCTGTGAGAGATCGTCACGATGCTCCTCCGATGGTGCGTCAAGGCGAGTGGTGTCGCCTGTCAAGATGGCGAGACAGCGGCGGCGTCTGCGGGCTCCGCGTCATGATGCCGGGTTATGAGCCGGGCCTGTGGCGAATTCTAGACCGTGCGGCGCATTTTCGCGACAGAGACGCATCTCGAACATGCGGATCCTCGCGAGGTTCGGCCCAAAGCGCGCGCCCGCTGCTTGTTCGACTTAAGAAGGCGCTGCGGCGCGAGATTCGCAATTCCGCTTCACCGGGCCACTTGCGAGAGTAGAGATGCGGCGCGCGGTGTTGCTCCAAGACCCATGCGCCGCGCCTTCAGAACGCGGCGCCATAACGGCGGTGAGCCAGGCGGTGAGCGACGCCGTCGCCCAGCGCGGGAGGACAGAGACGGCGATGAGCAAAGATGCGTCAGACGACCCGGCGCGCAGGCCGGCCAGCGCGCAGGATCTTGAGAAAGAGGCGCAGGCGATCGAGGACAGGCCGCCATCCGCCGCGGAGCGCGACGCGCAACGAGGGGATCCCTTCGCTATCGCCTCGGCGTGGCTGGCGGAAGCGACAGCCTCGGAAATCAATGATCCGAACGCGATGAGCCTGGCGACTGTCGATGCGGACGGCGCGCCGAACGCCCGGATGGTGCTGTTGAAGGAGATCGAGCCGCAGCCCGCCGACGGCGGCCGCGGCGCTTTCGTGTTCTACACTAACTTCGAGAGCGCCAAGGGCCAAGAACTCGCGGCGGCGCCGCGCGCGGCGATCGTGCTGCATTGGAAAAGCCTGCGCCGCCAGCTGCGCGCTCGCGGCGCGGTGACGCGGGTGGCGGACGCGCAGGCGGACGCCTATTACGCGACGCGGCCCTATCGCAGCCGCGTGGGCGCCTGGGCCTCGGCGCAGTCCAAGCCCCTGGCGAGCCGAATGGCGCTGGCGGCCGAGGTGGCGAAAGTGGCGGCGCGTCATCCGTTCTCGCCGCCGCGCCCATCCCATTGGGGCGGGTTTCGAATCATTCCGAGCGAAATCGAGTTCTGGTCCGACGGGGCCTTCCGCCTGCATGACCGGTTCCAATGGCGCTGGGAGCCTGCGCCGGGCGCGGCGCGGGAGGACGAGGCGGCGCCCGGCGCTTGGCGCGTCGCGCGGCTTTCGCCTTGAGGCGCGCAGAGCGTCGCGCAACAGCGGCGCGCGCCGAAAAAGCTCTAATATGGCCGAGCTTTGACGACGCGCCCGCGGCGCACCAACCGAGCCGCAGGCGACGCGTCACCGCGGCGCGCGGCCGAGTGCGCTCCGCCGCGGTTCCGCGTCGCGCCGCGCCCTTCGCGGCGCGCGCTCTGTTGAAACGGGCGCCGCGCCTGTGCTTCGGTCCCTGCGGCGGCGTGGCGCAGCCCGCCGCGCCCTTGGGGAGAGGGGTCGGATTTGCTTGGAGCGCCGCGGCCTATGGCGAACGACTGGAATGATTGAGGCGAGCGATTCGGCCGCCGATGCGGCGATCGCGCTCGAGGAGCGCCCGACCGGCGATTTCATCGATGGCTATTTGGCGGGTCTGGCGACCGTCAACGCCGCCCTCGCCGGCGCGCCGGCGAACAGCTTTTTCTACTCCTTCGACTGGATCGGCGACGGCTCCGAACCGCGCGAGACGTCGCTTTTGAGCGCGTTTCAAACCAGCGCGGATCAGATGAGTTTCGAGATCAGCGCGCTTGAAGATTGGCGCCCTGAAGCCTCTCAACTCGGCGTGCGTTGGCTGGGCCGCGACCTGGCGCCCGAAGCCTCCCAAGCGCTGGCCCGAGAGTTCGTCGACATTCTCGACGCCTTCCTCGCCCAGCAAACGGCGGAGGTGTTTCGGATCAAGCCCCTCGGCCCCGACGGCGCGCCCTCGCCGCTCGGAGCGGCCTATGATCACATGCTGTTCGAGACCCTGGATGGGCGGTTGCTGCTCGAATTCTCGATGGACGGCTGACCGCGGCGACGAGACGCGCCAGCGTCGAGGAGCCCTACGCCGCCGCTCCAGATGCAGCGGAGCAGGGCTCCTCGTCGCTGGCGCGTCTCGTCGCCTTGCCGCGCCTGAGGTCCGATGGTAGCTCCTGCGTTGGGAAGGCGTTGCGCCGCGCCGCCGAGGCGGCGGATGCGGCGGGCGTTTTTGGGGCGGGCGGCGCGTCCGTCTTTCGCTGCGGTCGATGGCGAGGTCCGCCCTCGTCCGCGGCGCGGAAAGCTCGGAGCGTTGGCGGATGATCACAGCACAGCAATCGCGCGGCGCGCGGGCGGCGCGGCTCTCAGGCTCGCCGCGCAGCGCGCCGAAGCCTTGGGGGCCGGTCGCGCTCGCCGCGGCGCTGGCCGCAGCGTGCCTTTCCGCAGGGGCCGCGGCGGCGCAGAGCTACGGCCAATTCGTACGCGAGGCGAACACCAACACGGTGACGATCGTCGCCGGCGCGCCGGGCGAGACCTCGCTCGAAATCGCCCATGATCTCTCCACGGTGCTCCATTGCGTCGACGGGCTGCGAATCGTGCCGATGGCGGGGCGCGGAGACCGCAACAACGTCTACGATCTGCTGTTTCTGCGCGGCGTCGATATGGCGATCGTGCGCGCCGACGTGCTCGATCATCTCGAGCAAACCGGCGAGTTCACAGGCGATCTCAAGAACCGCGTCGTCTATGTCGCGCCGCTTTTTGAGCAAGAGGTGCATCTGATCGCGCCGAACGACATTCAGTCGATCGAGGATCTGGAAGGCAAGATCGTCAATATCGGCTCGCCCGGCTCGCTTGGCCTTGCGGCGCGGCGCATCCTGACCGCCGCTGGCGTGACCGTGATCGAAACGAAGCTCGACAACGCCTTAGCGCTCGAGCGCGTGATCGATGGCGGCATCGACGCCATGTTCATCACCGGCGGCAAGCCGATCCCGCTGCTCTCGCAACTGGATCGGGTGAACGGTCTGCGCCTTGTGCCCTTGGCCAAGCCTGGCGACGCCATCTATGACGTCGGCGGCTTCACGCAGGACGACTACCCCTCGCTGGTGCCGCCTGGGCGGACGGTGGAGACGGTCGTCGTGCCGAGCGTCTTGGCGGTCTATAATTGGGGCCAAGAGAATGAGCGGTTCGACAAAAACGCTCTTTTCACTCGGGCTTTGTTCAAACGGGCCAATTACCTTCGGCGGCCGGCGCGGCATCCGAAATGGGCGGACGCGCCTTTGATCGGAGAGATCGCCGGCTGGCGCCAATTCGCACCGGCGGAGTCGATCGTCGCGCCGCTGCGAGACGCGGCGGCGGAGACGATCGCCGCCGCGCCCGAAGCGGAGCCCTTGCCGCCCGAAAACCAGCTTGAGGCGATGTTCGAGCGCCAACTCCAAGAATTCGGCATTCAGCCGCGCACAGCCGAGGAGCGCGCGCTTCTCTTCGCCGCGTTCAAGCGCCGGGTCGAAGCCTCGATCCGCTGAAGCGCGCCGCCTGTGGATAATGGGCGCGCCGCCTTATGGGCGCCACGCCGCCTTCGCAAACAAGCCGTCATCGCAAACACGCTGTCACGCGCGTCAGCGTTCGCATGGAAGGAGAGTTGAGGAATGGCCATCGCCGCCACGCTCCGCCGAACCCTGAAAGAGGCTCGCGCCAAAGCGCGCATCGCCTGTCTCGCGCAGGCCTGCGCGAGCATGCTTTTGGCCAGCGCGCTGACGCTCGGTCTCGCCGCATCGGCCGCCGCGCAGTCGCGCAGCTTCGTCGTGGGCGGCAAAGCCTTCACCGAGCAGTATGTGCTCGCGGAAATCACCAAACAGCTTCTCGAGAAGGCCGGCGTGCCGGCGCGCACCCGCGTCGGCTATGGCACGGACACGATCCGCGAAGCGCAACTCGCCGGCGAAGTCGACATCGCGTGGGATTACACGTGGACCGGCTACAGCATGCATCTGGGCTTCACCGAGCCGCGCGACCCGGACGCCGCATTGGCCGAAGTGCGCGAGACCGATCGCGCCAACGGCTTGATCTGGCTTGAGCGCTCTTCGGTCAACAACACCTACGCCTTGGCGGTGAACCTCGATTTCGCCGCCGAGAATTGCATCCATTCGGTCGAAGACCTGGCTCAAGCTTTGCGCAACGGCGCCGCGTTCCGCATGGCGTCCGACCAGGAGTGCCATAAGCGCGCCGATTGTCTGTTGGGCGCCGAGCGCGCCTATAATTTCAAAGTGGCGCCCGAGCGGATCGCCGTGATGAATGTGGCTGAGACGCATGAGGCGTTGCGCGAGCGCCGGGCGGAAATCGCCGTGGTCTACACGACGGACGGCAAGATCCCAGCCTATGATCTTGAGCTGCTCGAAGATCCGCGCGGCGTCTTCAACGCCTATTACCTCGTGCCGGTGGTCAGCGCCCGCGCGCTGGAGGAGGAGCCGCGGCTGAAGCCGATTCTCGAGCGCATCGCGCGCTCGCTCGACACGGCGACGAGCCAGGATTTGCATTACCGTGTGGACATCGTCGGCCAGCCAGTAGATCAAGTCGCACGATATTTCATTGCTTCCAAAGGCCTTTAGCTCGGGCTGAACCAGGCGTGCCGGAGAGCGCGGCGGGCGGCGGGCCGATTGCTCAGAGACGGGGGCGGAAGACGCGAATGCGCATCATGCCGGGCGAGCGGGCGAGACGAGCGGGGCGCTTAGGAAGCAGCGCGAAGCGATGGATCGCTCCATCGCGTGACGCCGCGCGCGCGGGCGTTCGCGCGGCGACGCTTTGCGCCGGGCTGCTGCTCGCCGGCGCGCCGTTGACGCCGCAAGACGCTCACGCGGCGTCGTTCACGTTGTCCAACGGGCTGAAACTCGAAGGCGAAGTCACCGCTGCGAGCCAGCGCTTCGTCACGATCGAAACCGCGGAGGGTAAGCGCCTCGTCAGCCGCGAGGCGGTGCTCGAAGTCTCGGTGCGCCGCCGCGACGGCGTGTTGGTGCGCGGCCGGCTCGAAGGATGGCGCGACGGCGCCTACGAGCTTCTGACCGAGAACGGCGTGATCTCGGTCTCCGAGCGCGGGGTGTTCGTGCCGGAAGTCGAAGTCACCGTCGATGATACGCCGGCTCGGCCGCGCCGAGGCGTGCGCGAGACGCAAACGGCCGCTGCGGCGCCGGCCCCTGCGAACCGGCGCCCGGAGCGTCAGCGCGCGACCACAAACGCGCCGGCGACCGCCCCCGCGGCCGCGCAGCCGCCGCGCGACAACGCGGCGCCAGGCGACGCCGCGCAAGAAAACGCCGAAGAAGAAACCGTCGCTGAAGAAACCGTCGCTGAAGAAACCGACGCGCGGGAAAACGCCGCGCTGGAAGACGCCGCCTCTGACGGCGCGACGCAGGCGGCCGCGGAACCCAGCGCCGGCGCCGAACTCTCGGTCGCCGCGATCACCGCCCAAGCGGCGCCCGCTTCGGCCGGCGGCGAGGCCCCCACATCAGGCGGCGCGGAGGCTGACGAAGCGTGGATGCGCTCGCCCAGCCGCGACGATGACGGCGAGGATCGCTTTCAAGTTCTGCTGGAGACGACCGACGATCCCGGCGCCTTCGACAATCGAGACCAACCCTCCGGTCTCGACACCAGCCGCGCCGAGTTGGAGGCCCCGGATGGATTGCCGAGCGCGGCGCCGCCGACGCTGGCGCTGAAATCGCCGGCCGCGCCGACCGGGCCGCGCGCCGCGGCGAGCGATGTGGATCGCGGCTCGGATCCCGAACTCGTCGCCGCGCCGGAGCCCGCCGATCCGCCGGACGGCAATGCGGCGCCCGCGGCGCAAGACCGCCCTGCCGACGTGACCGGTGTGCGCACACCGCCCGAGGCGCCGCCCTTCGAGGAGGCGACCGGCTCGGCGATCGCGCGCTTGGAGGCGCTGGAGGAGGGCGGGATCACGGAAGAGACGCTGCCGGCGCCGAGCTTCGACGACCCGTTCGGCCGCGTCGGCGGCGCGCGCGCCAGCGGAGACGGCGCGGTGCGCGACCTCCTTAGCGGACTTTTGAGCGATGAGGCGCTCGCCCCGACCGCCGCGCCTCTCGATCCCAGCGGTTCCAATCCCAGAAGCGCCGATCCCAGGAGCGCCGATCCCAGCGGTCGCGCCGCGGATAGAAGCGCGCCGTCGGGCGAGAACAGCGCGACGGCGGGCGCGGCCGGCGAGCCCGAAGGCCCGCGCATCGGCGCAGATCCGCCGAGCATCGCCGCGCCGGATCTCGGCGCGCCGCCCGACGCCGCGCCCGCCCCGGCGGAGGTCGCCACGCTGACCGCTGCGCCGGAGATCCGCGACCCCGCCGCGGCGCCCGCCGATAGCGGGACAGGAGGCCAGGCGCCGCGGCTTGATCCGGCGGCGCCGAGCGCCGCGCCGGACCCGTTCGCCGCGTTGCGCGATCCATCGCTCGATTATCTCGGCGGCGTCTTCGGCGAGGACCGCGCGACGCCGGAGCGCGCGCCCTCTTGCGCGCGGCTCACGCGGCTCCTGGCCCCGCCGCTCGCGGCGGCGGAGCGCGGCGGCGCGGACCGCGCCGATCCCGCGGCGCTCACGCTCGCTATCGGCGGCGATTTCGCCGAAGACACGCTGAGAACCATCGGCGAGGCGTTTTACCGGGACGCCGGCGTCGCGCCCGGCGCGATCGCCGCCGCGCCCGGACCGGACGGCTCAGGCCTGATCCTCACAGCGGCGACGGAGCGGCTGATCCGTCCGTGGCGCCTGGCGGCGACGCCCTTCTCAAGCCCGGATGCGGCGCTGGCTTCCTTGACGCGCGGCAGGGCGGATGTGGCGCTGGCGCCGCCATCGGCCTTCGGGGCGCCGCTCGCGAATGGCGAAACGCGCCTGATCGGCTTCGACGCGGTGGCGCTGGTGGCGCATCCCGACAACCCGCTCAGCGCGCTGACGCGCAGCGACATCAACGGGCTCTTGTCAGGATCGGTGTTCGACTGGTCCATGATCGAGCCGACCTTGATTGGACGGCCCACGCTCTATCTGCCGCCCGCCGGCTCGAACGCGCTGGATCAACTCGCCGCCATGGCCGAAGTGCGGCGCATCCGGCCCGCCTCCGTGCGCTACATTCCCGATCCGCGCCAGCGGGTTCAAGCGGCGCTGGCCGATCCCATGGGCCTGGCCGTCGCCGCGCTTTCGGCGACAGGCGACGCGGAGACCATGGCCATCGGCCGCCGCGGCGCCGGCGTTCAGCCGACGCTCGATACGCTGCGGTCGGGCGCTTATCCGGTGGCGGCGCCGCTTTACGCCAGCCTCGACAGCGCCCCGGCGCATCCCGCCGCGCGGCTCTTGGCGGCGTTCCTCTCGCGCCCTGAAGGCCAACGCGCGCTCTTTGAGGCCGGCGTGACCCCGATCGCCGCCTGCGACCCCTCGACCTGCCGCCTCACCGCCGATGGGCTCGCCGACGCGCGTGAGCGTCTGAGCCGAGCGACGATCTTCCCGCGGCTGACCATGGCCGACGAGGCCGCGACCCGCGCGCTCCAACGCGCCGCGCCGCCGCTCGCTGCGCTCTCCTTCCCCGCCGGCACCGCCGAGATCCCGCCTGAGACGGTCACGCGCTTCGCCGAGACGCTGCGCCGGCTCGCGCGCGAAGACCCGGAGGGGCAAGGCGATTACGCGGTGCTCGCCCGCGCGGGGCTGGCCGGCGAGGCGGCGACGCCCGCCCGGCTGGAGCGGGCGCGCAGCCGCGCCGAGGCGACGGCTCTGGCCTTGCGCTGCGTCGGGCTGAAGGCGCGGATGATCGCAGTCGATCCCCGAGCGAACTCCGGCGCTTTCGAGCGAAGCGAGCCTTCGCCCATCCGCGTCGAACTCTTCGCCGCGCCGTAACCTTTCGCTGCGATCCCAAAGGGCGGCGATCCGATGGAGCGCGGGGCCTTCGCGCCGCGAGCGCCAATCCGTGATGCGCGAGCGCTCCTTTTTGGCGAGAAGCGATTGTGCGCAGCGCCTGAGGGGCCGCCGAGCGCGCCGAGACTGGTCGGTGCGTCCCGAGAGAGCGTCGTCCTGAGCCGGCGCCATCGCAAGTTTGATCTTCGCAAGTCGGATCTTCGCAAGTCGGATCTTCGCAAGCAGCGCCTCAACAGAAAGTTCGAGCATCGCTCCCTTGATTTCGGAGCGTGCGTCGATCCGGTCATGATGCGGCGCCGCCATCATCGCGCCCAACCAAGCTCGTTCAGGAACCCCAGCGGATCGGGATCGAAGCCGTATGGCAGGAGCCGCTGGAACGCGCGCGCGCACGCAATCGGATCGGGTGCGCGCCGCGGCGACAGGCGATTTTTCGGCTGAGGCGCAAGGCGCGCAGTGGATTTCCCGCGTGATCGTGCCCCGAAACAGTGGACGTGGTTAGGCCGCCATGCGCTCCATGTCGGCCGGTGAACGATAACCTATCCC
>JBCBCG010000092.1:0-16434 GCA_038530925.1 Pseudomonadota bacterium
TGACCGCCGCCGGTGCGCTTGCGGCCGCTTTGAGCGTCGCCGCCGCGGCGCCCGCCTTCGCCGATGATCCGATCTTGTTCGAGCGCTCCGAGACGGGCGCTTGGATTTCGGCGACGCCCTTCGTCGCCGCGGCGCCCTGGAATTTCTCGCTGAACGAGCTGGGCGCCAAAGGCGCTGCAGGATGGCCGGATGAGACGCCGGACCAGCTTGGCGCGCTCGGCGCGATGGCCTGGCCGACGAGCCCGCAACCGCGCGCAGACGATGATATCGCCGCCGAGGATCGCAAGGTGGTGTTCGAGCGCATGGCGAGCGGCGCTTGGGCGCCGGAGCGCCAGATCCCGGCGCAGCGCATGTGGAACGAAGCCTTCACGGATCTCGGCGCCCTCGGCGCCGCGCGCTGGCCAACCGGCCTCGAGTTCGCCGCGAAGGAGAGCGCCGCGATCGAGACGGCGTCTATTCGCGCCCGCGCCGGCGCCAGCGCCTATGACGCGAGCTGGGGCGACATGTTCCGCGCGCGCGGCACGTTGACTGCGCCAGGGCGGGCCGCCTTCGCCTCCGCCTTCGACGCGTTTTGGGAGACGCCGACAGTCGAGCCGCTGACGCCGTCGACGGCGTATGTCGCCTCTTTCGGTCGCCGCGGCGCGACGCCCGCCACGGCGTATGCGCCTTTCGAGCCGCGCGCCGGGTATGGCGCGTCCGCGCCGAGCGCGATCGGCGGCGGCGCGACGCCGGCGACGGCCTATGCGCCCGCCTTAGCTCCGACGTCGCCAGCGCCGATCGCGGAGCTCGCCGGCCCGCCGGCGCCGGCCGCGATCCTGCGCGATCAAAGCCCGGACAGCGTCCTCTCTGACTTCACTTTCGGCGGCCTCCATCTAGGCTCCATCTTCCGCGGCGGTTGGTTGAGCCGCAGCGCCTCGGAAGAGATCGAGCCCGCCGGCGCGCCGGCGTGGGAGGAGATCTGGCGCGAAGAGACGAAGGACATCGGCACGGCGACGATACCGTACCGCCCCTTCACCGATCCGCAGCCGCCGCAAACCCCGCGCGAGAGCGATTGGGGCCTCGACTAAGGCGCCGCGCGCCGGGACGGCGGACCGCGAGCGCAGCCAGACCCAATGAAACCTCATTGAGAAGACGCCGCGGTCGCCGCGGCGTCTTTTTTCTTGGTGAACGCGGCGGCGCCCGCCGACGGTGTCCGCTCAAGCCGCGCGCGTTGCGAGGCGAGGGGGCGAGGCTGCATGGAAGACCGGGCGGATCTGGGAACGTTTGACTTCATCGTGGTCGGCGGCGGCTCCGCCGGCGCCTTGCTGGCCAACCGCTTAAGCGCCGATCCGACGATGCGCGTGCTGTTGCTCGAGGCCGGCGGCGAGGACGATTATCTCTGGATCCACATTCCCGTCGGGTATCTCTTCTGCATGGGGAACCCGCGCACGGATTGGGGCTTCACGCTCGCGCCGGAGGCGCGGCTCGGCGGCCGGCGCCTCGCCTATCCGCGCGGGCGCGTGCTAGGCGGCTGCTCCTCGATTAACGGCATGATCTATATGCGCGGCCAGGCCGCTGATTACGATCATTGGCGCCAGCTCGGCTGCGTCGGCTGGAGCTGGGAGGAGGTGCTGCCCTTCTTTCTCAAGCATGAGGATCACGTCGCGCAGGAGGCGTTCGGCGCCGAGGATCCGCTGCATAATCGCGGCGGCGAGCTGGCTGTCCGCGGGCAACGGCTGCGATGGGAGATCCTGGACGCGTTTCGCGAGGCGGCGGCGCAGGAGGGCGTGCCGAAGATCGAAGACTTCAATCGCGGCGACAATGAAGGCTCAAGCTATTTCCGCGTCAACCAGCGGCGCGGCCTGCGCTGGAACGCGGCGCAGGCGTTCCTGCATCCGGTGCGCTCGCGGCCGAACCTGCGCGTTGAAACCGACGCGCAAGTGGAGCGGATCATGTTTGAGGAGCGGCGCGCGCGCGGCGTCGCGCTGCGCTTGCGCGGCCGGCCGGCGATGGCGCAGGCGCGCGGCGCGGTGGTGCTGGCCGCCGGCGCGATCGGCTCGCCGCATCTCTTGCAGCTCTCCGGCGTCGGACCCGCGGAGACGTTGCGCGCGGCGGGCGTCGCGCCGCTGATCGACGCGCCCTCGGTGGGCGAAGGGCTGCAGGACCATCTGCAATTGCGCTGCATCTATAAGGTGAGCGGCGCGCGCACACTGAACGAGCGGGCGCGGAGCTGGATCGGCCAGGCGCTGATCGCGCTGGAATACGCGGCGCTCAGGCGCGGACCGATGTCGATGGCGCCGAGCCAGCTCGGCCTTTTCGCCCGCTCCTCGCCAGACGTCGCGAGCGCGGATCTGCAGTATCATGTGCAGCCGCTCAGCCTCGATAAGTTCGGCGAGCCCTTGCATCCCTTCAGCGCCATCACCGCCAGCGTCTGCTATCTGCGGCCGACGAGCCGCGGCCATGTGCGTCTCTCGAGCCCGGATCCGTTCGCCGCGCCGGTGATCCAGCCGAATTACCTCTCAACCGCCGAGGATCGGCGCGTCGCGGCCGAAGCGATCCGCTTGACGCGGCGGATCATGAGCCAGCCTGCGCTCGCGCCTTACGCGCCGGAAGAGCACGCGCCCGGCGCGGAGATTGTCGGCGATGGGGCGCTGGCGGAGGCGGCGGGCCAGGTGGGCGCGACGATCTTCCATCCCGTCGCGACCTGCCGCATGGGCGCTGACGCGGCGGCGGCGACCGATCCGCGGCTGGCGCTAAAAGGGGTGGGCGGCTTGCGGGTGATCGATGCGTCGGTCATGCCCCGGATCACCTCAGGAAACACCAATGCGCCAACGCTGATGATCGCGGAGAAAGGCGCCGCCATGCTGCTGGAGGACGCGCGCGCCGGGCGCCTCTGAGCCGCGAATTGGCTGGCGCAGGCTTGAGCAGGCTGGCGCAGGCTTGCGCGGCATGCTGGAAACGGTTGTCTTTAGAAATCGGATGCGGCCTGGCGGAACGCGCTCCGATCTCTGTTGGGTCGATCGAACCATGACCATCGCGAGGTGTTTTTGGCGGGTTTCGGGTTTTGGGCGACGCTCAGGCGCGCGTCGGCTCTGATCACAGGGGCGGCGCTTTCAAGCGCGGCGGCCGCGGACGCATTGTCGTTTGACCCGCAAGCGCTGGCGGCGCTCGGCGTCGCGCCGCCGACGACGCAGGCGGAGATCGCGCTTGCGGATCTGCGCGCCCATGTCGAAGTGCTTGCGGGCGAGGCGATGGAGGGGCGGCTGGCGGGCGCGCCGGGCGCCCGCGCGGCCACGGCCTATGCGGCGGCGCTGTTTCAGCGCTACGGGCTTGAGCCGGCGGCGCCGGGCGGCGGCTATTTCCATGAGTTCCAATTCCCATCCGGGATCGCGCTCAAGCCCGGCGCGGCGCTAACGCTGGAGGCGGAGACCGACCGGCCTGAGGCGCTGGCGCTTGATCAGGACTGGCGCCCGCTCGGCTTTTCACAAAACGCCGACGCGGCGCCGATGCCGATCGTCTTCGCAGGGTATGGTCTGGCGACGCGGCGGCGCGGCGCGCTGCCGCGCTATGACAGCTTCACCGGCGCGACCGAGGCGGATCTCAGCGGCGCCTGGGTGCTGATTTGGCGCGGCGCGCCGCCGAAGGCGACGGGGGCGCGGCGAAGCCAGCTGCTGCGCGTCGCGGGCATGCGCTACAAGGCCTCGATCGCCAAGGCGCGCGGCGCGGCGGGGGTGATCTTGGCGGCGGGCCCGGGCGCGGGCTATGCGGGCGAGCTGCCGCCATTGCGCCTCGCGGCGATGGGCCGGCGCGCGGGATTGCCAGTGCTGGCGCTCAGCCGCGGGGCGGCGGAGCGTGTGCTCCGCGCAGGCGGGCTCGACCCCGCCGCCGAGGCGGCGCGTCTCGCCGACGGCGCCGCGCCGCGTCGCCCGCGAACGCTTGAAGGCGTCCGGCTCTCAGCGACGATGACGCTGACGCGGCTCTACAAAACCGGGCGCAATGTGATCGCGCGGCTGAGGCTGAGCGACGGGGATCAGCCGCCCGCGATGCTTGGCGCGCATATCGATCATCTGGGCCGCGGCGGCGAGGCGTCGTCTCTCGCGCGGCCCGCCGAGGCTGGGATGATCCATTTCGGCGCGGATGACAACGCCTCCGGCGTCGCGGCGCTTTTGGAGATCGCGGAGAGCCTGGCCGCGGCGCGGGACGCAGGAGCGCTCACGGCGGAGCGCGATTTGCTTTTCGCCGCTTGGTCGGCCGAAGAACTCGGCCTGATCGGCGCGACCCGCTATGTCGAAGCGGCGCGGGAGGCGGCGGGACGCGACACCCTAAAGGGCGTGATCGCCGCCTATCTCAACATGGATATGGTGGGGCGGCTGGAGGATCGGTTGGAGCTGGCGGGGCTCGGCTCCTCGCCGATCTGGCGCGGCGCGGCGGCGCGCGCGGCCGGCGCGTTCGGGCGGCCGATCGTCAGCTCGGAAGAGGTGTATCTGCCGACGGACGCCACCGCCTTCTATCTGGCTGGCGCGCCGATCCTCTCGGCCAGCACCGGAACCCATCCGCAATATCACACGCCGCGAGATACGCCGGATCTCATCAATTACGAGGGGCTCGCGGGCGTCGCGCGGTTCATGCGCGACGTCGCGCTGGAGGTGGCGCAAGCGGCGGCCGCGCCGGCCTACATCGCCGTCTCGCCTCCCGAGCAAGGCTTTCAGCGGCCCGGCGGGCTCTATCTAGGCGCGATCCCCGAATTCGCCCAGGATCCGATGGAGGCGGGCGTCTCGCTCGCGGGCGTGGTGGCGGAGGGACCCGCTGCGGCGGCGGGTCTGCGGGGCGGCGATCGCCTGCTGAGCCTTGGCGGTCAGCCGATCAGCGATCTCTATGACCTCGTGCGCGTGCTCGACGCGCTGACGCCGGACCAGCCGGTTCCGGCGGTGGTTGAACGCGGCGGCGCCCGGGTCTCGCTGCAGGTGACGCCGCGCTGGCGCGACTGACTCGGCCTCCGCCGCCGCTTCATGCGCCCATGAAACTGAAGACTGAGACGTGTCGTCGCGCCCCGCGCGGCCAGCCTGCGCGCTAAGCACGGGGCGGGATGGACGTTTCGGGAGGTTCGACGGATGGGTGAAACCCAAAATGTAGTGATTCTAGAGGCGCGGCGCACCGCGGTGGGCAGTTTTGGCGGCGCGCTGAAGGACGTTCCGCCCAGCACGCTGGGCGTGACCGCGGCGAAAGCGGCGCTCTCGGCGGCGTCGGTGGAGGGCGGCGAGGTTCAGGCGACCGTTATCGGCAATGTGATCCACACCGAGCCGCGCGACATGTATATCTCGCGCGTCGTCTCGATGGAGGCGGGCGCGCCGAAGGAGGCGCATGCGCTCACTGTGAACCGGCTCTGCGGCTCGGGGCTGCAAGCGGTTGTGTCGGCGACGCAGATGGTCGCGCTCGGCGATGCGGAGATCGCGCTGGCCGGCGGGGCGGAGAGCATGAGCCGCTCAGGCTATCTCATTCCGAATGCGCGCTGGGGCCAGAAGATGGGCGACACGCCCGTCGTCGACATGATGCTGCAAGCGCTGCATGACCCGTTCGGCCATGGGCATATGGGCGTGACGGCGGAGAATGTGGCCAAGCGCTACCAGATCACGCGCGAGGATCAGGACAGCTTCGCGATCGAGAGCCATCGCCGCGCCGCGCATGCGCAGAAGGAAGGCTATTTCGAGGGCCAGATCGCGCCGGTCGAAGTGAAGCGGAAGAAAGAGACCGTGCTTTTCGACCAGGACGAGCATATCCGCCCGAATGCGAATTTGGACGATATGGCGAAGCTTCGCCCCGCTTTTCAGAAGGACGGCTCCGTCACCGCGGGCAACGCGTCGGGGCTGAATGACGGCGGCGGCGCCGTGGTGCTGGCGACCGAGCGCGAAGCCGCGCGCCGCGGCGCAAGCCCTCTGGCGCGGATCGTCGCCTACGGCCTGGCCGGCGTCGAGCCGTCCGAGATGGGGATGGGCCCGGCGCCGGCGTCGCGCCGCGCGATGGAGCGGGCCGGCCTCTCCTTCGACGATCTCGATGTGATCGAGTCCAACGAGGCCTTCGCGGCTCAGGCCTGCGCGGTGTCCAAAGAGCTGTCGCTTGACGGTTCGAAGGTGAACCCGAATGGGGGCGCCATCGCGCTTGGCCACCCCATCGGCGCCTCGGGCGCGGTGATCCTCACCAAGCTCCTTTACGAGCTGAAGCGCGTGAAGGGCCGCTATGGCCTCGCCACCATGTGCATCGGCGGCGGCCAAGGCATCGCGGTGGTCGTTGAGAACCTCGCCTGAGCGGGCGCGTCTCGGCGATGACGCACGCGCTCTTTGACGACGGCGCGCCGCTTCTGGGCGGCGCGGCGGATCCGCCGGCGCGCGACGCGCGCGATCTTGAAGCGTTGTTCGAGCGCTTCGTCGCTGCCTTGCGGCGTCTCCTCAGCGATCAGCGGAGCCTCGCGCTGGCGGTCTCAGGCGGCGGCGACAGCATCGCGCTTCTGGAGCTCTCCGCGGCGGCGCGAGCGCGCTTCGATCCGCCGCTGACGCTGTTCGCCGCGACGGTCGATCACGGGCTGCGCGCCGCCGCTGCGGCGGAGGCGGAGGGCGTCGCGGCGCATTGCGCGCGCCTCGGCGTTCCTCATGCGGCGCTGCGCTGGGACGGGCCGAAGCCGACGTCGAACCTCCAAGCCGCGGCGCGGGAGGCGCGGGCGGCGCTGCTTGGCGCATGGCGCCGAGAGATCGGCGTTGGACCGCTCGCGCTCGGCCACACGCAGGATGATCTGGCTGAGACGCTGCTGATGCGCCTCGCCCGCGGCTCCGGCGTCGACGGCCTCGCGGCGATGGCGGAGGCGCGGTTCGAGGAGACCGAGGCCGAAGCGAAGATGTGGGCGACCCGGCGCCCGGCGGGCGCGTCGGCGCCCGACGCGGCGCGCTTGAGGCTCATCCGCCCGCTGCTGGGCGAGAGCCGCGCCGATCTCCGCGCCTTTTGCCAGGCGCGCGGCGCGGCGTGGGTCGAGGATCCGAGCAACGAGGAGGACGCGCATTTGCGCAGCCGGGCCCGCAAAGCGCTGGGCGCGCTCGCGCCGCTCGGCCTCGCCGCGCCGGGCTTAGCGCAGACGGCGGCGCGGATGGCGCGGGCCCGCGCGGCGCTCGATGCGGAGACTGCGGCGCTGCTGGCGCGGGCGTCGCGCGCGCAGCCGATGTTGGGGCTCGTCGAGCTGAACGCGCCGCTGTTGGCGGCGGCGCCGCGCGAGATCGGCCTGCGCGCGCTGGCGCGGTCGCTCGAATGGGCGGCGGGCGCGGCGTTTCCGCCGCGATTCGCGGCGTTGGAGGCGCTATTCGCGGCGATCACCGATGCGGGCGCCGCGGCGCCCGGCGCGGACGACGCGACGCGGAGCGGACGCACCCTGCATGGCGCGGTAATAGCGCCGGCGGGGGGCGAGGCGGGGCGCGCGGGATGGTGGCGGCTTTATCGCGAACTCGCCGCCGCGGCGGCGCCGCTCGCTGTCGACGCCGCCCCGAAACGCTGGGATGGTCGTTTCCTCGCTGTGAACGATAGCCGGACGCCAGATGGCGATACTATCGTTTTTATTCAGTCACTTGGCTCAAGGGGCGTGCGCGCTGTCGCGGACGCGCTGGAGAGAGCCGGCCAAGCGCCTGATCCGGCTTGGAGCGCCGCGCCGCGGGGCGCTCGCCTCGCCGCGCCCGGTCTTTTTACGTCGTCAGGCGCGCTTCTTGCGGCGCCCGCGGCCGGGCTTGATCATCCTTCCGCTCTGACATCGCCGCTGCGGCGCCGCCCATCTGAAGGACTCGTCAGTTGAACGGTAAGGCCTTAGACTTATGTCTACGACATAGCCACGCCGTAATCGGCGCGAGCCACGCCGCGGCGGCGCTTGGCTCCGGTCGGGAGAACATCTTTGGGAAACCTTAAGAATATTGTGTTGTGGGCGGCGATTTTGCTGCTCGTGGTCACTTTGGTCCAATTGTTTCAGGCGCAAAGCACGACGACCTCCACGATGGAGCGGGCGTTCTCCGAATTCCTCGACGATGTCGAGCGCGGCGATGTGCGCGAGGTGACGATCGACGGCGAGCGGATCGTCGGCCGTCGCACCGACGACAGCGGCTTCACGACCGTCCAGCCGCTCGGCGCTCAGGAAACAGTGATGGCGGCGCTGCGCGAGGCTAATGTCGACATCACGGTGACGCCGCAGCAGCAAAGCGGCTTCATGGCGAGCCTCAGCTTCTGGCTGCCGCTGCTGATCCTTGTCGGCATCTGGATCTTCTTTCTCAACCGGATGCAGTCGAACGGCCGCAGCGCGATGGGCTTTGGCAAGAGCCGCGCAAAGCTGCTCACCGAGAACACTCAGCGCGTGACCTTCGACGATGTGGCCGGCATCGACGAAGCGAAGGACGAGCTGCAGGAGATCGTCGAATTCCTCCGCGCGCCGCAGAAATACACCGCGCTCGGCGGCAAGATTCCGAAAGGCGCTCTGCTGGTCGGCCCTCCTGGCACGGGTAAGACGCTGCTGGCGCGCGCGATCGCGGGCGAAGCGGGCGTGCCGTTCTTCTCGATCTCGGGCTCCGACTTCGTGGAGATGTTCGTCGGCGTCGGCGCCAGCCGCGTGCGCGACATGTTCGAGCAAGCCAAGAAGAACGCGCCTTGCATCGTGTTCATCGACGAGATCGACGCCGTCGGCCGCCATCGCGGCGCCGGCTATGGCGGCGGCAATGACGAGCGCGAGCAGACGCTGAACCAGCTGCTGGTTGAGATGGACGGCTTTGAGTCGAATGACGGCGTGATCATGATCGCCGCCACCAACCGGCCCGACGTGCTTGATCCGGCGCTTCTGCGCCCCGGCCGCTTCGACCGCCAGGTGCAGGTGCCGAACCCGGATGTGAAGGGCCGCACCAAGATCCTTCAGGTGCATGCGCGCAAAGTGCCGCTCGGTCCGGATGTCGATCTCAAGATCATCGCGCGCGGCACGCCCGGCTTCTCCGGAGCGGATCTCGCCAACCTCGTGAACGAGGCCGCGCTGATGGCGGCGCGGGCGAATAAGCGGCTCGTGACCATGGCGGATTTCAACCAGGCCCGCGACAAGGTGATCATGGGTCCGGAGCGGCGCTCGTTGGTCATGAGCGACAAAGAGAAGAAACTCACCGCCTATCATGAGGCGGGCCATGCGATCGTCGGCATCAACATGCCGAGCCACGACCCGATCTATAAGGCGACCATCATTCCGCGCGGCCGCGCGCTCGGCATGGTCTCCTCGCTGCCGGAAGAGGACCAGCTCAGCCAAACGCGCGAGCAGCTCACCTCGATGATCGCCATGGCCCTCGGTGGCCGCGTCGCGGAGGAGATCATCTTCGGCGAGGCGCAGGTCACCACGGGCGCGGCCTCGGATATCCAACAGGTGACGCGGATCGCGAAGAGCATGGTGACGCGGGCGGGCATGTCCGAGCGGCTGGGCATGATCGACTATTCGAACCAGCAAGAGACCTATCTCGGCATGCGCGCGGGCGGCGCTGACGTCTCGCCGGAGACCCAGCAGGCGATCGACGAGGAAGTGCGCCGCCTGGTCGACACCGGGTATGAGACCGCCCGGCGGATCCTGACCGAGAAGAACGACGATCTGCACGCTCTGGCGCAAGGTCTGCTCGAATACGAGACGCTCACCGGCGATGAGATCAACAAGGTGATCCGCGGTGAGGCGATTGATCGCAGCGACGACGAGGATAGCGGCGGCTCGAAGGTCTCTCCCGTGAGCAGCCTCGGCGTGCCGAAAACGCGCCCGGGCCGCGAAAGCGACGGCGGCATGGAGCCGGCGCCGTCGACCTGATCAAGGCGCATGACGGTGAAGACGGGCCGCTTCCTTCGGGGAGCGGCCCTTTTGCTTCGTTTGACGGATTGTGGTTTGCTCTGTTGTTTCCGCATGGGGCGATGCGCCGCGATACGTCGTCTCTCTTGAGCGGCATCAGTTCGACCCTGCTTACGCGTCTGCAGAACCGGTTGATGTGAGCGCGGTCGATCTCAGCGACGAAATGTCGGAAGCGGCGTCTTTCGCCAATGGTGGTGGTCGATGACGAAGTGCTGTTAAGCGACCGGGCTCGCCGTGCGAGCGTCTTTCGCGCTCGCGCGCGCCGCGCCGATCTCTCAAGCGCGGATCTCTTCTAGGCTGATCTTTCGGGGGCCGACCTCTCTCGCGCGCCCTTTTGGCGCGAGGCTGTTCGGCGCCCGCTTGGCGGCGGTCCGCAGCGTGAAGGCGGAGCGGCTGCGTTGTTCGGTCGGCGATGATAAGGCGGCGGAGCAACATGGATCTCTCGGCGTCTCCGCGCTGGAACACTGGCTGTCAGAGCCCGTCGCGCATCCGCTTCATGCGGCCAATGCGCGGCGCACTGGGTGAGCGAAGCCTCCGACAGGGCCCCAACGCCTGCAGGCGGCGAGGCTGCGCTCTTGGAGCCGCGTCTTTCGCTGGCGAATGATTGATTTGAGCCGCAGCGCGCGCTTGAAGAAGAGCGCGCATCGTTTGGCGCATCGCGGTGGGAGTGGGGTTATGGCTCCGATTGGACTGATCATCATGCTGGCGATCGGCGCCGTGGCGGGGTGGCTCGCAGGGCTGATTATGAAGGGCGGCGGCTCGGGGCTGATCGGCAACATCATCATCGGCGTCGTTGGCGCGGTGATCGCCGGCTTCCTGTTTCCGGGCCTCCTGCCGATCAGCGGGCTTCTCGGCCAAATCGCCAGCGCCACGCTGGGCGCAGTGCTGCTCCTCTTCGTGCTGGGCCTGATCAGACGCTGACCCGGCTGAAAGGCGCGACGCGCGCCGAGGCCCGCTCCCGCCCGCCCACCCCGCGGTCCTCGGCGCGCGTTCGGGCGTTGGCGATGGGATCGCCTGCGGGCGGCGGGCCGCGCTCTCCGCCCATGCGCGAACGCCGCGATGGGCCTCGATGGCCCGGAGCGGCGTTCCTTTCTCAGGCATGCCTTGACATGGACGCCTCGCGGCGGCAGGGAAACGACGCCGTCCTGGCGTTCGCCAGGGCGTTTTTGGTGTTCGTGGACCCAGCGATGGGATCCCTGTCGTTCGCGGCCCAGCGCATTCGGCGCTGACGGGCGGCGGAAGAGGAGAGCGCCGTGTGTTTTACGATATGGCGTCCCGCCTTTTGCAGCGGCGCCTGCTTTTGGAGTGACGACCGCGTATGACCAAGCGCACGCAAGCGAAGCATAAGCTCGACCGCCGCATGGGCGAGAATATCTGGGGCCGGGCGAAATCGCCGGTGAACCGCCGCGAATACGGGCCAGGCCAGCATGGCCAGCGCCGTAAAGGCAAGCTCTCCGATTTTGGCATTCAGCTGCGCGCTAAGCAAAAGCTGAAGGGCTATTACGGCGATCTGACCGAAAAGCAGTTCCGCCGCATTTTCGCGGAAGCCGAGCGGCGCCGCGGGGACACCGGCGAGAACTTGATCGGTCTGCTCGAACGTCGCTTGGATGCTGTGGTCTACCGCGCGAAATTCGTGCCGACGGTGTTCGCCGCCCGCCAATTCGTGAACCACGGCCATGTGCAAGTAAACGGCAAGCGCGTGAACATTCCCTCTTACCAGGTGAAAGAGGGCGATGTGATCTCCGTGAAGGAGAAGTCGCGCCAGATGGCGTTGGTGTTCGAGGCGAGCCAATCCGCCGAACGTGACGTGCCAGAATACATCGACGTCGATCACTCGAAAATGACGGCGACTTTTGTGCGTGCGCCAGGCCTCGGCGATGTGCCCTATCCGACGACGATGGAGCCGCAGCTCGTGGTCGAGTTCTTCGCGCAGAACTAATCGCTTCTTGACGTTGCGACGACGACGCCAGGCGCCTCTTGGCGTCTTGGTGATATATCTCGACCGTATTTCGCGAGAGAGGTGACACATGTCGTTGTTCACTAGGAGTTTAGCGGCGGTCGTCCTTACGATCGGCGCTCTCAGCGCCGCGCCGGCGTTGTCGCAAACGGCCGAGGACGCGCCGGCCGCGCGCGCCGCACCTGCGGACGAGGCCGTCGCCGCGGCGCGGGCGAGCCTTGATGTGTTCATCCATACGCTTGTCGCGCGCGACGATTTCGACTTCTTTGTCAGGCTTCGGAACGCCGAGGGCCCATGGCGCCGCGCCGTTTTCTACAGCGCGGAGGAGCGGCTCTTTATCGAGCCGCCGGATCTGCCGGCCGAGATCGACGATGAGGCCTATGGCGCAGCGCTGATCGAGACGCCCTTGGAGGATATCGCCGATTGGGCCTTCGCTTCCGGCGCCGCGATCGCGGCGGTCCATGGGGGCTATACGCTGCGCCTCGCGCCTGAGGCGCGGATCTCGATCCTGGAGACGACGGTTTTGAAGCCGCCGCACGCGCTGCAGCCTTTGCCGACGCCGGAACAGATCCGTTGGCACGCTGACGAGCTGGAAGGCCTGCGCCGCGCGCGCGATATCGCGGTGTTCGGGCGGGTAGACGCCGCGATGAACGCCGCAAAAGCCCGCGGGGCGGCGACGATCGATCACTTTCTGGAGCGCCGCGCCGCGCTGGGCGCGGACGCCGCGAATTACGCGGTGAAGCTGCATGTCGCGGGGCCGGACACCTATAAATGGCTCACCGTCGATCGCATCGAGGGCGATCTGTTCCATGGGAGATAGGCGACGCCGTCGCCGGGCTTTCCCGCGTTCGATCGCGACGCGCCCTATGCGGCCGCGCGCGCCGATCTTGTTGATTGGATGATCATGCATCGCGGCGGGCGCGAGATGATCGAGGGAAGCTTCACCACGCGGGTGATGATGGATCGCGACCCGAGCAGCCCTCATGCGCAGGCCTTGGCGGGTCGGCTCCTGCCGCCGCCGGATCTCTGAAAGCACCTTCGAGCGCGCACGCCCAAGCGCGCGCTGCGCCAGCGTCAGTGATCGTGACCCGGGTTCACCCGCGCCAATTTGCGCAGAAGGCCCGGCCAGACCAAGCTGTCGCCAAGGCCTGGCGTGAAGGCCGGCGCGCTTTGCTGGGCGACCTTGTCGCCCATCTCTTCGGGCTCCTCGATCAACTGGTCGGCGTCGCCGACCGCTTGGGCGAGGATCTGCACGCGGCATGCGTTCTCGAGGAAATAGGCGCGCAGAAACGCAGTTCCGCAGGTCGGGCCCATCGCCAACGTGCCGTGATTTCGGAGCAGCATCAGGTTCTTCGCGCCGAGATCCGCGACGATGCGCTCGCGTTCGCTGAGATCGAGGGCGATCCCTTCGTAATCATGATAGGCGACATCGTTATGCACCTGCATGGAGAATTGGCTGTAGCGGCGCAGCCCGGGCTTCTGCACCGAAACGGCGGCGCCATAGGCGGTGTGCAGATGGATCACGCAATGCGCGTCGTCCCGCGCCATATGCACGGCGCTGTGGATGGTGAAGCCCGCCGGATTGATGAAATACGGCGTTTCATCGCAGATCTTTCCGTCCTCATCGACTTTGACGAGCGATGACGCGGTCATTTCTTCGAAGAGAACGCCGTATGGATTGATCAGAAAGCGCGCCTTTCCATTCTCATCGGGCAGGCGGACGGAGATGTGAGTGAAGACGAGATCCGTCCACCCATGGAGCGCGCAGAGCCTGTAGGTGGCGGCGAGGTCCTTTCTCAGCGCCCATTCAGCGGCGCCGACCGCGCCCTCTCGGCGCGGGATCGCCGCGGGATCGGGAATGTCGAAGCTTGTGGTCGTATCGCTCGGCAGCGCGCTGGCGGCGGTTTGCATGATTGGCCTCCCTAGCCTTGGTTTTTCTCACACTGGCGTAGCAGAGGCGTCGCGAGCTAGACTGTCGAATATTTGACACTTCCGCCCGATTTTCTGGAGCGCTTGATCATGCCGCCGTCTCACGCCGCGCCGCTTGCGCGCCTTGATCGCGATCCGTGGGCGGCGCGGCTGCCGCATGAGACGCGCGCCGCGCTGCTGGCGGCGCTCCGGCCGCGCCTCTATCGCCGGGGCGAGGCGCTGTTCCGCCAGGGTGAGGCGGCGGCGCATTTTTGCTGTTTGCTGGAGGGCGAGCTGGAGGTGAGCACGGTGACGCCGACCGGGCGCGCGCATGTGCTGACGCATCTCTTTCCGGTGCGCTGGTTCGCGGAGATGTCGTTTCTCGACGGGCTGCCGCGCAGCCATTCGGTGGTCGCGACGCGGGAGAGCTTGGTGGCGGCCGCGCCGCGGGCCAAGGTGCTGCGGCTGATGGAGACGCATGACGCGCTTTACCGCGGCATGGTCGGCATCCTGTGCGAGAATATGCGGCTGCTCTTCATGCGGGTCGATGAGTTCCAGAAGCGATCGGTTGAGGCGTTGGCGGCGAACACGCTGCTGAATTACGTTCCGGACGCCCGCGCTGGCGCCGTTGAGATCAGCCAAACCACATTGGCGTCGCTGATCGGCGCCTCGCGCCAATCGGTGAACGCATGCTTGTCGCGGTGGGAGCGGGCGGGTGTGGTGGCGCGCTCTTATCGGCGCATCACCGTGACGGATCTTGACGCGTTGCGGCGCATCGCGGCCGCCTGATCGCGTCAGCCGGGCGGCGCGGCCGCGCGTTCGAGAAACGCGACTTCTTTGACGCCAGGCTGATACGCGGCGCGGCCGATCTCGATGAAGCCGAGCCGTTGGTGAAACCGGAGCGAGCCGGGATTGGGCGGTGCGAGATTGACCTCGCACACCAGCGGCGTCGCGGCGCGCGCCGCGTCGATCAGCGCGCCGTAGAGCGCATCGCCCACGCCGCGGCCGCGCGCTGTGGTCGCGACGGCGATGCGGTCAATGTAAAGAAACGGGCCGCCGCGCCGCTCGAACCAGCGGTAATTGGGGCTGTCATAGGCGAGACCCGGCGCCAGCGCGACGAGGAAGCCTAAGACCTGAGCGGCGCGAACCGGGCGCTCATAAACCGGGTCTGGGGCGGGCGGGCCAGCCTCTGCTTTGGCGGCGATGAAGCTATGCTCGCTCATTTCGATCAGCGCGGCGAGGTCGCGCTCGGCGATGCTCGGCACGCCGGGCGCGGCTTGCTCATTGACGGTGCGCAGCGCCGCGGCGTCCGCCGGCGCTGCCGATCGGATCGCGAAACGCCCGCTCATGGCGTTGATCGCGCTAGCGCTGCGGCGTGGGCGCCGCCGTGGGGCGCCGGGCCGGATCGCTCCGCCGCCCAGCGGGCGGCGGCGGCCTCGAATAAGAGCGCGTGGCGTTCCGCGATGATCGCCGCATCCGCGCCATAGCCGCCGCCGATCACCGCCGCCACGGGAAAGTCCGCATCGCGGAGCCTGGAGAGGACCAGCGCGTCGCGGGCGGCGATCCCGTCATCCGTCAGCGCTAGCCGACCCAGCCGATCCTCGCGATGCACATCGACGCCGGCGTTGTAGAAGGCGAGATCGAACGGGCCGGCCGCCAGCGCGGCGTCCAATGCCTGGTCGAGCGCATCAAGATAGCCGGCGTCCTCGAGGCCGTCGGGCAGGGCGACATCAAGATCCGAGGCCTCTTTGCGCAATGGAAAATTCTTCGCCGCGTGCAGCGAGACCGTGAAGACGCGCTCATCGGCGGCGAAGATCTCCGCTGTGCCGTCGCCTTGATGCACGTCGCAATCGACCACCAGCGCGCGGCGGATGCGGCCCGCGGCCAGCAGGGCGCGCGCGGCGATGGCGACGTCGTTGAAGGTGGAGAACCCCGCGCCGCCGGCCCAGCGCGCGTGATGCGAGCCGCCAGCGGTGTTGCAGGCGATCCCGGCGCTCAGCGCGTATTCGGCGGTCATCACCGTGCCGGCGGCGGCGAGGCGGGCGCGGCGGAGCATGGCGGGATGGCGCGGCAACCCGATGCGCCGCTGCTCCGCATCGGTGAGGGCGAGGGCGAAGGCGCGGCTGACGTAACCCGGATCATGCGCCAGGCTCAGCAGCGCGGCGGACGCCGCGCCGGGCGCTGGGCCTTCGCCAGGCGTGATCAATCCGCGCCTGGCCAGCGCCGCGCGCAGATGGCGGTACTTGGCCATGGGAAAGCGGTGGCCCGGCGCGATCTGCGCTTCGTAATCAGGGTGATGGACGATGGGCGGCGGCACATCGGCACCATAGACCGCGCGCGCGGCGCGGGCGAGACGCATTTCTCGCCCGCGCCGCGGTGATCACTCAGCCGGCGTGAAAACCGCCGAAGCGGGCGCGGGCTCGAGAACCGTGCGCGCCGCCAACGCGCCGACCATGATGGCCAGAAGCGCGAGCGCGGGCGCCAGCCCCAGCGTCGAGACGCCGGTGAGCCCCGCGCCGATGGTGCAGCCGCCGGCCAACACGCCGCCGACGCCCATCATCGCGCCGCCGAGGAGATACCGGCTGGTCTGTTGCGGGGCGGAGAAGCTCTCCAGCGCCAGCTCACCACGCAGGCGCGCGCTCAGATGCGAGCCGACGAGCGCTCCGGCGACGACGCCGACGCCGAAGCTCGGCTCGAGCGCGGTCGAGGC
>JBCBCG010000093.1:0-16287 GCA_038530925.1 Pseudomonadota bacterium
CGCGGCGCCTGAGGGCGAGGCGACGCAGGCGCGCGAGACCCTCGCGCGCGCCGCCTGGCTCGACGCGGTGTTGGCGGCGGACGCGGCGAAAGACGCGCAGGCGGCGCTGCCCGCGGCGCTGCAGGCCCGGCTGATGAGCGACGCGATCGCCGCGACGGCCGCCCATGCGGCGCGCGCCGCGTCCTGCACCGAAACGCGCGCCGCGCCCGCGCGGACGGCGCAAGGCTCGTTCTGGGCCGAAGCGACGGCGGCGCTGCGCGAGGCGCTGCGTGAGACGGTTGGCGAGACGATCTCCGCCTGGCGCGTCGGCGGCGTGGCGACGGCGGCGGCGGCGGGGCTCGCGCTCGGTCTGCTTCTACCCGCGGCGCCGAACGCGCCGTTGGTCGAGGGCGGCGACGCCTTGGCGCTGTTCGACCCGTTCGAGGAGAGCGGCCCGGAGGCGTTCGACCTCTTCGCCGATGAGGATGCGTAAGCGAGCGACCCAGCGAAGACGAGCGGTCGGGAACAGAGAGATGAGGCGTTGAGGATGGCGCGCGCTGACGAGGGATCCCAAAGACGCGGCGGACGCTGGCTGCTCGGCCTTTTGCTGGTCGTCTCCGTCGCCCTGAACGCATTCTTGCTGGCGAAGATGCTCGGATCTCAGATGCACGCGGATCGCGGCCGCGGAGCCGGGCTGATGCGCTCCTTTCTGCAGGACGCGCCGGAGCTGCGCGAGACGGCGCGGGCCTTGCGCCAAGAGCGCCGCGCGGCGCATCGAGCGGCGCGCCGCGCGCTGCGCGATGCGCGCCAAGAATTTCGCGCGGCGATGGTCCGAGAGCCGTTCGATACCGCCGCGCTCGAAGCCGCTCAGGCCAAGGTGCACGCCGCGCGCGCGGAGATGGGCGCCGTGCGTCTGGAGGCGCGCGCCGCTCTCATTGCGAAGATGACGCCGGAGCAGCGCGCCGCTTTCGCCCAGCATATGGCGGAGCGCGAAGCCCGCCGCGCCGAGCGCCGCGCCCGCAGAGACCGTGAGGAGAGCGAGTAATCCTGCGAACGCCGCCGCCCGAGCCGCCGCTCGCGTTCCCGACGGACCCGCCTCCCAGAACCCGCCTCCCAGAACCCGCCTCACCTGACCCGTATCGGCCGGTGGTATCCTCCACGCGAAGATCCCACCACCACAACCAGCGCAGGATGCGAACGGGGGCTCAAAGGCCTGCGAGGCGGCTCCGTCGGAACGAGCGGATCCCGATTCAGGGCTGAGTTCACGGCGCTTCGGAGTTGAGCGCCGCGGGCGCCGTCTGCGCGCGAACGCCGCGTCGGCCCTCGATGGGCCAAAGCGGCGTTCCTCCGCTGCGGCGCGTTAGATCGTTTGGTCGTACGCGCCCACTTCCGGGCGCTCGCGGATCAGCGCGTCGAGGTCCTGGAAGATCGCCTTCATCTCTTCGGCCGAACTCGGGCTTTCGCACACCACCACCAGGTTCGGCGTGTTCGAGGAGGCGCGCACCAGCGCGAAGCCGCCGTTTTTCAGCAGCGCCCGCGCGCCGTTCACCGTCACGACTTTCTCGATCGGCTGGCCGCCGAGCGTCCCGCCCTCGGCGGCGAAGCTCTCGATGCGTTTCACCAAAGCGGCGATCACGTCGTATTTCTCCTCATCGGCGCAATGCGGCGACATGGTCGGCGTCGTGTAGGTCGTCGGCAGCGCCTTGCGCAGATCCGACATCTTCGCGCCCGGGTTGCGGTCGAGCAGCTTGCAGATCTCGATGGCGACGCGAAGCCCGTCGTCATAGCCGCGGCCGATCGGCTCGGCGAGGAAGTAATGGCCTGATTTCTCAAACCCCGCGAGCGCGCCCAGCTCTTTGACGCGGCGCTTCATATGGCTGTGGCCGGTCTTCCAGTAATCCGCTTTCGCGCCGCCTTCGATCAGCGCCGGATCCGCCGCGAAAAGGCCCGTGGATTTCACATCCGCGACAAAGGTCGCGCCAGGATGCAGCTTGATGAGATCGCGGGCCATGATCACGCCGACCTTGTCGGCGAAGATCTCCTCGCCCTCGTCATCGACGACGCCGCAGCGATCGCCGTCGCCATCGAAGCCGAGCGCCAAATCGGCGCCGGTCTCCTTCACCGCCCGCGCCATGTCATGCAGCATCTCCATGGCTTCGGGATTAGCGTTGTAGACGGGGAACTCATAGTCGAGATCGGTCAGCAGCGGCACGACCTCCGCGCCGATTCGCTTGAACATCTCCGGCGCGAAAGCGCCCGCCGTGCCGTTGCCGCAGGCGCAGACGACTTTCAGCGGCCGCGACAGTTTAAAGTCGCCGACGAGATCGTCGATATAGCGCTCCCGCACGCCCTCGATGCGCTCATAAGCGCCGCCCGGCCGCTCCACGCCGGCGCCGCCCAGCACGATGTCCCTGAGCTGCGCCATCTCTTCGGGCCCATGGGTGAGCGGGCGATCGAACCCGATCTTCACGCCGGTCCAGCCGTTGGGGTTGTGGCTCGCGGTCACCATCGCCACCGCCGGCGCGTCAAGGTCGAACTGGCTGAAATACGCCATGGGCGAGAGCGCGACGCCAATATCCTTCACCCGTGCGCCGCCCGCCAACAGCCCGACGATCAAGGCCTGTTTGATGCTGAGCGAGTAAGAGCGGTAATCATTGCCTACCGCGATCACCGGCTCGATCCCGCGCTCATGCATCTGCGTCGCCAAGCCAAGGCCCAGCGCTTGGATCCCCATCAGATTGATCTGCTCGGGAAAGCGCCACCGCGCGTCGTATTCGCGAAAGCCCGTGGGCGTGATCATCGGCTGGCCGAGATACTCCCAGGAGTTCTCAGTGACGGTCGGCGCCGGGGCCGGCATCGCATTCTTGCGCATCGCTCGCTCCTCTCTAACGGGAATCGCGGCACGCAATGCATAGATCGGACCGATCGTCCATGGCGCGGCGCGCGGAAGGCGAAAGAGCGCCGCCTTCGCGCCCGCAGCATCACACGGATGACGTGCGGCGGCGACCCCGCCGCTCACGGGGTCGGTAACAGGCGCAGGCCCTCTCGAACGTTTCAAAGGCGCTTAACGCCGGCGAGATTGTAGAAGGCGGAGCGTCACTGTCATGCGCTTGCGGACCTGCGATCGATGCGGATCCGGTCGCTCAGCGATCGAGGCCCCTCGCTGCGGCGTCACTCTTCTCGCAAATGGATCGCTAGATCCGCCGCGCGGCGGCCCATGCGGCGTCTTCGCCGGGATCGGCTTGATCGAGCACTAGCAAAAGACGAGAGACGCCTGTGCCCTCGATCGGCGGCGAGCGGTGCAGCAGCCGGTGATCCGGCGCGCCGCGCCAGGCCGAACCTTTGCAGATCGCCGCGTCGCCGCGGCCGAGCGCGTGGATCTCCTCCGGCTGCGCGCCGCGATCGGCATAGCCCCATTCCGTCGCCGGGCCGCGATAGGTGCAGACAAGGCGCGCCGCGACAGCGTCTTTATGAAACTTGCGGCAGGCGTTTCCATCGATCGCCTCGAGCCGAATCCGCAGCCCCGGCGCCGCCATCACCGCGGCGAAGCGCTCCGCCAAAGCGGCGATGTCGGCGATCAGCGCGGCGCGCTCGGGCTCATCCGGCAATGAGGCGCAGGCCGCCTCAACCGCTTCGGACGCGTGCGGCGTCGGCGCGGCCAGCCGCGCATTCGGCAAACGCTCGGGCGTCTGCGCGTCCAGCCAAGCGGTCAAACGTGGATCAAGTTCGCGCCGCCAGACCGCGAGCGCGACCTCCGGCTCATGGATCGCATCGAGCGAGGACGGGTCGAGCCCTTCGGCCACCGCACCCATCGGGCTTGCGACATCTACACTCTGCGGAATTCCCACGCGTTTCGCCTCCTGCTCGCCTCACGTCGCACCGCGACCCTCGGCGGCGGTGAAACGTTATAACATACTGCGATGCAGGTTTTAGGCGCAGGCTGGCCCTCCTTCAAGCGCGCCGCCCAGGCGATTAGTATGGATCGCCCCGATTGCAGGTGATCGGGAAGGTTCTGACCACCTCGGACATCTCTTTCTTCCGCCTCGGACCGCAGCCCTTATCGCCAAAGCTGCGCAGATGGACGGCGCTGTGTTGATAATGGCCGACGCCCAAGGTGCTGCACACGGCGCGCCGGCTGGTCTCATAGAGATCGAATTGACCGTACTTCACGACCAGCGAACACTCAGGCGGCGTGCGTCTTGGTTGCGCCGCATGCGCGCGGACGCAGGCGAACAGTCGGTCGCGCGCTTTGCGCCGGGCGCCGTTCGCGCCTGGATCGAACGCTGTCGCGCTGAAGCGGCGGATCAAGAGCTGATTGGGGCCGACGAAGATGGAGAGCTCCCCCGTGCAGCTCCGCTCTTTCGCCTCCGCCTCGCTTGCGATGGCTCCAAGCGAGAGGCCGATGGCCGCGGCGGCGCAGAGAGTTACGATAAATCGCATCGTTCCGTCATCCTGTGCATGTGAGTCGGCGACGCGCCCCTCCAGGGCGCGACGATGATTTACCATGGATCGGCGGTGCGGTTGCGCGCCGCCATGCGTCGCACTTATGTCACCGCGACGAGACGCCGGTCGGCGCGGACCTCAAGCGCCGCCGCCCTGACGCACCAAAAAGGCGGCGACGCGGATCGACGCCCTAGAACCGTGAGCAAATCCTCCGCGGAATGCGATTATTCGCGACCTTGCGATAGATCGCTTCGCCCACGCGCATGGTCCTGCTCAATTTGACTCTGTTCAGGCGAATATTCGAGATGCAGACCCGACGATCGCCGATGTTTAGATCGGTCACTTGGCCAACCATCCAGATATGTCCATGGGCGTCGCGACGGATCTTGCGCTTCAGATGCACGTTGGCCCTCAGACTGACCTGGCATCCCGAGAAATTCACTTGATCGACGCCGTTGACCCGCAAGCGCTTTCGCTTGCTCAACCGCTCTTCATAGGGCAGCGCGTTGTTCGCTTGCTGCAGGATATCGAACTCGACCGCCCGACCAATGCCCTGAACCAGGCGGCAATTCACCTGCGCCGATGCGGAACTTGGCGCTATGGCGACCAGCGACGCCATTGAAAGAGCCGAAGCGCACAGAATTTTCCCGAAAACGTTCATTGACCCACTCCACCCATAATCACTCGATGAAGCCTTGGCGCCCGCCCGTCCGCGGCGCCGACAGCTCCCCCTACGCGGCGATGAGTTCATGAGAACTCAATCGAGCAAAAGGCGAGGAGCGTGCGAACTCTTTCAGGTAACAATGCATAAAGCGATCGAAGCACCCACCTTTGCTAGGCGACAGAAAGCGCTTCTCAAACAAAATCGCCAATTAGAGGCGTGTTATTTGTTGTTTAGAGTTTGCAAATCAGAGGCGGCCGGATCTCGCGCAGCACCGCGCGCGGCGCCGAACCGTCACACCGAGAGAGGCCGCGCCTTCGCCAAAGCGTCGAAGGCTTTGAGATCGATAAGCAGCGCCTCCATCGCGTCGAGCGGGATCATGTTCGGCCCGTCCGACGGCGCGTTGTCCGGATCCTGATGCGTCTCGATGAAGAGACCGTCGACGCCGATCGACGCGGCGGCGCGGGCGAGCACCGGCGCGAACTCGCGCTGGCCTCCCGACGAAGCGCCGAGGCCGCCCGGTTGCTGCACCGAATGCGTCGCGTCGAAGACGATCGGATAGCCGGTGCGCGCCATGATCGGCAGACCGCGGAAATCGGTCACCAACGTGTTGTAGCCGAAGCTCGCCCCCCGCTCGCAGAGCGTGATGCGCTCATTGCCGGTGCTGGCGATCTTCGCCGCCACATTCGCCATATCCCAGGGCGCGAGGAATTGGCCTTTCTTCACATTGATCGCGCGCCCGGTCTCTCCGGCCGCGAGCAAGAGATCGGTCTGACGGCAGAGAAAGGCCGGGATCTGCAGGATGTCCACCGCCTCCGCCGCCGGCGCGCAGTGGCTCGGATCATGCACGTCCGTCAGCGTGGGCAGACCCGTCCGCGCGCGCACCTCCGCCAGGATCGCAAGGCCCGCCTCGAGCCCAAGGCCACGCCGTCCCGCCAGCGAGCTGCGATTGGCTTTGTCGTAGGACGCTTTGAAGACCAGCCCAATCTCGAGCCGCGCGCAGATCTCTTTCAGCCGCTCGGCGATCATCAGCGCATGCTCCAGCGATTCGAGCTGGCAGGGTCCGGAGATCAGCGCAAAGGGCGCGCCGCCGCCGAAGCGCGCCGCCCCCACATCGATCACGCGTTTCGGCTGCGCCTCGCTCATCGCATCATCCTCATTTCGGCGGCGCGGCGTCCCGCTCGCCGCGCCCGTCAAGACGCGCCTCAGCGCCTTTCGCCGCGGTGGCGGCGGTCGCGCGCGGCGTCTTCCCGCTGATCACGGGACGCGGCGCCGCGCAAGCGCGCGTTGCGGCCGCGCCGGCGCCGTTGCGCGTTCCCCGCAACAGCGCGATGATGTAAGCCTAGCGACAAGAAGAAGGGGCGGCTCGCGCCGCAGATGGATGCGGCGCGGCGCAAGCGAGCGTTTCAAAACGGATGCAGGCGTTGTGGTGGGGATGATCGACGCGCCGTCACCGGCGCAGCGAAGCGCGGAAAAGCGCACTAATATTAATGACATATGCGGCGCTCCTGGGGCGAGCGCCGCCGTATTTTCGCATGACGCGTCGGTTAGCGACGTTTCCGCAGCGCCTTCGCACGCCTCGCCGCGCGCGCGGCCGACGAGACGACTCGAATCTGTTCGAGACGTTGGTCCGAAACCAGGAGACGCCCCTTGATGCGTTTTTTTGGAAGCGCGCCCGCGCCCGGCGCCGCGCCGTCCAGCCCTTCGCCGACGATCATGCTGCTCTCGGCGCTGACGGCGAGTTATCTCGGCGTCGCCGTTTATTACGCCGCGCTCCACGCGCTGGAGCAGGGCGAGGCGCCGCTCTGGGCGATCGCGGCGGCGGCCCTGGCGGTGATCGCCGTCGCCAGTCAGTTGCCCTGGCGGCGCGGAGGCGTCGCGATGGTCTTGTCGGTCAGCTTCGTGGCGCAGCTGGCTTGGGCCGGCTGGGTCGACCCGCAACCGCTCGGCGATATCGGCTCGTTTTGGATCGAGGCGCGCGGCGTGGCCGCGAATCTTCGCGCCGGCGATATTGAGCGGACGCTCCTGCAGCTGCATGCGAGCCCGCAACCGAGCGCGACTTTCGTCTACGGCCTCTCGGTCTTCGCGTTCGGCGAGAATCTCTCCACGCTACGGGCGCTGACCGCCGGCGTTTGGGTGGTGCAGACCTATCTGGTCTGGCGCATCGCTTCGGAGGTGAGCGAGCTGAAAACGCGCGCCTTCGCCTGCGCGCTGGTGTTCGGCCTATCCCCGAGCCTGATCGTGTTCGGCGGGCTGCCGAGCGTTGAAGCGCTGTTCGGCCTGTTCGCCCTGGGCGCCGTCTATGTGATGCTGAGCCATCGCCGCCGCGGCCTCTGGCAAAGCGCGTCGCTCAGCGGCACGCTGGTCGGCCTCGCTTATCTCTCGCAGCCGGCGGGCGTAGGCTACCTCTTCGGACTGCTCGGCGTCTTGGTCGCAGGCTTCGCCGCGGCGTCCGGCCCCTTGCAGCGCGGACGCATGACCGCGGCGCTCTTGGCCTGCTTGTTGGGCTTCGCCATCGGCGTCGCGCCGCAAGCGGCGCTGAATTACGCGGTGGAGCAGCGCTGGAGCATCGCGCCCGGCGCGGCGATCGGCCTGGGGCTGCTCCGCGGCTCCGATCCCGATGGGCGCGGCGCTCAGACATTGCAGGAGGCGGCGCCGCTGATCAGGGCGGAGGCGGCTCAATCGGGCGCGCAATATCCTGAAGCCGAAGAGCTGCGCCTGGTCGATCTCGCCGCGCGGGAGATCGCGGGGCGGCGCATCGCCGAGGATCCCTCAGGCTTCGCGCTCTATGCGGCGACCGAGAAGATGCAGGCGCTCTGGTCCTCGGAGCAGAGCGTTCTGGAATGGAGTTTCAAGACGCCCAACGCCGAGCGCAATCCGCTCCTGCAAACCGAGATCGGACAGCTTGCGCCCTCGATCGTGGGCGGGGCGTATCTCGCATTGCTGATCGCCGCCGCCGCCGGGGCCTTGCGATTGCTGATGCGCCGCGGCGCGGTGCGCGACCCGACGCGCTGGGTTCTCTTTTATGTCGCGTTTTTGAGCATCGCGACGGCCTTCGCCTTCTTCGAGGTGGTCGAGCGGCGACATCTCGCCTTCACGCCGCTGCTCGCGTTGCTGGCGCCGCTGCCCTTCGCGCGCCTGCCGCAGGTGGAGGACCGCTCGTTCCGCGGGCGCCTGGCCGCGGCGGCGGCGGAGCTTGATCGCAAAGAGGGTGGTCAGGCGGCGGGCCGCCACGGCGACGCGCAGCCGGCGGGAGCTTCGCCGATCGCAGCGGCCTCGCTTGGGCCGATCACCGGCGGCGGCGCGTTGACCGGCGCGGCGGGCGTGAAGACGCCAAGCGCGGCGGATGCGGCGACAAGCGGCGCGCCCGGCGCCCCGACGCCGGCGATCGCCCGCGCGCCGGCGACCCCGGCGGAGGCGCCCGCGCCGTCCCCCACCGCGACCGCGCGCCTCTCCGAACCGACCGCGCCCCGACCAGCGACGCCGCCCCGTCCCGCGCGCAGGAAGACCGGAACGCCCTCTCTCGCGACAGACGTCGTCCCGCCGCCGCCCTCCCAAACGGACATGGCGCGCGCGGCGACGCCGAATGCGCCGAACAGCGCCCCGGCATCGAAACCGATCGTGCGCGCCAAAGCGGATGCGCTCCGAACTGATGCGGCGAAGCCATCCGGCGCCGATCCCCGCAGCGGCGCGGAGCGGATCGAGAGCGACGGACCGTTGCAGAAGGGCGGTCCTCGCCGCCTGCCGCTCGCGCCGCGCAAACCGACTGCTCCCAAACCGGCCGCAGCGTCGGCGCCGCCCGGATCTTCCGCCGCAGCTCCCGCATCAGCGGAGAGCGCCGAGGCGAAGCCGGAGAAGCCGGTGTCGGACTGGTCGGTCGATCAGAAGCTGGCCCATGTGCTGCGTTCGATGTCGAAACCACCGCGTCCGAAGACCGACGATGGATCCGATGGCGGCCCAGTGGGCGAAGGCGCGTGACGCGCCGCCATCGCGAGAGCCCTCCAAGGTCGCGGCGCGCCGCTGGCGCGACCTTAAGGACGGCCCGTCCGACGGCGATAGCATTGGCGCTGCTCCTCGGCCTCGGGAGCGGCGGCGAGCGCGCCGTCGCCGAGGCGCCGGAGCGCTCGCCGCGCGCCGCCTCGGCGCTCGTCGCCGCCGGCGCGCCGCGCCCAGCGCTCTGGCGCGTCGCCGATGCGGACACGACGATCTTCCTGTTCGGCTCGATCCATGTGCTCCGAAGCCAGGACAAATGGCTGTTCCCTGAGCTTGAGAGCGCGCTCGACGCGGCCGATGTCGTGTATTTCGAAGCGCCGAGCGATTTCTTCGCTCAATCAAATGTCGCGCTGACGGTCGCGCGGCTAGCCTTCAACCCCGCCGGCGTCACGCTCTCCGAGCAGCTTTCCTCCAAAGCGCGGGCGCAGCTCGCCAGCGTCGCCTCTCGCTTCTCGCTCGAGCCGGATATGCTCGAGACCATGCGGCCTTGGTACGCCTTCATGGCGCTCGCCGCGGCGGCCGCGCTGAGCAGCGGCGCCGAGCCGACATACGGCGTCGACGGCGTGCTGGAGTTCGAGGCGCGCCGCGCTGGAAAGTCCGTTCGCACGTTCGAGACGCTAGAGCAGCAGATCCGCTTTTTCTCAGAGCTTGATCAGGCGACGCAAATCGAGCTCTTGGAGACGTCGCTACAGGAGCTGATCGATATTCCCGATCAACTCGAACAGCTGATCGCCGCCTGGGCGACCGCGGATCAAGCGGCGCTCGAAGACCTCGCAGTCGGCGGCCTCGCCCGCGCGCCGCAACCGTTCTTCGACACGATTTACACAAATCGCAACAAAGCCTGGGCGGAAACGCTCGACGACGTGATGCGCGAGGAGGCGGGCGTATTTCTGGTCGTCGTCGGCGCGGCGCATCTCGTCGGCGAGGATGCGGTGCAAACGCTGCTTAGGAGACGCGGCTTCGCTGTGGAGCGGCGATGAGGCGGCGGCCGGAGGCCGCAAGCGGAAGAGCCGAGGCGCAGGGCGCGCCGCCCGGCCGCGAGCAAGTTGAGACGGTGATCCTTGCGCTGGCGGCGGCGCGCGGGGCCGAGAAGAGCTTTTGTCCCTCCGAGGCGGCGCGGCTTCTGAGCGCCGCGCATGCCGGCGCCGCGCCGTGGCGCGCGCTGACGCCGCTGGTGCAGGAGGCGGGCGCCGCGCTGGCCTCGCAGGGCCGCCTCTCCGTGCTGCAACGAGGCGCGCCTGTCGATCCCGCGGCGGCGCGCGGCCCCATTCGCTATGCGGCGCCGCGCGCCCTGGGCTCTGGTGAGCAAGCCTCCTAAGCGCAGCGCTGGACCTGTCACGCCTCGGACGGGGGCGGCGCATCGTCTGGCGGAGGCGCGTCCGGCCCTTCGTCCCGCGGCGCGAGAAGCCCGACGCCGACGGCGCGGGCCGCCGCCAATGCGCGCTCGCCTTCCTGCAGGATCGCAACGTCCAATCCGTCATCCGGCGCCAACACGCCGCCGAGCCGGCTGAGATCGCGCGCGAGCGCGCCGAAGGCGGCGCTGTCGGCCTCGGCCCCCTCTGCGGCGGCGAGCGTCAGCGTCAAGCGCCGCGGCGCGCTCGCCGCGGCGCCGCCCGGTTCCCCGCCGCGCGCCACATCCACGAGCCAAGCGCCCGTCAACAGACCGGAAAAACTCTCGGCGGCGGCGGCGAGCCGCGCGCCGAGCGCCGCGAGCATCGCCTCGCTCGGCGGCGCGGGGCTTAAGATTTCGATCGCCTCATCCGCGCCGACAAGCTCCTCCTGCTCGGCGGCGAGGGAAAGCGCGGCGATCATTGACACGGTCTCGGCGCTGAACACGGGATCCGTCGCCGCGACGCCCGGATTGAGCGCCAATTGCGCGCCGGCCTGCGCCGCCGCGGCGAAAAAGGCCCGGCCGGGCGCGGCGATGAACTCCGAGCCGGCGTATGCGCTCTCGGCTAAGCGCTCGACGGCGTCGAACACGCACAGCGTCGGCGCGCCATCGAGCGGCTCGATCAAAAGCGGCGCCATCTCCGCCGCATCGCCCCCGGAGCGGGGCGGCTCTTCGGGGCCGGCGGCGAGCGGCGCGAGCAGCCCCTCGGCCAGCAACGCGTCGAGAAACCGCCCAGCGCCGGCGTCGTCCGGCCCCTCGTCGCCGCTGCGCGCCGCGCGCCACAGCGCGTCAAGACGCGTGAGCGGCGCATCGTCCGACGCGGCCTCAGACTCTCCAAACGGCTTGGTCACAGCATGGTCGCTCCCTTGCTCGGGCGAAATCCTGGTCCCACTATGCGGCGCGTCGTCACAGAAGCGAGGCGACCGCCGCGCGGATCGCCGGGATCGCCTCGGCCTCGAACCAGGGGTTGCGCTTCAGCCACGCGTTGTTCCGCCATGAGGGATGCGGCGCAACGACGATGCGCGGCCGCGTCGGGGCGGCGAGCCGCTCGCGCCATTGCGCCGCCAGCGCGTCGAGCCGCTGAGACGCCGCGGCGGGGCCCAGATGCCAGCGGATCGCCGGCCGGCCCAAGAGCAGGATCAGCGCGAGCCGCGGATGCGCCGCCATGAGCTGGTCTCTCCAGGTGCGCGCGCAGAGCGGCGGCGGCGGCAGATCGCCGCCCTTCGCGTCATGGCCGGGAAAACAAAACCCCATCGGCGCCAAGGCGATCCTTCGCGCATCCCAAAACGTCTCCTGATCAACGCCGAGCCAGCGCCGCAACCGAACGCCGGAAGGATCGTCGAAGGGCCGGCCCGAAGCATGCGCCCGGACGCCAGGCGCTTGGCCGGCGACGGCGAAGCGCGCGCCTGGCGCGAATTGCAGCACAGGCTTCGGCGCGTGGCCGGTGGGCGTCGCGGCGAAGCGCTCAGCGCAGAGCCGGCAGGCGCGGATTTCGCGCAACAGCTGATCCGCATCCGAGCCGCCCGCCGCGCCGCCGTCACGCGCCGGAGCCTGGCGATGGGTCGAGGCGGGCATCGTCTCGCATCCTCCCACTGCGCGGATGCGGCGCATGTCGCCGCGATTTCCGTCAGTTACGATGTTGTCACAGCGAACTGCCCTGCGGCGACGCTCGGGCGCAGAGGATGATCCGCCGAAACGATGCGTCAACCGGTCACTTTTTCGGACGCCCGTTCGCCGGCGAATTGAACCAGCGTGCGCGGCGCGAGAGATCGTCGCCACACGCCCGAAAGGCGAGAGGGAGGACCACCGTGGCCGATATTCGAAGCGCGATCGCGCAACCATCCCGCGCCTATCAGGTTTGGTCCTTCCTCACCGAGTATTCGCTTCTTTTGGTCATCGGCGCGGTGCTGGCGCTGGTTTGGGCCAATGTCGATTACAAGAGCTATCACGACCTGATCGAATATAATCTCTGGACGAATGATTACGTCGGTCATCTGCATCACGGCCATCGCGAGCTGACCTTCCATTTCATCATCAACGATATGCTGATGGCGCTGTTCTTCGCCATCGCCGGCAAGGAAGTGTGGGAGGCGGTCGCGCTCAAAAACGGCTCGCTCCGCGGCAAGAAGGCGCTGACGCCGCTGGTGGCGACCGCGGGCGGGATGTTTGGGCCGATCGGCGTCTATCTTCTGGTCTCGTTCCTGGTCGGCAAGTTCGGCGCGCTGGCCAATGGCTGGGCGATCCCAACCGCGACCGACATCGCGTTCAGCTATCTGGTCGGCCGGATCGTGTTCGGCGCCGGGCACCCGGCGGTGCGCTTCCTGCTGCTGCTCGCCATCGCCGACGACGCCGCGGGCTTGGTGATCGTCGCCATCATCGGCGCGGATGAGCCGAAGCCGGAATGGCTGCTCCTCTCGGTCGCCGCGGCGGCGGCGGTTTATCTGCTCGCCAATTACCTGCCGCGCAAGCTGGACGCGAAAAGCGGCGGGCGCGCGCGCGGAACTTGGGTGTGGAAGACGCTCGGCGCTTGGCCCTACGCGCTGGCGGGCGCGGTTAGTTGGTACGGCTTCCAGGAGGCGGGCCTCCATCCCGCGCTCGGCCTGCTGCCGATCGTGCCGACGATCCCGCATGAGGACAACGCGCATGGGTTCTTCGCCGAAAGCGAGGTCCATCTCCATGATCCGCTGAACGTGATCGAGCATGCGCTGAAGACGCCGGTGGAGATCGTGCTGTTCCTCTTCGGGCTCGCCAACGCCGGCGTGGCGCTAAGTTCGATGAACGATGCGACGGTCGCCGTTCTCGCCGGTCTCCTGATCGGCAAACCGCTGGGCATCCTCGCCTTCGGCTACTTCGCGGCGCATATCCTGAAGCTCGGCTTGCCTCAGGGGATGCGAACCTCGGATCTCTTCGTGATCGGCTGCGTCGCGGCGATCGGCTTCACGGTCTCGCTGTTTATGACGACGGTCGCCTTCAAGGGAGGAGGGCCGGAGATGGCGGCGGTGACGGAAGGCGCCAAAATGGGCGCGCTCCTCTCCTTCGGCGCGGCGCTGATGGCGATCGCCGCCGGCAAGCTTTGCCGGGTGCAGAAAGTGTCGCTGGCGGCCTGAGCCGAGGAGACGTCCGAGCTTGGATCCGCGGCGCGCTCTTGAATGAGAGCGCGCCGCTTCCCATTCCGACAGCAACGTCGAACAGCTCCGAGGCTGCGTGGAATGGACATGAAGCTGAAGGCGGGCCGTATCGCCGGCGCCGCCGCGCCCTATGAAACGCCGCCTGGCGCGGCGGCGCTCGCGCGGCATGGCGCGCCGCGGCTCTGGGCCGAGTTCATCGCGCTCTTCGTGCTGGTTCCGCTTGGACTGGCGCTTTTCGCGAGCCAATCCTGGCATCTTTTCACGACCTTTCTGATCTGCCTCGCCATCGGCGTCGCGCTGCTGCAGGTCACGCCGGGTTTTCGCTGGCGCAGCCAGCTTGAAGGCCCGATCGCGCCGCACGCCCGCGCCAGCCTTGTCTTCATCGCGGGCGCCGCCGCGCTGATCGCGGCGCTCGTCTTCTGGCTGACGCCGGCGAGCTTCCTGATGCTGCCGATGCTGCGGCCCGAGCTGATGCTCACCATCGCGCTCGCCTATCCGCTGGTGTCGGCGCTGCCGCAGGAGATCTTGTTCCGCACGCTGTTCTTCGAACGCTATGGCGCGCTGTTCGGCGCCGGCCCGGCCGGGCGCTGGACCGCGATCGGCGTGAACGCGGCCACGTTCGGCCTCGCCCACGCGTTCTACGCCAATTGGGTGGCGGTCGGGATCACCGCGCTCGGCAGCCTCTTTTTCGCCCACGCCTATCTCGACCGGCGCTCCTTCGCGCTCGCCGTGTTTTGGCACTCGGTCGCCGGCGTTCTGGTTTTCGCGCTGGGGCTTGGGCGGTTCCTGTTCACCGGCGCGGTTCTGCCCTAGATCGTCTCCCGGCGCTGGATCGGGCGCGGCTGGTCAAGGATCGCGCGCATGACGGAAGCCGCGCCGCTCAACGCGACCGTTTACGAGAAGATCTTCGCCTATTGCGAACGCGGCATGGATCCGAGTTTTTGGGCCGAGCCGCTGAACGCGGTCAGCAACATCGCTTTTGTGCTGACCGGGCTCGCCGGGCTCTGGTTCATCGGCCGGATCGCGGCGGAGCGGCGCTCTCTCTACGCCTGGACGCTGGCGCTTCTCGCGCTGCTGATCGCGATCGGCAGCTTCCTCTGGCACACCGTGGCGGAGCGCTGGGCCGGCGCGATGGACGTGATCCCGATCATGATCTTCATGCTGCTCGCGGTGTACGCGCTCGGACGGAAGGTGATGGGTTGGCCGATCCTCGCAGCCTTCGCCGGCGTGGGCGCGTTTCTCGTCGCAGGCTGGGCGATCGCCCAGATCCCCTGCGAGGGCGCGGCCTGC
Source organism: Pseudomonadota bacterium (assembly GCA_038530925.1). Classification (GTDB taxonomy): domain Bacteria; phylum Pseudomonadota; class Alphaproteobacteria; order Rhodobacterales; family Rhodobacteraceae; genus JALEGB01. The sequence continues at coordinate 14,885 of JBCBCG010000093.1, forward strand.
TCCTCGAAAGGCTACGGCGCCGCCTGGCTGACGCTCGCGCTCAGCGGCGGCGTGCTCCACCGCGCCGTGCGGCCGGATCAAGCGGCCGCTGGACGCATGCTGCTCTACGCGGCGGCGGTGTTCACCGTTTCGCTGACGCTGCGCAGCCTCGATAAGCCCACTTGCGACTGGTTCGTCTGGAACGGCTCGCCGCTCGGAACGCATTACTGGTGGCATATGCTCAACGCAGTGACGCTCTACCTCGTGATCCGCGCCTTCTGGCTGCAAGAGGCGCTGTCGGATCATCGCCGCCCCAGCGCGGCGGCGACGCTAAGCGCGCCGCCCAGCGCCCCCTCCGCGGCGTGAGGACAGGCTGGCGCCGCGCGGAAAAGACGATAGGAACAGGGCGTTCTCCTCTCAGATTAAGAGCGCCTGATGTCCTTGCTGCCGACCTCCACGCTGAAGACCGATCCGCCGAAGAAAGTCGTGCTCGCCTATTCCGGCGGGCTCGACACATCGATCATTCTGAAATGGCTGCAAAGCGAGCTTGGCGCGGAGGTGGTGACCTTCACCGCCGATCTCGGCCAGGGCGAGGAGCTGGAGCCGGCGCGGCGTAAGGCCGAACTCTTAGGCATTCAAGAGATCTATATCGAGGATCTGCGCGAGGAGTTCGTGCGCGACTTCGTCTTTCCGATGTTCCGCGCCAATGCGGTTTACGAAGGGCTGTACCTGCTCGGCACCTCGATCGCGCGACCGCTCATCTCCAAGCGGCTGGTGGAGATCGCGCGCGCGACCGGCGCGGACGCCATCGCCCATGGGGCCACCGGCAAGGGTAATGATCAGGTGCGCTTCGAGCTCTCCGCCTATGCGCTCGAGCCGAACATCCGCGTGGTGGCGCCCTGGCGGGAATGGGATCTCACCAGCCGCACCAAGCTGATCGAATGGGCTGAGGCGCATCAAGTGCCGGTGCCGCAGGACAAGCGCGGCGAGGCGCCCTTCTCGGTCGACGCCAATCTCCTGCACACTTCGAGCGAGGGCAAAGTGCTGGAGGATCCGAGCCAGCCGGCTCCCGATTACGTCTATCAGCGCACGACGCATCCCGAAGCGGCGCCGGACGCGCCCGAGATCATCGAGATCGGCTTCGAGCGCGGCGATGCCGTGTCCGTGAACGGACATGCGCTCTCGCCGGCGGCGCTGCTGACTGAGCTGAACCGGCTCGGCGGCAAGCATGGCGTCGGGCGGCTCGATCTCGTGGAAGGGCGCTTCGTCGGCATGAAGAGCCGCGGGATCTATGAGACGCCGGGCGGGACGATCCTGCTCGAAGCGCATCGCGGGATCGAGTCCATCACCCTCGACCGCGGCGCCGCGCATCTGAAAGACGAGCTGATGCCGCGCTATGCCGAGCTGATCTATAACGGCTTTTG